>MEEF01000025.1 GCA_001724355.1 Mesorhizobium sp. SCN 65-20 | reverse complement strand
GGGGGGGGGGGGGGGTGATGCCAGGGCGATACCCCCACCCCGTCTCACTGTCTTCGCTTCGCTCAGACGGTTCGCCGACCCTCCCCACAAGGTGGAGGGTAACAACTGATGGGCGCCTATATCCTGCGCCGCCTGCTGCTGATGATCCCGACACTGTTCGGCATCATGGCGATATCGTTTGCAGTCGTGCAGTTCGCGCCGGGTGGACCGGTCGAGCAGGTGATCGCCAAGCTGACCGGCCAGGGCGGCGACGCCGGCGACAGGCTGTCGGGTGGCGGCGGCGACGCCGGCGCCACGAATTTCGACCCCACTGTAGGCGAAGCCACGTCCAAGTATCGCGGGGCGCAGGGGCTCGATCCTGAATTCATCGCCAAGCTGGAGCAGCAGTTCGGCTTCGACAAGCCGCCGCTCGAGCGCTTCTTCAAGATGCTCTGGGACTATGCCCGCTTCGATTTCGGCGAAAGCTACTTCCGTGACATCTCGGTGCTGGACCTGATCCTGGAGAAGATGCCGGTCTCGATCTCCCTCGGCATCTGGATCACGCTGCTTTCCTACCTCATCTCCATCCCGCTCGGCATCCGCAAGGCGGTCAAGGACGGATCGACCTTCGACATCTGGACCAGCGGCGTGGTCATCATCGGCTATGCTATTCCGGCTTTCCTGTTCGCCATCCTGCTGATGGTGCTGTTTGCGGGCGGGTCCTTCTTCAACTGGTTCCCGCTGCGTGGCCTGACCTCGGAAAACTTCAGCGACCTGTCGCTCGGCGGCAAGGTGCTGGACTATCTCTGGCACGTGACGCTTCCGCTGACCGCACTGGTGCTGTCGGCCTTCGCGACGACGACCTTGCTCACCAAGAACTCGTTCCTCGACGAGATCCGCAAGCAATATGTGGTCACCGCCCGCGCCAAGGGACTGTCGCAGCGGCAGGTGCTCTACGGGCACGTGTTCCGCAATGCGATGCTGATCGTCATCGCCGGCTTCCCCGGCGCCTTCATCTCGGCCTTCTTCACCGGCTCGCTGCTGATCGAGAACATCTTCTCGCTCGACGGCCTCGGCCTGCTGGGCTTCCGCTCGGTGCTCGACCGCGATTACCCGGTGGTCTTCGCCAACCTCTACATATTCTCTCTCATGGGCCTTTTCGTCGGCCTGATCTCCGACCTCACCTATACGTGGATCGACCCTAGAATCGACTTCGAGCGGAGGGACGTCTGATGTCCACCGTCGATGTCGCCGCCGCGCAGACCAAGCGCCCCCGGCTCTCGCCGCTCAACAAGCGGCGCTGGCAGAACTTCAAGGCCCACCGGCGCGGATATTGGTCGCTCTGGATCTTCCTGGTCCTGTTCGTGCTGTCGCTCTTCTCCGAGCTGATCGCCAACGACAGGCCGCTGTTGATCCGCTTCGACGGCCAGTTCTATTCGCCGCTCATCACCGACTTTCCGGAGGAGACCTTCCTCGGCGACGAAGGCTTCCTGCCCGTCACCGACTACCGCATGTCGGTGGTGCAGGATGCGATCGCCGCCAAGGGCTGGATGATCTGGCCGCCGATCCGCTATTCCTACCGCACCACCAACAACGAAATTCCCGAAGCTGCACCCGCCAAGCCATCCTGGATGTACCCCAAGGACGTGCGCTGCCAGCGCTATCCACTGGGGGTGGACGACCCCAACTGCACCGTCGGCAACTGGAACTGGCTGGGCACCGACGACCAGGCGCGCGACGTGCTCGCCCGCGTCATCTACGGCTTCCGCATCTCCGTGCTGTTCGGACTGATCCTTACCGTCGGCTCCGCCGTGATCGGCGTGTCAGCCGGGGCGCTCCAGGGCTATTTCGGCGGCTGGACCGACCTTCTCTTCCAGCGTTTCATCGAGATCTGGTCGGCGATCCCGGTCCTCTACCTGCTGCTGATCGTCGCCGCCGTGCTGCCGCCGGGCTTCTTCATCCTGCTCGGCCTGATGCTCCTGTTTTCCTGGGTGGCTCTCGTCGGCGTCGTGCGCGCCGAGTTCCTGCGTGCGCGCAATTTCGAATATGTGAATGCGGCGCGCGCGCTCGGTGTGCCCAACCGCACGATCATCTTCCGCCACCTTTTGCCCAACGCCATGGTCGCGACGCTGACCTTCATGCCCTTCATCCTGAACGGCTCGATCTCGACGCTGACCTCGCTCGACTTCCTCGGCTTCGGCCTGCCGCCCGGGTCGGCATCGCTCGGCGAGTTGCTCAAGCAGGGCCAGCGCAATCTCAATGCACCCTGGCTCGGCCTGTCGGGCTTCGTCGTCATCTCGCTGATGCTGTCGCTGCTCATCTTCGTCGGCGAGGCCGTGCGCGACGCCTTCGACCCGAGGAAGACGTTCAGGTGAGCGCGCGCCTATGGTATAATTTCTTGAGTTTTCTACCATGGAGCAAGACATGGGCATGAACATCAAGAATGCGACCGTCGAGCGCCTGGCCAGGGAATTGGCCGAGGAGACCGGCGAGACGATGACGTCGGCAATCCAGGCAGCCCTCGAGGAGCGCCTGGAGCGTTTGCGCCGTGATCGGGATGTCGCGGAGAGAAAACGCCGGTTGCGCGAAATCCTCGATTCGCTCCCGCCGCCACCTCCTGGCGTGACCAGCGACCATTCGGACCTGTACGACGAATTCGGATTGCCGAAATGATAGTCGATGCTTCGGCCATTTTGGCAATTCTGCTCAAGGAACCAGAGGAGTACCGCTTCGCTGATGTTCTGACCGAACAGGCCGACACAGTTGCCCTGTCTCCAGTCAACTATCTGGAGGTCGCGCTGCGGGTTGATCGCGGCGACATGGCCGTCACCTCTGACAAGCTGGACCAAATCATCTCTCGTATGAACGTACGGCTTGTCGACGTTACCCCCGAACAAGCACTGCTTGCCCGCGAAGCCTACCGGCAATTCGGCAGGGGTAACCATCCGGCAAGGCTCAACCTCGGCGACTGCTTTGCCTATGCGCTTGCCAAGGCCCGCCGCGAGCCGCTCCTTTTCAAGGGCGATGATTTCCGCATGACTGACATCGAGGCCGCCATTTGACCTCCCCTCTGCTTTCCGTCCAGGACCTCTCCGTCGCCTTTGCGCAAGGCGGCATGACGACCATGGCCGTCGACCGCATCTCCTTCGACATCGCCAAGGGCGAAACGCTGGCGCTCGTCGGCGAATCCGGCTCGGGCAAGTCGGTCTCGGCCCTGTCGGTGCTAAAACTCCTGCCCTATCCGCCGGCCAGCCACCCCACCGGGCGCATCGTCTTCGACGGCCAGGACCTGCTTTCGCTGGACGAGAACGCGCTGAGGAAGGTCCGCGGCAACAAGATCACCATGATCTTCCAGGAGCCGATGACCTCGCTCAACCCGCTGCACACCATCGAGCGGCAGATCGTCGAGATCCTCTCGCTGCACCAGGGCATGGGCGACCGGCAGGCGCGGGAGCGGACGATCGAACTGCTCGAAGAGGTCGGCATCCGCGATCCGAAGAAGCGCCTCGACGCCTATCCGCACCAGCTTTCGGGAGGCCAGCGCCAGCGCGTCATGATCGCCATGGCGCTCGCCAACGAACCGGACCTTCTGATCGCGGACGAGCCGACAACCGCCCTCGACGTGACGGTGCAGGCGCAGATCCTCGAACTGCTCGCCGAACTCAAGGCCCGCAAGGGCATGTCGATGCTGTTCATCACCCACGATCTCGGCATCGTCCGCCGCATCGCCGACAGGGTCTGCGTCATGACCCGCGGGCAGATCGTCGAGGCCGGCCCGACCAAGGAAATCTTCGCAAACCCGCAGCACAGCTACACACGCCATCTGCTTGCCGCCGAACCCAAGGGCCGGCCGCCGGCCGCCGACCCGTCGGCGAAGACGGTGATGTCGGGGACGGACGTCAAGGTCTGGTTCCCCATCAAGCAGGGCTTCTTCCGCCGCACCGTCGACCATGTGAAGGCCGTGGACGGCATCGACGTCGCCGTGCGCGCGGGCCAGACGGTCGGCGTCGTCGGCGAATCCGGCTCGGGCAAAACGACGCTGGGCCTCGCGCTCACGCGCATGATCTCGTCCAAGGGCCGGATCGACTTCAATGGCCGCGAGATCGACAGGCTGAGCTTCAACGCCATGCGCCCGCTCCGGCGCGAGTTGCAGATCGTCTTCCAGGACCCCTATGGTTCGCTCAGCCCGCGCATGTCGGTCGCCGACATCATCGAGGAAGGGCTGAAGATCCACGAGCCCAGCCTCAAGGCCGAGGAGCGTGACCGCCATGTGGTCGACGTCCTGCGTGAGGTCGGCTTGGATCCCGAGACCCGCTTCCGCTATCCGCACGAATTCTCAGGCGGCCAGCGCCAGCGCATCGCCATCGCGCGCGCCATGGTTCTGAAGCCCCGCTTCGTCATGCTCGACGAGCCGACCTCGGCGCTCGACATGAGCGTGCAGGCGCAGGTGGTGGACCTGCTGCGCAGTCTCCAGGCCAAGCACGACCTCGCCTATCTGTTCATCAGCCATGACCTCAAGGTGGTGCGGGCTCTCGCCAACCACGTCATCGTCATGCGCAATGGCAAGGTGGTCGAGGCGGGTCCGTCGGAGCAGATTTTCGAGCGGCCGCAAACCGACTACACTCGGGCGCTGATCTCGGCGGCATTCAGGATCGAGACCGCGCCGACCGGCGTGGTGAGCGAATAGCAGGGCATGGAAGGCATGGCGGGCAAGGGCAAGATTCTCCTTTCGATCACAGGCTTCAACCCGCAGCGATGGTACGAGATGCTGTCCGAGGAGCGCGAGGTCGTGCTTGAGCCGGATGGTGCTGCGGACCCGTCGATCGAATATGCGGTCGTGTGGAAGCAGCGGCCGGGCGTGCTCGCCAAGCTCCCCAATCTCAAGGTGATCTTCTCGATCGGCGCCGGCGTCGACCATGTCTTTGCGGACCCGGCCCTGCCTGATGTGCCGATCGTGCGCGCGGTCGCCGACAACCTGACCCAGCACATGGTCGAATACGTGCTCTGGCGCGTGCTCGACCATCACCGCCAGGGCCAACTCTACCGCGCCCAGCAGAGCAAGAAGATCTGGCACGAGCCGCCGCAGCGGCCGGCGGAGGACATCTCCGTCGGCATCATGGGCCTCGGCAATCTGGGCCGTGCCGGCGCGAACGTGCTCAATGGTATCGGCTTCCGGGTCAATGGCTGGAGCCGGCGACCACAGGAGATGCCTGGTATCACCACCTTCAGCGGTGATGCCGGGCTCGTCCCCTTCCTCAATGCGACGGACATTCTCGTCGTCCTGTTGCCGCTGACCAAGGCAACCCAGGGCATCATCAACTACGGTCTGCTCAAGGAACTGCGCCGCCGCAACGGCCTGGGCGGAGCGGTTCTCGTTAATGCAGGACGCGGCCGATTGCAGCGCGATGCCGACATTGCTCGCGCGCTCGACGACGGGACTCTGAAAGAAGCCAGCCTCGACGTATTCGAGGTCGAGCCACTGCCAAAGACCAGTCCGCTCTGGGCGCATCCGAAGGTATTCGTCACGCCGCATGCGGCCGCCACGTCGGATCCGGCACACCTCGTCGCGCCGATGCTCAGGCAGATGGACGCATACGAGCGCGGCGAGGCGCTCGACAACATCGTCGACCGCGAGGCCGGCTACTGAGGAGCTCATTCTTCCCGACCGCCCGTGCCGGGTCCTGACGTCGATCTCCGTTCAATTGGCTGCAACCAGGGTGCAATCATGAAGGACTTCCTCAAGACCACGATCATAGGCGGCGTGCTGTTCCTCCTCCCGGTCGCGCTGATTTCACTCGTCCTCAGCCACGCGATGCGCCTTGCCGTACGAGCGGTACGGCCGATCGAGAAGCAGCTCGGCCTCGACCAGATGGGTGCGGTTGCCGGCGTCGGCACGGTAACCTTGCTCGCGGTAGCAGCCCTGATCATCGTCTCCTTCATCGCCGGCATGGTCGCGCGCACGGCATTGGGCACGCGCCTGTCGGGCTGGTTCGAGGGCTCGCTGATGGGCGGCCTGCCGCAATACCGCATGGTCAAGACCATGGCCGAGGGATTCATGCAGTTCGAGAACACCGAAGGCATGAAGCCGGCCCTCGTCAGCATCGAGGACGGATGGCAGATCGGCTATGTGATCGAACCGATTGGTGATGGCTGGGTGGCGGTCTTCCTGCCGCAGGCGCCGACGCCATTGTCCGGCAATGTGATGTACTTCTCGTCCGACCGTGTCCGCCCGCTCGACATCACCATGGTCCAGGCGACGGCGCTGGTTAAGCGGATAGGCATCGGCTCGGCCGAAGTGCTGCAAGGCGCCAATCTGAAACCGCTTGCAGGGTAACAGGACGTCTCAGGGCCGCCGGAAGCCGGTCGGTCCGCCGTAGAGATAGCCGATGCGGGCAATCGCCTCGCGCAGCCCTTCTCGGGCCACGGTCATGGTGTGGCCGTTGGCGTGTATCATCAAATTCGGGTCCGTCATGATCGCGACATGGCCCTTCCAGAACACCAGGTCGCCGCGCCGCAGCGCGGAACAGTCGTTGCCCGGGTCGAGCGGCGCACCCAGGGCTTCGGCCTGCATGTCGGAATCGCGCAGCACGTCGCGGCCGGTCATGAGCATCGAAAGTTGCACCAGGCCGGAGCAATCGATGCCGAAGGCGCTCGATCCGCCCCAGAGATAAGGCGTATCGATCAGCCGTTCCGCAACCGAAACGAAGTCTTCCGCCTTGGTTCCGAGCGGCGCCAGATGCTGGGCGACCACGGCTTCGCCCGAGGGCAAGAGGGCATAGTGCGTACCGCGTGTCTCCGCCTGACCGGTCACTGAAATCCGCGAGCCGATCGACAGGGCGCCGGTGCGCGGAAGCTTCATGTCCGGCCCAGGATAGATGAAGGTACGCGTCGCGACGACGACATGAGTGGGTTCTGCCCCGCGCGGGGAAAGGTCGCCAGCCGCGACATAACCTACATAACCGTCGCGCTCGGACTGAAGCCAGGCGTAACCCTCAACGTCCTCGAAGACCAGCACGTCGTCGCCGAAGAGCAACTGCGTGTTGAGGCCCGAATCGGACCGGGGGCCCTTGCGGACATCGGCGACCGCCACAGACACGCGGGCCGGCCGTCCGGCAACGAAACGATCGGCCGCCACCTCACCCTTGAGGCGAAGGTCTGCGAGATCGGGACGGAAGGCGTGAAGGCGGCTGTCGCGGGCAGTCAAATCGGAAGCTCCATTGCTTTGGCGATGATAGCATCGCCCAAACGCTCGACATAGAGCGCGCCTTGCACGGTCCGCCGTATCAGCACGTTACGCTTGTCTAGTTCGTCGCGGTGGCGCGACACCAGCTTGAGGGCGCCCATGCTGTCGAGCGCGCGGGTGATGACGGGCTTGCTGACATTGAGCTTCGCGGCCAGCCCGCGCACAGTATGCGGCGGCGGATCGAGATAGATGGTGAGCAGGATCGCCATCTGGCGCAGCGTCAGGTCAGGCGCATCGTCACGCACCTCGGAAAGGGCAAACTGCTGAAGCAGCCTCAGCGACTGACTCGGACGCAATGCTATCGGCATGGCGCCAGCATCCACGGGAATTGTTTCGGTTCCGTTTCATCCAAAAGCGAAAAGGTGGCGATGACAAGGCGGCTCGGGCGAGCCACTGTGGACCGCCACTCTTCCGGAGGGGCGTCAGCCGAATCTAGCCGAGATCACTTTTTCCAGCGCGCGAATCGCCTGGGCCTCGCCGCCGATCGGGCCGTAGGCACGTTCGGTCGGGTTCCAGGCGAAAATGTCGAAATGGGCCCAACTCGAGGTCCTTTCGACAAAGCGCTTGAGGAACAGCGCCGCCGTGATCGAACCGGCAAAGCCGTCCGAATTGACGTTGTTGATGTCGGCCACCTTGGACGACAGCTTGGTGTCGTAGGGCTTCCACAAAGGCATGCGCCAGATCGGGTCCTCGACTTCCGCGGAAGCGGCCGCCAGTTCGGCGGCCAGCGCGTCGTCGTCGGTGTAGAAGGGCGGCAGGTCCGGCCCGAGAGCCACACGAGCCGCCCCCGTAAGCGTCGCCATGTCGACCAGCAGCTGCGGCTGTTCCTCGTCGGCGAGAGCCAGCGCATCGCCCAAGACGAGGCGGCCCTCCGCATCGGTATTGCCGATCTCGACGGTGAGTCCCTTGCGGGTCTGCAGCACGTCGCCGGGACGGAAGGCATTCGCCGAGATCGCATTCTCGACGGCGGGGATCAGTACGCGCAGGCGGACGTTGAGCCTGGCGCCCATGATCATCGCGGCAAGCCCGAGCACGTTTGCCGCACCACCCATGTCCTTCTTCATCAGAAGCATGCTGCTCGCCGGCTTGATGTCCAGGCCGCCCGTGTCGAAGCACACGCCCTTGCCGACGAGCGTGACCTTGGGCGCATCCTGGGGGCCCCAGGTAAGGTCGATCAGGCGCGGCGCGTCGGCGGACGCGCGTCCGACCGCATGGATCATCGGGAAGTTGCGGGCAAGCAGGTCATCGCCGACGGTGACGCCGACCTCCGCGCCATGGCGGGCGGCAAGCGTCCTCACCGCGTCCTCAAGCGCCGAAGGCAACATGTCGTTGGTCGGCGTGTTGACCAGGTCGCGTACGAGGAAGACGGAGTCCACGATCCGCTTCAGCCGCCCGGCGTCAGTGCCCGATGGTAAGACCAGGCTGAGGTCCCTGCCCGGCTTCTTGCCGTAGCGGGTGAACACGTAGTTGCCGAGCGCAACGCCGAGCGCCGCAAGTTCCGGGTGCGCCGGCTGCCCGGCGAAGTGCCAGTTGCCCTGCGGCAGGGCGCGGGCCAGCGTACCGAAGCCGAGGCCGTTCTCCTGCAGGCCGGTGCCGAACAGGGCGCCCGCCGCGTTGCCGTCGCTGCCGGGCAGCACAAGCACCCTGCCGGCTTCACCGGAGAAGCCATTGGCATTGGCCCAGGCCAGGATCGACGGGTCGAAACCGGCGGCGTCCAGCCCGTCCTTGGCCACGAGATGGATCGGCAGGGAATCGGCTGGCTTCTTGTCGAGCAATTCGACCGGCATTTCGGCTTCCTTCGATGTCGGACGGAGCGGCGCATCGTGCGCCCTTAACCATCCGTTAGGGTTAACAGATTATTTCTCCAAGGCGGGGAGATGGCCGGCGAACGGCCACGCAGACCATGGAGAGCCGTCGCCGATGTTGACCAATCGCTCGATGAACGCAACGGGAAAACGCCTCGCGAAGGTGGCTTTCGCAACGCTGCTCATGGCTGGCGTCGCCGGCTGCACCACCAGCAAGATGACCACGGGTTCGATCGCGCGCGCCGGCAAACCGACCGCGACCATGTCCGCCGGCGAGTTGCAGGGGGCTTCCGAATCGCTCGGGCGCACCTACGCCGGCGATCCCAACAACAAACCGATAGCCTTGCAGTATGCCTCGGTGCTCCAGATGAAGGGGCAGACCGACCAGTCGCTCGCCGTCATGCGCAAGCTCGCCATCGGCTACCCGAAGGACCGGGACGTGCTGGCCGCCTACGGCAAGGCGCTTGCCGCATCGGGCGAGCTGCAGTCGGCGCTCGACGCCGTGCGTCGTGCACAGACGCCGGAATATCCGGACTGGAAGCTGGTCTCGGCCGAAGCCGCCATTCTCGACCAGCTTGGCCAGACGCCCGAGGCGCGCGGCCTCTATCGCAAGGCTCTCGACCTCAAGCCGAACGAACCCAGCGTGCTGTCGAACCTGGGTATGTCCTATGTGCTCGAGGGCGATCTCAAGTCGGCGGAAACCTACCTTCGCTCGGCAGCCTCACAGCCGGGCGCCGACAGCCGCGTGCGCCAGAACCTCGCGCTGGCAGTGGGCCTGCAGGGGCGCTTCGACGAGGCCGAGAAGATTGCTGGCCAGGAACTTTCACCCGAGCAGGCGCAGGCCAACGTCAACTACCTGCGCTCGATGCTGGCCCAGCAGAACGCCTGGAACCAGATCAAGGCGGAAGACAAGCCCACCACCAACTGACGTCCACAAGACGTCCGGAAATGCCAAAAAGGCCGCGTAACAGGACGCGGCCTTTGCATTTCCAAGGTCTATTGATCGCTGCTCGACTGCTGCTTGTCGCCAAAGAGCCCGCGCTCGCTGATCTGGATGCCCGCCGGCCCCAGGATGATGGCGAACAGCACCGGCAGGAAGAACAGGATCATCGGCACGGTGAGCTTCGGTGGCAAGGCCGCCGCCTTCTTTTCCGCCTCGTTCAGACGCATGTCGCGGCTTTCGCTCGCAAGCACGCGCAGCGCATGGGCGACGGGCGTGCCGTAGCGCTCGGCCTGGATCAGCGCCTGGGTCACCGACTTGACCGAGTCGAGCCCCGTGCGGGCGGCCAGGTTCTCATAGGCAGCGCGGCGTTCGGTGAGATAGGAAAGCTCGGCATTGGTGAGCACGAACTCCTCGGCGAGATCGACCGACTGCGCCCCGATCTCGTCGGCGACCTTGCGCAGCGCCGCCTCGACCGACATGCCCGACTCGACGCAGATCAGCATCAGGTCGAGCGCGTCGGGCCAGGCCATCTGAATCGACTGCTTGCGCTTGGTCGCGCGGTTGCTCACGTAGAGGACCGGCGCGTAGAAGCCGGCATAAGCCGCGATGATGCAGGCAAGGACCTTCATCAGCATCGGCTTCTCGGCGAGCCCGCCGAGCAGGAAAACGTATACGGCAGCGAGCGCAAAGCCGACAAAGGGCAGCACCAGGCGGAAGAACAGGAACCGTGTCAACGGGTTCTGTCCGCGGAAGCCCGCGACCTTGAGCGAATTGAGGGTACCTTCGTCGACGAGCGCGCGGCGAAGGTCGAGCCGCTCGACGATGCTGCGCATGCCCACCGACTGCTGCTCGCGCAGACCCTGGCGTCGACGCCCGGTTTCGGCTGCCAGGCGGGCTCTCTGCTTTGCGCGGAGCTCGTCGCGCTCGAGGGCGACGGACTTCATGCGGGACTTGAGCTGGTTGCCGCTCAGCGAGGGCATGACCGTGAACATGGTGGCGAAGACCGCGACGCCGACCAGCAATGCAATGAGGAACGACGGATCGGTGAGTGCTTTGACGACTTGATCGGTCATGATCGCCTAGACCTCGAAATTCATCATCTTGCGCATCACGAAGATGCCGATCGACATCCAGATGGCCGAGACGCCCAGGATCAGGTTGCCCGTGCTCGTGACGAACAGGGGCATGATGTAGTTGGGGCTCGACAGATAGACGAGCAGGGCAACGATGATCGGCAGCGCGCCGATGATGGCCGCCGACGCCTTGGCCTCCATCGACAGTGCCTGAACCTTGGCCTTCATCTTCTTTCGATCACGCAGCACGCGCGACAGGTTGCCGAGCGCTTCGGACAGGTTGCCGCCGGCCTGGCTCTGGATCTGGATGACGATGCCGAAGAAGCCCGCTTCCGGGCAAGGCATGGTCTCGGTCATGCGCAGGGCGGCATCGGGGATCGACATGCCGAGCTGCTGTGCTTCGACGATGCGGCGGAACTCGGTGCGCACCGGCTCGGGCGACTCGTTGGCGATGAGGCGGATGCCGTCATTGAGCGGCAGGCCCGATTTCACCGCGCGCACGATGATGTCGAGGGCATTGGGAAACTCGTTCAGGAATTGCTTGACCCTGCGCGCACGCCGGAAAGACACGAACCAGCGGGGAAGGCCAGCGCTGCCGGCCAGCAGGGCACCGGGCAGGAGGATCAGCGGTGCCCCGGCCAGATAGACGACGAGCGTGGTGACGATGCCGCAGATGGCCGAATAGACATAGAAGCGCTCGACCGTGACCTGCATCCCCGCCTGGCGGATCTGCACCCTGAGCGGCGGCTTCTTGATGTTGCGATCCTTGGCCTTCTGCTTTTCCTCGAGCTCCTTCAGCGAATCCTGGACGGACTTCTTGCGCTTGGCGATCTCGGCCGTCCGGTCGCGCGATGCCTTTACCAGGCTTCGGTCGACCTCGGTCTGCTGCACCGTCGACAGGCGACGCTGGGTGTTGGTCTCGGTCTCCATGCGCCTGAACAGGAAAGCGTAGGCGACGAGGCCGGCGCTGAGGCCAGCCAGGAGAACGAAGAGCAGCATGGTGATGTCGAGGCCGAACATGCGCGCTACCTTCCCTCACCAGGCATGTCAGTCACTGCCCTTTTCCATCGATTCCAGCGCGGTGGCCAGGCGCGCCTCCTCGCCGTAGTAGCGGGCGCGATCCCAGAAATGCGGACGGCCGATGCCGGTCGAGACATGCTGGCCGACGAGCCTGCCGTTCTGGTCCTCTCCCTTGATGTTGTAGAGCACCAGATCCTGCGTGATGATGACGTCGCCTTCCATGCCGATCACCTCGGTGATGTGGGTGATGCGGCGCGAACCGTCGCGCAGTCGTGCGGCCTGAATGATGACGTCGACCGAGCCGACGATGATCTCGCGCACAGTCTTCTGCGGCAGCGAGAAGCCGCCCATCGCGATCATAGATTCGATACGGTTGAGGCATTCGCGCGGGCTGTTGGAGTGGATCGTGCCCATGGAGCCGTCGTGGCCTGTGTTCATGGCCTGCAGCAGGTCGAACACCTCGGGTCCGCGCACCTCGCCGACAATGATGCGCTCGGGACGCATGCGCAGGCAGTTCTTGACCAGGTCGCGCATGGTGACCTCGCCCTCGCCTTCGAGGTTCGGCGGACGCGTCTCCAGGCGAACGACATGGGGCTGCTGCAGTTGCAGTTCCGCCGAGTCCTCGCAGGTGATGACGCGCTCTTCTCGATCAATGTAATTGGTCAGGCAATTGAGCAGCGTGGTCTTGCCCGAGCCGGTGCCGCCCGAGATGACGATATTGCAGCGGACGCGTCCGATGATCTTCAGGACCTCCGCGCCATGCGGCGAGATCGCGCCGAACTTGACCAGTTGGTCGAGGGTGAGCTTGTCCTTCTTGAACTTGCGGATGGTGAGAGCGGTGCCGTCGATCGACAGTGGCGGCGCGATCACGTTGACGCGCGAACCGTCGGGCAGGCGGGCGTCGCAGATGGGCGAGGATTCGTCGACGCGGCGGCCGACCTGGCTGACGATGCGCTGGCAGATGTTGAGCAGTTGCTGGTTGTCGCGGAAGCGGATCGAGGTCTGCTCGACCTTGCCGTTGACTTCGATGAAGACCTGCTTGGCGCCGTTGACCATGATGTCAGCGATGTCGTCTCGCGCGAGCAGCGGCTCGAGCGGCCCATAGCCCAGCACGTCGTTGCAGATATCCTCGAGCAATTCCTCCTGCTCGGCGATCGACATCGCGAAATTCTTGATCGCGATGATGTCGTTGACGATATCGCGGATTTCCTCGCGGGCGCTCTCGGGATCGAGCTTGGCGAGCTGCGACAGGTCGATAGTGTCGATCAGCGCCGAGAAGACCTGGCTCTTTGTGTCGTAGTAGCTCTCGCTCCGCTCGCGCTGAGCCCTGCGCGGCTCGGGCGCCAGTGGTGGAGAGGTTTCCAGCGCGCGCTTGGGCGGAGCAGCCGGAGCTGCCGGAGCAGGCACGGCAGGACGCGGCGCAACCAGCGTGTCGCCTGTCGCCCCGGCCGGTGCCGGCGTCGGCGCCAGCGGGCGAAATGCAGGCGTGGGCCTGTTGCCGTCGTCGCTACCTCTTCTGCCAAACATGATCGGCTAAGCCTCCGCCACGAGCATCACTTCTTGCGGGCCTTGAGCCGGCCGAGGATCGCCCCGAGACCGGACTGCTTCTTGGTCTTCGCCTCGGAGCGGCCGGTCAGGACGTGCGCGATCTCGCCGATGGTCTGGACGATCGGGTGCTTGGCGTCCATCTCTCCGAGCATGCGGCCATTGTTGGCGGCATTGCCGAACAGGAGCGGCTCGAACGGGATCACCGAGATCGGCGCGATTCCAAGCGGTTCGGCGAAATCGGCGGCGGAAATCTCCGGCCGTTTCGGCACGCCTGCCTGGTTGAGGATCAGCCGCGGCGGCGGGTCGTTGGGCCTGAGCCGCTTCAGCATGTCGACCAGGTTCTTGGTGTTGCGCAGATTGGCGAGTTCCGGCGTGGCGGTGATGACCACTTCGTCCGCCCGGGTCAGCGTCGTCTTGCTCCATCCGCTCCAGATATGCGGAACGTCGAGCACCAGCAGCGGTGCGCTGCGCTGCGCAGTGTCGATGATCTGCGAGAAAGCATCGGGGTCGAAGTCGTAGACCCGTTCCAGTGTAGACGGCGCCGCCAACAGGGACAGGTGCTCGGCGCACTGGGCGAGCAGGCGGTCGAGATAGACCTCGTCGACGCGCTCAGGCGAAAACACCGCCTCGGCAATGCCCTGGGCGGGATCCTGATCGAAATTGATGTTCGCGGTGCCGAAGGCGAGGTCGAGGTCTGCGACCACGACTTCGGACTTGAAAAGGGTCGACATGCTCCAGGCCACGTTGTGGGCGACGGTCGACGAGCCGACACCGCCCTTGGCGCCGACGAAGGCGATCGACCGGCCGATCGGCTCGGCCTCCGGATCGACGAAGATCGAGGAGATGACGCTGACGATGTCGGCCATCGAAATCGGCGCAACGACGTATTCGGAGATCCCCGAACGGATCAGTTCCCGGTAAAGCGCGACGTCATTGTAGTGACCGATCACCACGACCTTCGACGACGGGTCGCAGAATTCGGCGAGTTCGTGCAGCCCCTCGAGCAGGCCTTTCGGTTCGCGGCGCGTCTCGATGATGATAAGATTAGGCGTGGGCGAACTGCGATAGACCTCGATCGCCGTCTCGATGCCGCCCATGTGCACCTTGAGATGCGCCTTGGCCATCCGCCGGTCCTCGCCGGCGCGCTCGATCGGCCCTGCGACGCTGTCGGATTCGCAAAAAGCCTGGATGGAGATCCGCGGCACCGGCCGCAGCGCCTGCATCTGGGCCAGGTCCTGCTGCGAAGGCTCGCCGCGGTCGGGCTGGGTGTCGTAGGCGAGGTTGTTCATCTTCCTGCTCTTCCCGTCACTGCGCGATCAGAAATTGACTTCGGAGTTCCCGAGGAACTCGTCAGAGATGCCCCGCTGGCGATAGACATCGATAACCGCGCTGCGGTTCTCGGCATCGATCTCGGTCTGCTTGCGCGGCCCGAGCAGGTCGGCCGGATTGGCGAGTTGAGCGGCGAGGTTGTTCTGATAGGAGCAGCCGAAATTGGCGTAGTGCTTGTTCTCCGCCGTGTTCAACACATCGTCCGGCCAGCGGCCGCAGCGGTCGGTCTGGGCGCGCATGACCGTGTAGGAGACGCGCACCGGCGACGCCGCGTCGGGATAGGTCGCCTGGTAACTGGCGATGGTGACGCGATTCGACGGCACGCCGTTGTTCAGCGCCACGCGCCGCAGAGCCTTGGCGGCCACGTTTGCGGCAACGTCGTTCGCAGCGCCCGCCGGCACGAGGATCGTCATCGGCGGCGCGGTGCGGCGATCATACTCGCTGAGGAAGCCTTCGAACGTCGCCTTCTGGCCCTGCGAGATACCGCGGTCGGTCACACCCACCGGAAAGTCGATCGTCTGGTTCTTCTCGGCGATGACGATCGGATGATTGGTGCGATAGTCGTCCGGAATGGCCCCGACGGTGATGCTGTCGCGGCTGGCGCAGCCCCCAAGGAGGGCAACGGCCCCCGCTGCGAGAAGGGGAAGGAAAAGACGCGCGGTTCCGGAACGCTGTTGTCCGGCGGCCCTGGTGGCGACGAAAACTGCCTCGGTCATGCCCCTACCCCCTCACTTGTAGATGAAGCCGACGACGCCGTGGTAGCGGCCTGCCGGTCTGTCGGTTTTCATGGTGCCGTAGACGCGATTGACTCGACCGAGGAACATGCCGGCGCCGTCGCTTGCCGCGTTGAAGTTGTCGTCCGGCCTGGCCAGTTCGTTGCGCGCCACCGGGCGCGACAGATACGGCGTTACAATGATGACCAGTTCCGTCTCGTTGCGGACGAAGTCGCGGCTGCGGAACAGCGTGCCCAGGACCGGCACCTTGGAGAGGCCAGGCAGGCCATTGATGGCCTGGCGAACGTCGTCGCGCACCAGGCCTGCGATCATCATCGAGCCGCCGGACGGCAGTTCGACCGTGGTGTCGGCAAGGCGCTTGCGGATCGACAGGATGTTCGTGCCCTGCAAGTTCTGACGCGGGTCAAGAATTCCACCGAACAAGCCAGTACTTTTCCGCGGTGGCCCTGCCTCCAATAGCACCGACCCTTCGGTGGTTGGCTCCGAGACCGACGTGCGCACCTTCAAATTGATTCTTCCTGGTGACAGCACCACCGGCTGAAACTCCAAACCGATGCCATACTCCAGCTTCTCGATATCGTAAGTCACTTGGCCGGTCTGATTGTCATCTGAGACGTTGCTGCTGCGGCCGCTTACAATGTTGAATTCGCCCCCTACTTTGAAAGTAGCCTTCTCGCCTGAGACCGCTGTGAGCGTCGGCTCGGCAAGCGTCTTCATTACGCCGGCCTGTTCCATGGCGTTGACGTAGCCGTCGATGACCGACGTTCCAAATCCGATTCCTGAGGCAGACAATGGTTTGCCCAGCCCAAATGAAGTTTCAGATATCGCGCCCCAACTGATGCCATTGGCATCGCCGCCGGCGATTAGGTTGACACCCAATTGTTTCATGACATTGCGGCTAACCTCGGCCACGGTGACTTTCAGCATCACCTGGTCTTCGCCGACGATTTGCAGCAGGTTGACGATCGTGCTCGTTTGTCGCGTCCGATCGGGATTGTCGATGGCAACGCCGCCATCAGAGGAGCCGCCGCTGGCGGTTTGCGAAAATTGCCCGGTGGTCGCCTCACCACCGGTGACGAAGATGGTCGCGAGGTCTGCCGCGCGCTTGGCGTCGAGCGGCGTATCGACCGTTCCGGTCAGCACGACGTTGTCGTTGAGGAGTTCGACCGTGATGTCGGAATTCGGGATGAACCGCTTCAGATAGTCCTCGAGGCCGGCCACGTCGCGCTCGACCGCGAGGTCGAGGCTGACGATCTGTTCGCCATTGGGGCCGAAGACGAAGATGTTGGTTTCGCCGACCGACTTGCCGAAGAGGTAGATGCGGCGGGAGGTGCGAGTAACCGCGTCGGCGACGGCCGGGTTGGCGACCAGAATGTCATAAGCATCGCTCGGCAGGTCGATCACGACCGACTTGTTCAGGCCGAGCTTGACGCGTTGGCTCGCCGTGGTCGCCCCGACCCTGGCGTGGGCGCCTGCGGCCGCCGGCGCGACTGGCACCGCTGTGGCCGCGACGAGGGCGGCGAGCGCCGATGCGGTCGCCAGAAGCCTTGCACTGGTCCTCATTTCCTTGCCCCCGATTCGGAAATCTCGCCAGACTTGATGAGGCGAACGGTGCCGCGCTTGCCGCTGCCGGAAACCAGATAGTCGGCCTCCACGAGGTTCTTTTCCTGTGTGTCGGCGACCGAACGTAGCGCCAGAGTTAGCCGATCGGCCATCTGCTGAGCGACGGTGATGATCTCGGCCTGCTGAGGGGTGAGTTCCAGTGTGGCCGTTTCGCCGACCTTTACCCTCTTGCCCTCCTCGTCCTCCTGGATGGCCTGGTCGATGGCGAGCACGCGGATGTTCTTGAGGATCGTTTCGGTGGTGAAGCCGGTCACGCCCCCGTCTGCGCGGCGGGTCATGATCACGTCGACATAGTCGTTCGGAAGGATGAACCCGCCGGCGGAGGTGTCGGCTGAAATCGTGGTGGCGACGGCGCGCATGCCGGTAGGAAGCACGGCGGACATGAAGCTCTGTCCCTCGCCGATGAGCTTCGACTTGCGCAGCGGCTCGCCGGAATAGAGCGCCAGGCGCGCGACGGAGTTCTTGTATTTCTCGGGCCCGTCCGGCTCGGTGCTGCGGGTGATGAAATTGGGATTGAGCGCGTCGCTTGGCCAGGGCTGCCAGGAGACGTTGCTCTCCACGATGCCGCCGATCGGCACGTCGCCTGTCAGGACGAGGACATCGGTCAGTTCGATCTGGGGCTGCTGCGGCCCGGCCTCGACGACCTGGGCCGGCGGTGGAGCCGACATATTCTTGGCGACGTAACCTGCCCCGCCTGCCGCAGCCACCGCCACGCCAAGTATCATCAGTCGCGATGCTGCCATGTCCGACCTCGCCCCGGCAAACCCCAATAAGCCGAGGGAGACACTGCACGGGCAATCGTCAAATTATGGTTAACGCAATCCTTACGGGCGTGATTAATCGTTTGTTGCGCCCGAAGCCGGGCGGCTATTGCGCAACCAGACGCCCCAGTGCCCAGGTCATCATCGGCGAGGACGGATAGGTCAGAAGCCCGCCGATCCCGAGCGCAATGCCATAGGGAACGCCGCCGGCATGATGTGTGAAGTTTTTCAGGAAGATGTTCTGGCCAACCACATGGGAGAGAGCAGAACTCCGGAACGCAAGGATCGCCAGTGTCAGGGTCCCGCCGATGGAAGCGCTAACCAGCAGATATTGCATCAACGGGAAGCCGAGCCCCATCCAGACCGCGGTGGCCGCGATCAACTTGGCGTCGCCGCCGCCCATGCCGCCTATCGCGAACATGGCGAAGGTGATGGTCAACATCAGGGCGCCAGCAGCAAGATGCATTCCGATTTCGGCCCAAGCCATGCCGGTCAAGGGCGCGACGACGACAAAAACGCCGAGCAGCAGCAAAGGCACCCGGTTGGCAATTGTCATCGACATGACGTCAGAGACCGCCGCATAGACCATGCAGAAAGGAAAGACTACAAAGATTAGTGCCTCGAGCATGATCATCATCCGATAGATCGATAACATCTATCCCATAAAAATGGCGTTAGCCTTAAATTGACTAACGCCATTCTCGAAACATGTGAAAAGCCACCCTTGAACAGCCCTTCACTTTCTCTACGTGCAAGCTTTCGCTTAGATCCGCAGATTACTGCGCCTTAGGCTTGCCAGCAGTGTCGATAGCCGTGGAAACTTCGGTGAATTTGGTGTTGAGCGAGGTACCGACGTATCCGGCACCAACGATGATGGCAACAGCGATGAGGGCGGCGATCAGACCGTATTCGATGGCGGTCGCGCCGGATTCGTCCTTCACAAAACGTGCGATGAGGTTAGACATCGTAAGCTCCTTGCTCCGTGTTACAGCACTTCCCGTCAACATTTCTCTTGGCGTTGATCGGATGTTTGCAACCTAGCGGGGAGCCGTTGCAATCGGCTTAAGAAACACCCTTACCAATTCGTTTCGGCGCAAGCTCCGGTTGGGTGGTTAATCATCGACTAAGCCGATCAGTACTTTCTTCTTCGTCGCCGAGCACCGCCCAAGCCAGTAATTCACAAATGCTCCCGTCCGCGTTCTGCCGGGCGGGCTTAACCCTTGGTTCACCAAAGTCGTTCATCTTCCGTTGAACGTCGACAATTGCGACAACCGTCTGAGGGGGCGCGACCGTGGCTCGTCTGAAATCCTTGTTCATGGGAATGCTGTTCCTGCTGCCCGCGGTGTCCCTGCCAGCACAGGCCGGCTCGGGCATCGAGGTAACGATGAACCAGGCCAAGATCGTGCGCCTCACCCGCGCGGCGGACACAATCGTCGTCGGCAACTCCTCCATCGCCGACGCCGCGGTCCAGGACGCGTCTACCATCGTGCTCACCGGCAAGGGTTTTGGCGTAACCAATCTCGTGGTGCTCGATGCCGCGGGAAACCCTATCGTCGACGAGCAGGTGACCGTCGTCCGCCAGGCCGCATCGTCGGTGCGCATATACAGGCGTTCGGAAGTGCAGACCCTTTCCTGCACACCCTATTGCGAGAGTTCCTACAAGAGCGATGCCGAGCGCCTGTCGGAAGGCGAGATGAACGCCCAGTAATTTCCGCTCTGCGCGGCCGGCATCGATAGTTAGCAGCCGGTAAAGCTCGCCGCTGGCATTTTCGCGTTGGCCCAAACGAGGCCTCAACGGCTTTGGTCTATCGTCCGCTTCATATGGGGCAGGTGGTCGGGAACATGAAGGACAGGGCATCGCCAACAGATCATTGCTCGCGAGATCGGAAAAGGGCACTCCTCGCCCGTTTCCTGCGCGACCGGAGCGGCAGCACGGCGATCGAGTTCGTCATGCTGGCGATCCCCTTCTCGCTGCTCGTCTTCGCCATCCTGGAGAGCTGCATTACCTTCGCCGGCCAGCAAGTGCTATCCAACGCCGTGGACGACGTTGCCCGCCAACTTCGTACGGGAAATATCAGGGCCGCCGACCTGAATGAACTGACGGTGAGGAACATGATCTGCGACAGGATCGAGGTCCTGGTCGCCAAGGATTGCCCCGGATTGATCGTCGATCTGCGCAGCTACGCAACATTCGCCGATGCGGCCAAGGAGAGGATCACGCTGACCTCTTCCCGGGACATCGACACGACAGGGTTCGGATGGAAATCGGGGCCTTCGGTGTCAAAGAACATGCTGCGGGCTTTCTATAAATGGCCCGTGATCACCGATTTCATGCGGGCGTCCATGTCAAACCTCGAGGGCGGCTACACTCTGCAGTTCGCCGCATCCGTTTGGCAGAACGAGCCGTTCAACGAATGAAATCGGGCCCCGGCGGGACGACATAGAGGGGAAAGGCAGGGACATGTCGATCGGGACGAAGGCACTTACGGCGCTGATGCGATTGCAGGCTTCCCTGCGTGGCCTTGCCCACGACCGGCGCGGCGTGGCTGCGGTCGAGTTCGCCTTCGTCTTACCGCTTCTCCTCGCGCTCTACTTCGTGACCATGGAAGTTTCCCAGGCCATCGAAACCAGCAAGAAGGTCAGCCGCGTCGGTTCGATGGTGGGTGATCTCGTAACTCAGCAGCAGACGACGACACTCGCGGAAATCGATGCCATCATGCAGATCGGAGAGGCCACGCTGCAACCCTACAACAGAAGCGTCGGCACGATCGTGGTCACCGCCATCGAGATCACGGATGAGGCGACCCCCAACGTGAGGGTGGCTTGGTCGCGCAAACTGGACAATGGATCGACAGGACCTGCCGCCGCCATAGGCTCGCCGACCACGGTGCCCGACGCGCTCAACGCCAGGGGCAGCTTCCTCATCCGTGTCGAAAGCCAACTCGACTACAAGCCGGTGATCACCTGGGCCGCGGAAGCCAAGCCGGTGCTGGGCCTCGCCGCCGCCTTCGACGACATCCAAATGGGTGAGACGTATTATCTGCGCCCACGCCATGTCCGGACACTACCGTGCGGGGATTGTTGAGCGACCGCCGCGGCACCCATCCCGCCGGATAATTGCCAACTCCGCGCGCTCAACCTATGTGTGTCGGGAGCCGGCAACCGAGAGCCCGACAGCGATGGCGCGAGCATTCATCTTCGTACTGGATTCCTTCGGCATCGGCGGCGCGGCCGATGCCGGGCAATTCGGCGATGCCGGGTCGAACACCTTCGGCCATATCGCGAAAGCCTGCGCCGAAGGCCGCGGCGACCGCGACGGCCTGCGCAGCGGACCGCTCCGCCTGCCCAACATGACGGCGCTTGGCCTGGGCGAGGCGTCGAAGCTCGCGACGGGCTTCGCTTTCGGCGACGGCGCCAGGCTCTCGCCCGGCGCCTTTCACGGCACCGCGCAGGAGATCTCCAGCGGCAAGGACACGCCGTCCGGCCATTGGGAGATCGCAGGCGTGCCGGTCACCTTCGACTGGGGCTACTTTCCGCAGACCGTGCCCGCCTTCCCGGCTTCGCTGACCGACGCGATCGTCCGCGAGGGCAAGGTGCCGGGCATCCTCGGCAACTGCCATGCTTCGGGCATCGAGATCATCGAGAGGTTCGGCGAGGAGCACATCCGGACCGGCAAGCCGATCTGCTACACCTCAGTCGATTCGGTGCTCCAGATCGCCGCGCACGAAACCCATTTCGGGCTGGAGCGCCTCTATGAGCTCTGCCGCGTGGTGCGCCGGCTCGTCGATCCGCTCAACATCGGCCGGGTCATCGCCCGACCCTTCGTCGGTGAGAGCCGCGACACATTCGAACGCACGCCCAACCGCAAGGACTTTGCAACGCCGCCGCCGGAGCCGACGCTGCTCGACAGGCTGACGGAGCGCGGCAGCAAGATGATCGCCATCGGCAAGATCGGCGACATCTTCGCCCATCGCGGCATTTCCGAGGTGCGCAAGGGCGTCGGCAACATGGCGATGTTCGACAAGGCGCTCGGCGCCATGGACGACGCCCGCGACGGCGACCTGGTGTTCGCCAATTTCGTCGACTTCGACACCGAATTCGGCCATCGCCGCGACGTGCCCGGATATGCCGCAGCCCTCGAGGCCTTCGACAAGCGGGTGCCCGAGGCGCTCGCCAAGCTCAAGCCCGGGGACCTCATCATCTTCACCGCCGACCATGGCAACGACCCGACATGGCGCGGCACCGACCACACCCGCGAGCGCATCCCGGTGATCGGGCAGGCGCCGGGCCTCGCCGGCGGCGACATCGGCCTGCGCACCACATTCGCCGACATCGGCGAGACGGTGGCGGAACATCTCGGCCTAGCGCCGGGCCGCCACGGCAACTCCTTCCTGGCCACGATCACCCATGCCTGAACTGCCCGAAGTCGAAACCGTCCGGCGCGGACTTCAGCCGGTGCTAGAGGGCGCGCGGATCGAACGCGTCGAGACGCGCCGCCCCGACCTGCGCTTCCCCTTCCCCGAGCGCTTCTCCGAGCGCCTCACCGGCCGCAAGATCGCGGCACTGGGACGCCGCGCCAAGTACCTCACCGCCGACGTCGAGGACGGCCCGATGCTCATCTGCCACCTCGGCATGTCGGGCTCGTTCCGCATCGAAACCGACGCTGACGGCTCAGCCCCCGGAACCTTCCATCACGAGCGTTCGAAAGCCGCTGCGCACGACCATGTCGTCTTCCATGTCGCGGACCCCAGAGGCGAGCCGGCCCGCGTCATCTTCAACGATCCGCGCCGCTTCGGCTTCATGCTGTTTGCCGAGCCGGGGGCCGGCGTGCACCCGATGCTCTCGGGCCTTGGCGTCGAGCCGACCGGCAACAGCCTCGACGGCGCGCTCCTGGCTGAGCTCTTCCGCGACAAGAAGGCCCCGCTCAAGGCCGCGCTGCTCGACCAGCGGCTGATCGCAGGCCTCGGCAACATCTATGTCTGCGAGGCGCTGTGGCGGGCGGGGCTGTCGCCCACCCGGGCAGCCGGCACGATCGCCGGCAAGGGCAAGGTCGCCCGCGAACGCGCCGAACTGCTCGCCACCTCGATCCGCGAGGTCATTGCCGAGGCGATCGCCGCCGGCGGCTCCTCGCTGCGCGACTACGTTCATACCGACGGCTCGCTCGGCTACTTCCAGCACTCCTTCTCGGTCTACGACAGGGAGGGCGAAGCCTGCGCGCACACCGACTGTGCCGGCCATGTCGAGCGCATCGTCCAGAGCGGGCGGTCGACTTTCCATTGCCGCCAGTGCCAGCGGTAAGCTACGGCGCCGCGCGGCCTTTTGGGCGCGAAGAAGGACGCTGCAACACCATTTGAGTTTGTGCATGATCCCTTCCGAAAATCGGTTCCGATTTTCGGGGTCATGCACTAGACCGGAAGCTCGGCATTGCAGGAAGGGAGAGCCGCAAAATGGCCTATGAGACGATCCTCGTGGAGAAGCGCGGCAAGGTCGGGCTGATCACGCTCAACCGCCCGAAGGCGCTCAACGCGCTCAATTCCCAGGTACTTGCCGAACTGCTCGCCGCAACCGGCGAGTTCGAGGCCGACAACAGCGTTGGCGCCATCGTCATCACCGGCTCGGAAAAGGCGTTCGCCGCCGGTGCCGACATCAAGGAGATGCAGGCCAAGACCTATGTCGAAGCCTATCTCGAAGACTTCTTCTCCGGCTGGGAAGCCTTCACCCGCAACCGCAAGCCGATGATCGCGGCGGTCTCGGGCTATGCCTTGGGCGGCGGCTGCGAACTCGCCATGATGTGCGATTTCATCATCGCCGCCGACACCGCCAAATTCGGCCAGCCCGAGATCACGCTCGGCGTCATGCCCGGCATGGGAGGCTCGCAGCGGCTGACCCGCTTCGTCGGCAAGGCCAAGGCCATGGACATGTGCCTGACCGGTCGGATGATGGACGCTGCCGAAGCCGAGCGCGCCGGCCTCGTATCGCGGATCGCTCCGGCGGCGGATCTGCTGGAGGAAGCCATGAAGGCCGCCGCCAAGATCGCCGACTTCTCGCTGCCGGCCGTGATGATGTGCAAGGAAGCGGTCAATCGTTCCTACGAGACGACCCTTGCCGAGGGGCTGCGCTTCGAGCGCCGAGTCTTCCATTCGATGTTCGCGCTCGATGATCAAAAGGAAGGCATGGCCGCCTTCGCCGAGAAAAGGTCTGCGAATTTCCGCAACCGCTGACCGGATCAGCGTTGACGCGACGGGCAAGCTGAACTATAAGCCGCACCAACCGAGGCGGCCTCCGGGACGCCCGAGCTTTTTTTGCGCTCCGCGGGAACCCGCTCGCGCCCACCATAGAGATCAAAGAGAGGCACCATGGCCAACACCTCTTCGGCCAAGAAGGCTACCCGCAAGATTGCCGCTCGTACCGCGGTCAACAAGAACCGCCGTTCGCGCGTCCGCACCTACCTCCGCAAGGTCGAGGAAGCCCTGGCTTCTGGCGACAAGGCCGCTGCACAGGCCGCCTTCGTCGCAGCCCAGCCGGAACTGATGCGCGCCGCCACCAAGGGTGTCCTGCACAAGAACACCGCCTCGCGGAAAGTTTCGCGCCTGGCGCAGCGGGTCAAGGCCCTCTCGGCCTGAGACTTGCAAACAATTTGAATTCTGAAAAACCCGGCCTAACCAGCCGGGTTTTTCTTTGCCCGAAGGGAGGCCCGGAACGCCCTTCCGCACCGGTCCAGGGATACTAAAAAAGACCTGAAGTTCTTTGCCGGCATATGCGGTTATTCTTATAAGTACAACCGCCGCAAGCAGCCTCCGTTAACATTCGCCGTGACACAAATTTCCCTTTGTTTTCATGGACTTGCTGATGGTTATCCACAGCTTGTTCAAGCTTCCCCGGAGGCGCGGGGGACAAGTAGCTGTCAAGCGGATTCTTTTAAAATTTTTTCCCGGGAGGCGCGGTTTTTTTCGCTTCCCGGAAAAGGGTTTGAATCACAACGGCTTTGTCTCCGCCGTCGCTTCCGGGGGCCTCTGAATCCGCTCATGAGGCGCCCGGATTCATTAAAATTGGGTAAGACCCACCCTTGCTCTTTCCACAGCGATTTTTGTAAGGTCTGTCCATCGAAGAGACGGGCACTGAGCCCTCTGCCAAGCCATAAAAACCGGCGGCATTCTCGGCGTGGGTAGATTCCGCGCTCGGGAGAGGTGTGCCTTCTTCGATATACTTGGGGCGTGTGGGGATAACACGGCATGGTGACTTGTGAAGCGCCGGCGTCTTTGCCGGGCGACTGTGCATTTGCCTGGCGCTGCTGCCCTCCCAGCGCCCATCAGCTCAGGCTGCCTTGAGGCGCTTGGGGATCAGGATTTGGGGGCTAAGCCGGTGACGGCAAGCGTCCCGATTTGAATTTGCCGCTTGGAGATGCGCGCGGCGCGTCTCCCGCGGGATAACGTGGACCGAAGGTTAGGGATTGCGACAATGCAAAGCGGCATCGAAAGCGAAGCAAAAGCGGGCTTTCTTTTTACCGGCGAACTGATCGAGGGCAATGAAGTGGCTGCAACCACCGCCGCAGAGAAGATTTTCGACAGGGTCAAGACGCAGCTCCAGGTTCGCCTGGGCAGCGAGGTCTTCTCAAGCTGGTTCGGCCGCATGAAGCTCGCGGAAGCCTCGAAGGGCGTGGTGCGCCTTTCGGTGCCGACCGCCTTCCTGCGCTCGTGGATCAACAGCCACTATGTTGATCTCATTTCCGAGCTGTGGCGCCAGGAAGACGCCGAGTTGATGAAACTCGATGTAATCGTTCGCACCGCCACCCGAGTGGCCCGCCCGAACGTCGAGAACGACCCGGCGGCAATGCGCAAGCCGGTCCGCCAGACCCAGTCCGCGCTTTCCACCAGCACAGTGGCCGCCGGCCGCGTCGAGCGTCCCGCCCCGGCCCGCAACGGCACGGCCGAGCCGGAATTCAAGCAGAGCGTGCTCGGCTCCCCGCTCGACCCGCGCTACACCTTCCACTCCTTCGTCGAGGGCCCGTCCAACCGGGTTGCGCTCGCTGCGGCACGCGCCGTGGCGGAGCAGAACTCGCGCTTCAATCCGCTGTTCCTCCACGCCACGGTCGGCCTCGGCAAGACCCACCTGCTGCAGGCGATCGCAGCCGAGTCGCTGCGCCAGAACCCGAAGTCGCGCGTCGTCTACCTGACGGCCGAATACTTCATGTGGCGCTTTGCGACGGCCATCCGCGACAACAACGCGCTGACGCTGAAGGAACAGCTGCGCGACATCGACCTGCTCATCATCGACGACATGCAGTTCCTGCAGGGCAAGTCGATCCAGCACGAGTTCTGCCATCTCATCAACATGCTGCTCGACAGCGCCAAGCAGGTCGTGGTCGCGGCCGACCGTCCGCCGGCGGAGTTGGAATCGCTCGAGCCGCGCGTTCGCTCGCGCCTCAATGGCGGCGTCGCGCTGGAAATGTCGGCCCCCGACTTCGGCATGCGCCTGGGCATGCTCAAGATCCGCTACGCCGGCGCCAAGACGGATGACCCGAACCTCGCCATCCAGGACGACGTGCTCGAGCATGTCGCCCGCACCGTGACCGGCAGCGGCCGCGAGCTGGAAGGCGCGTTCAACCAGTTGGTCTTCCGCCAGTCCTTCGAGCCGCAGCTCTCGATCGAGCGCATCGACGAGATCCTCGGCCACATCTACCGCTCGGGCGAGCCGAAGCGGGTGCGCATCGAGGACATCCAGCGCATCGTCGCCCGCCACTACAACGTGTCGAAGACGGAGCTTCTGTCCAACCGCCGCACCCGCACGATCGTCAAGCCGCGCCAGATCGCGATGTACCTTTCGAAGGTCATGACGCCGCGCTCGCTGCCCGAGATCGGGCGCCGTTTCGGCGGCCGCGATCACACCACCGTGCTGCATGCGGTGCGCAAGATCGAGGACCTGTCGGGCGGCGACAACACGCTGGCCCAGGAGCTCGAACTCCTGCGCAGGCTGATCACCGACCAGGCCTGACGGTTTGCCGGCGCAGGCAGCAGATCGACGCCTGCGACTTATCCCCAGAACGCCCGCGCAACGGCTGCCGTGTCGTCGCGCGGGCTTGCCTTTCCCCCGTTTTTACTGTCAGACTCGGCGTATTCCGATCGTGTTGCGGGCTTTCCCGGGCGCAGTTCGAGCCCGTGAGCCCGCACCTTCAAATAGTGAGCCCGTTTCGTCATGCGTGTAATCCTGGAACGCTCCAACCTGTTGAAGTCGCTCAACCACGTCCACCGCGTGGTCGAAAGGCGGAACACGATCCCGATCCTGTCGAACGTGCTGCTGCAGGCCGACGGCGCGAGCCTCGAGATGAAGGCAACCGACCTCGACCTCGAGGTCTCGGAAGCGACGCCGGCAAGCGTCGAGCGCGCCGGCGCCACCACCGTTCCCGCCCACCTGCTCTACGACATCGTGCGCAAGCTGCCCGACGGCGCCGAGGTGATGCTGAAGATGGACGAGGACGGCAACGCCATGTCCGTGATCTCGGGCCGCTCGAGCTTCCGCCTGCAGTGCCTGCCGCAGTCCGACTTCCCCGAGCTCTCGGCCGGTTCGTTCTCGCACATCTTCCGGCTCGACGCCCAGGCGCTCAAGGGCCTGATCGACAAGACCCAGTTCGCGATCTCGACCGAGGAAACGCGCTACTATCTCAACGGCATCTTCCTGCACACGATCGAGAGCGGCGACAAGCTGATGCTGCGCGCCGTCGCCACCGACGGTCACCGCCTCGCCCGCGCCGAGGTCGAGGCTCCGGCGGGCTCCGAGGGCATGCCGGGCATCATCATCCCGCGCAAGACCGTCAGCGAAATCCAGAAGCTGCTCGACACGCCGGACGTCTCGGTCACGACCGAGATCTCCGACACCAAGATCCGCCTGACCATCGGCAGCGTGATCCTCACCTCGAAGCTGATCGACGGCACCTTCCCCGACTATCAGCGCGTCATCCCGAGCGGCAACGACAAGAAGCTGACTATCGACCGCCAGAGCTTCGCCGCCGCCGTCGACCGCGTCTCGACCATCTCGTCCGAACGCGGCCGCGCCGTGAAGCTGTCGATCGCCGACGGCCAGGTGACGCTTGCCGTCAACAACCCCGATTCGGGCAGCGCCACCGAGGAACTCGCCGCCGACTACTCGTCGGACCCAATCGAGATCGGCTTCAACGCCAAGTACCTGCTCGACGTCGCCGCCCAGCTTTCGGGCAGCGAGGCGCGCTTCATGCTGGCGGATGCCGGATCGCCCACGCTCATCCACGACACGGCCGACGAGAACGCTCTCTACGTGCTGATGCCGATGCGCGTGTAGCGCCGGGACGGCCGTGCAAGACCAAGATCCGGGGGGCGAGCGGAAGCTCATCCCCTCGACGCGCATATGTAAGCTGACGCTTACGGATTTCCGGAACTATACCTCGCTCTCGCTCGACCTTCGGCCGGGCGCGGTGGTTTTCACCGGCGAGAACGGCGCCGGCAAGACCAATCTGCTCGAAGCGATATCGTTCCTCACGCCGGGGCGTGGCCTGCGGCGCGCACCCTACCCGGACGTGGCGCGCGAAGGCAGTTCAGGTGCGTTTGCCGTGCACGCGGCGATCGAAGGCCCGTTCGGCGATGCCGAAATCGGCACGGGCACCGCGCCAGAGGCTGGCGAGGCGGGCAGGCGCGTGCGCATCAACGGTGCAAATGCCAAGTCGGCGGACGAACTGCTCGAATGGCTCCGCGTTGTCTGGCTCACGCCATCGATGGATTCACTGTTCACCGGATCGGCCAGCGACCGCCGCCGCTTCCTCGACCGGTTGGTGCTGGCGATCGACCCGGCCCACGGGCAGCGTGCGCTCGACTACGAAAAGGCGATGCGCGGCCGCAATCGGCTCCTCGCCGAGGACCGCCGCGACCGCGCCTGGTTCGAGGCGATCGAGACCCAGATGGCCGAGACGGGTGCAGCCATCGCTGCCGCCCGTGTCGAGATGGTGCGCCTGCTCACCGCCATGATCGGCCGCCTGCCGGAGACCGGCCCCTTCCCCCAGGCGGAACTGGCGCTGTCCGGCACGCTGGAGGAAAGCATCGGCGACATCCCGGCGGTCGACCTGGAAGAGCGCTTCCGCCAGGCGCTCGCGCAGGGCCGCGAACGCGACCGCGCAGCCGGCCGTACACTCGAGGGTCCGCACCGCTCGGACCTCGTCGTCCGACATCGGCCGAAATCGATGCCGGCCGAACTCTGTTCGACGGGCGAGCAAAAGGCACTGCTGGTCGGCATCGTCGTCTCGCATGCGCGGCTCACCGGCGAGATGGCGGGCGCTGCACCGATTCTCCTGCTCGACGAGATCGCCGCCCATCTCGACGCCGGGCGGCGCGCAGCGCTTTTCTCAATCCTCGAAGACCTCAACTGCCAGGCCTTCATGACCGGCACCGAACCGGCGCTGTTTTCCAGCCTTGCCGGCAAGGCGCAGTTCCTGACCGTCGACCACGGCAGCGTGCGCCCCACCGAAGACGACTGACATCCGCACATCGCGGCGATATGCTCGCCGCCATGAACCAGGCAGCTCCCCTCTCCCCCGAAGAACTCGAACGCTATGCGCGCCACATCGTGCTGCCGGAGATCGGCGGGCCGGGCCAGCAGAAGCTGAAGCGCGCCCGCGTGCTGGTCATCGGCGCCGGCGGGCTGGGCGCGCCGGTGCTCGAATATCTCGCCGCCGCCGGCGTCGGCACGCTCGGAATCGTCGACGACGACGAGGTGTCGCTGTCCAACCTGCAGCGCCAGGTGATCCACGACACCCAGTCGATCGGCCTCTCCAAGGCGGAGAGCGCTGCAGCAACGATTCGGCGCATCAATCCGCACGTGACGGTCGAGCTACACCAGCTGCGCCTGACCGAGGCAAATGCCGGCGATCTGGTCGCCGCCTACGATCTGGTCGTCGACGGTTCGGACAATTTCGAGACACGCTATGCGGTGGCGGATGCCTGTGCGGCGCGCGCGCGGCCGCTGGTGCATGCCGCGGTCGGGCGATTCGACGGCTCGATCACCGTGCTGAAGCCCTTCGAGACCGGCCCGGATGGCCGCCGCAATCCCTCCTACCGCGACCTCTTCCCCGAACCGCCGCCGCCCGGCCTGGTGCCTTCGTGTGCGGTCGCCGGCGTGCTCGGTGCGCTGACCGGTGTCATCGGAACGCTCCAGGCGATGGAGGCGATCAAGCTGATCACCGGCATCGGCGAGCCTCTGGTCGGACGTCTGATGCTCTACGACGCACTTGGCGCCCGATTCGACACGGTCCGCTACAAGGCCTCCTGACCATGACCGACGTGACCGTCTCCCGCCTCCCCGGGGATTTTTCGGCATGGGACGACCTGCTCGGCCTCATCATGCGCTCCTTCGCCTACATGGACGGCGTCATCGACCCGCCGTCCTCGGCGCACAAGCTCACGCCCGAGGCACTGCGCCGCAAGGCCGGGGAGGAGACTTGCTTCATCGCCACTGTCGACGGGCGGCTCGTCGGCTGCATCTTCGCAGCCGATCGCCAGGATGCGCTCTATGTCGGCAAGCTCGCGGTCGATGAAAGCAGTCGCGGCTTCGGGATCGGTCGGATGCTGATGCTGGCAGCCGAGCGCCACGCGCTCGAACAGGGCAAGCCCGCGCTCGAGCTGCAGACGCGGGTGGAGTTGCTCGACAACCACGCCACCTTCGCCCGCCTCGGCTTCGTCGAGGTCGAGCGCACGGCGCATGAGGGCTACGACCGGCCAACCTCGCTCACCTTGCGCAAGCACATCGGCTGAAATCAATTCAAAATCCGGAGGGGGCCCGTGGCCGTCAAGAAATACGCCGGCGGTTGCCTGTGCGGGGACATCAGGTTCGAGGCACGCGGGCCGGCAGAGAAGCCGCACACCTGCTCGTGCCGGATGTGCCAGCGCCACAGCGGTTCGCTCACCCTTGCTTGGGTAGAATTCCCGCGCGACTCGGTCAGCTGGACCGGATCGGGCGGCCAGCCCTCGACATTCCGCTCTTCGGACTATTCAAGCCGCGCCTTCTGTGCGCGCTGCGGCAGCACCATCGGCGCCATCGACGACCAGCCCACGGTCGCGCTCGTGCTCGGCGTGTTCGACAAGCCGAAGGCAGCCGAACTCATGCCCGCCTATCACAGCTTCCTGACCGGCCGCCCGAAATGGTGGTGTCTTGAGACGCGCCTGCCCGAGGCTGGCTGAGATCAGGTCCTGAGCGGCAGCACGCGATCCGGCGGGCGATGCCCGTCGACATGCGCGCGGATGTTGATGATGACCTTCTCGCCCATATCGATGCGGCCCTCGATCGTGGCCGAGCCCATATGCGGCAACAGCACCACCTTGCCCTTGGCGGCGAGCTTGAGCAGCTTCGGACTGACCGCCGGCTCGTGCTCGAACACGTCAAGCGCCGCACCCGCCAGCTTGCCGTCCTGCAGCATCTTGACCAGCGCTTCCTCGTCGATGATGTCGCCACGGGCGATGTTGACCAGGTAGGCGTGCGGCTGCATCAGCGCCAGCCGCCGCGCCGACAGGAGGTGGAAGGTCGCGGGCGTCGACGGGCAGTTGATCGAGATGATGTCCATGCGGGCGAGCATCTGGTCCAGGCTCTCCCAATAGGTCGCCTCCAGCTCGTCCTCGACCGACTGCAACACGCGGTGGCGGTTGTGATAGTGGATGGAGAGCCCGAAGGCCTTGGCGCGGCGGGCGACCGCGGTGCCGATGCGGCCCATTCCGACGATGCCCAGGCGTTTGCCCCAGATGCGGCGGCCCAGCATCCAGGTCGGCGACCAGCCGGCCCATTTCTTGTCGCTGGTCAGGATGTTGGCGCCCTCGGTCAGCCGCCGCGGCACCGCCAGCATCAGCGCCATGGTCATGTCGGCCGTGTCCTCGGTGAGCACGTTCGGCGTGTTCGTGACGGTGATGCCGCGCTTGGCTGCGGCGGTGACGTCGATCTTGTCGACGCCGTTGCCGAAATTGGCGATGAGCTTGAGGTTGGGGCCGGCCTGCTCGATCAGGGCCGCGTCGATCGTGTCCGTGACGGTGGGCACCAGAACGTCGGCTTCCTTCACGGCGGCGACCAGTTCCGGCTGGGTCATCGGCCGGTCGTCGACGTTCAGCCGCGCGTCGAAGAGTTCGCGCATGCGTGTCTCCACCGGGTCAGGCAGCTTGCGCGTGATGACGACGAGAGGCTTTTTTCGGCCGGTCATGCTTTCCTCGACGAAGATCCCGTTGAGACCTCTTTAACCAAGACCGGTGAAACTGCAAACCAATCACCGAGCGGGAATCTGTGTAACAAGCAGTACCGCCGAAGACAAAGAAAAAGGGCGCCCGCAAAGCACCGCGGCACGGGCGCGAAGTTCAAATAGAGGTTACGAAGGTGTCTGGTTTCGCGTCGCTTCGCCTGGCCGTCTGTGCAGCACTGGTGGGGCTCGCTTTCGTTTCGCCAAACTCGGGTTTCGTCGGCACGGCAAGCGCCGCGCAGGACGTCAGGCTCGGCCCGAGCGGCCTGCCGCTGCCGCGATTCGTCAGCCTCAAGGCCGGCAAGGTGAATTCGCGCATCGGTCCCGGCGTCAACTATCCCGTCGACTGGATGTATCTGAAGCCCGGCCTGCCGATGGAAATCGTCCAGGAGTACGACAACTGGCGGAAGGTGCGCGACGCCGACGGTGCGGAGGGCTGGATCAACCAGTCCATGCTGTCGGGCCACCGCACCGCGATCGCAGCCCCCTGGCAGCGCGGCAAGGATGCCCAGCTCATCCTGCTCTCCGAACCGGAGAAGAACGCCCGCACCGTGGCCGTCATCGAACCCGGCGTCGTGGGCTCGATCAAGAAATGCAACGGCGAATGGTGCGAGATGACGTTTGCCGGCAAGAGCGGGTGGCTGGCGCAGTCCCAGCTCTGGGGCGCCTATCCGGGCGAAGCCATCGACAATTGACGAAGCGCCAGGCGGCGACGCCGGCTCAGGCGCGTTTCGGGCGCAGCCTCACCACGATATCGACATTGGCGATCTCCATGCCTTCCGGTGGTTCCGGCAGGTTGGAGACGCACACCGCGCTCGGCTCGATGTCGAACACGCGGTTCTCGCCCTCGATATAGAAGTGGTGGTGGTCGGAGGTGTTGGTGTCGAAGTAGGTCTTCGAACCCTCGACCGCCAGGATGCGCAGCAGGCCAGCATCGGTGAACTGGTGCAGCGCGTTGTAGACGGTGGCGAGGGACACGGGCACGCCGGCGTTCAGCGCCTCCTCGTGTAGTTCTTCGGCCGAGAGGTGACGGTCGCCCTTGGCGAACAGCAGTTCAGCCAGCGCAACGCGCTGCCGCGTGGGCCTCAGCCCCGCATCGCGGACACGCGTTTCCACAGCCATGCTTGCCTTACGCGAATCCACTTGATCGCCTCGCCGGAGTTCGACTTCGCCCCACTTGAACCTTGCCAAAAGCCGCATATGCCGCCGGCAAGCTATCTTCGACATATATTCGGTAGCTCAAATGCGATCAATAGCGCGCATTGACCCGGGCAGATGGTCGCGCTAAGCGCAAACGTCGGTTTCCGGCTGGAGACAGTCTGTGCTAGTGAAGGCACACAACAAGGGCGTCCCACCGCCCGATATTTTGCGACGGGGAAGGTGTTCATGGCCGAACAGAAATCCAGCTACGGCTACGAGGAATTGCTGGCTTGTGCCCGCGGCGAGCTGTTCGGGCCCGGCAATGCCCAGTTGCCTGCCCCGCCGATGCTGATGTTCGATCGCATCACCGAGATCAGCGAGACCGGCGGCGAGTTCGACAAGGGCTATGCCCGCGCCGAGTTCGACATCAAGCCGGACCTGTGGTTCTTCCCCTGCCATTTCATCGGCAACCCGATCATGCCGGGCTGCCTTGGCCTCGACGCCATGTGGCAGCTGACCGGCTTCTACCTCGGCTGGCTCGGCGAAGAGGGCAAGGGCATGGCGCTGTCGACCGGCGAAGTGAAGTTCAAGGGCATGGTCACGCCTTCGGTCAAGAAGGTCGAATACGGCATCGACTTCAAGCGCGTGATGCGCGGCCGCCTTGTCCTGGGCATCGCCGATGGCTGGCTGAAGGCCGACGGCGAGACCATATACAAGGCCACCGACCTCAAGGTCGGGCTCTCGAAGCAGGAAGCTTCGGCGTAACCGCGCCGGCTGTCTGAAAGGAAAAGCGTATGAGACGGGTCGTCGTAACGGGCCTCGGAATCGTGTCGTCCATCGGCAACAACGCCGACGAGGTGACCGCATCGCTGCGGGACGCGAAGTCCGGCATCAGCTTCTCCAACGACTTCGCCGAGCACGGCTTCAAGTGCCAGGTCTGGGGCGCACCCAACCTCGACATGACCGAGCTGGTCGACCGTCGCGCGTCGCGTTTCCTGTCGCAGGGCGGCATGTGGAACCACGTCGCGATGAAGCAGGCGATCGCCGACAGCGGCCTCGAGGAGAGCGACGTTTCGGGCAACGAGCGCACCGGTATCATCATGGGCTCGGGCGGCCCCTCCACCCGCACAATCGTGGAAGCCTCCGAGATCACGCTGAAGAACAACTCGCCCAAGCGCATCGGGCCGTTCGCGGTGCCGAAGGCGATGTCGTCGACCGCTTCGGCGACGCTCGCCACCTGGTTCAAGATTCACGGCGTCAACTACTCGATCTCGTCGGCGTGCTCGACCTCGGCGCACTGCATCGGCAATGCCGCCGAGATGATCCAGTGGGGTAAGCAGGACGTCATGTTCGCCGGCGGCCACGAGGATCTCGACTGGACCATGTCGAACCTGTTCGACGCCATGGGTGCCATGTCGTCCAAGTACAATGACCGCGCCTCGGTCGCCTCGCGCGCCTATGACGTCAATCGCGACGGCTTTGTGATTGCCGGCGGCGCGGGCGTCCTGGTCCTCGAGGAGCTCGAGCACGCCAAGGCGCGCGGTGCGAAGATCTATTGCGAGCTGGTCGGCTACGGCGCGACCTCCGACGGCTACGACATGGTCGCTCCGTCGGGCGAAGGCGCCATCCGTTGCATGCGCCAGGCGCTTTCGACGGTGAAGGGCCCGGTCGACTACATCAACACCCACGGCACTTCGACGCCGGTGGGCGACTCGAAGGAAATGGGCGCGATCCGCGAAGTGTTCGGCGACAAGATGCCCAACATCACCTCGACCAAGTCGCTGACCGGACACTCGCTCGGCGCGGCCGGCGTGCAGGAATCGATCTATTCGATCCTCATGATGCAGGGCCGCTTCATCGGCGAGAGCGCCCATATCGAAGAACTCGATCCAGAGTTCGAGGGCATGCCGATCGTGCGCAAGCGCATCGACGACGCCAGGATCGACACCGTTCTGTCCAATTCCTTCGGCTTCGGCGGCACCAACGCCACGCTCGTTTTCCAGCGCCATTCCGCATAGGGACTTCGACATGGACGGACTGATGAAGGGCAAACGCGGGCTCGTCATGGGCGTCGCGAACGACCATTCCATTGCCTGGGGCATCGCGCAGAAGCTCGCAGAGCATGGCGCCGAACTCGCCTTCACCTATCAGGGCGAGGCCTTCGGCCGCCGGGTCAAGCCATTGGCCGAGAAGGTCGGCGCTTCGCTTGTTATCCCTTGCGACGTGGAGGACAGCGCCTCGGTGGCAGCGACGTTCGACACGCTGAAGGAAAAGTGGGGCGGCATCGACTTCCTGGTGCACGCCATCGGCTTCTCCGACAAGAACGAGCTCAAGGGCCTCTACGCCGACACCACGCGGGACAACTTCATCCGCACCATGGTCATCTCCTGCTACTCGTTCACCGAGGTCGCGCGCCACGCCGCGGCCCTGATGAACGAAGGCGGCTCGATGATCACGCTGACCTATGCCGGGTCGGTGCGCGTGATGCCGAACTACAACGTCATGGGCGTCGCCAAGGCAGGCCTCGAGGCCAGCGTGCGCTATCTCGCCAACGACTACGGCCCGCGCGGCATCCGCATCAACGGCATCTCGGCCGGTCCGGTGCGCACGCTTGCCGGCGCCGGCATCTCGGACGCGCGCCACATGTTCTCCTACCAGCAGCGCAACTCGCCGCTGCGCCGCACGGTGACCATCGACGAGGTCGGCGGTTCGGCGCTCTACCTGCTGTCGGACCTGTCCTCGGGGGTAACCGGCGAAATCCACTACGTGGATTCGGGCTACCATATCGTCTCGATGCCGACGCTCGACGAACTCAAGCAGACGGATGGCGGGCGCGAGTGAAAACTCGCGATTCGCTAAAATTGTAGACATTCGCGGCAAGCGATCTTAACTCGCGATTCGGTAGAGAATTCGCGCAAGTTGGGAACATTACGCATGGCTGCCGCCACGAACCCGGGCCGAAGCAAGTTGTTTCGGCTTACCACCATCGCCACTTCCGGGCTGGGCAGCTTCGTATTGGCAATTTGGGGGGTGCGGTTGAACCTCGGCAATCAGGTTGCCGGCATGCCCATCGAGGTCATCGGAGCGATCATCGCCGCCCTCTGCGCCCTCGCCGCATCCCTCGCGGCGATGGCATTCTTCGCCGGCATCGACGAATCCGCCGACTACGTCTTCAACGAAACCCATTTCGACAAGCTGACCGGGCTGTTCGCGCGCACTGCCATGGTGGGCAAGATCGCCGAGGCCGCATCGGCCACCGCGCGCAGCGGCAAGCCTGTCTTCCTCATCGACATCGACATTGACCGCTTCAAGCAGATCAACGACGCGATCGGCTATTGCAACGGCGATGCGCTGATCCGCGCCTTCACGGAGCGACTGAGGACCGCCCTGCCTGATGACGTCGTGCTGGGGCGCCTGGGCGCCGGCGAGTTCGCGATCCTCTGCCCCGACCGGCAGGTGGACGGCTCGCTGGAGGCGATGATCGACCGCGTCGTCGCGGAACTGATGCAGCCGTACCAGCTGCCGTCGCACCTGCAATCGGTCAGCGTGTCCGTGGGCGTCGTCGCCATGCCCAAGGACGGATACGATCCGGTCATGCTGCTGCGCCGCTCGAACCTCGCGCTGCAGAACGCCCGCGCTTCGGGCATCGGCAACTGGGCCGTCTTCGATCCGGACATGGGCAGGGTTGCGGACCACCGGCGGTGGGTAGAGTCCGAACTGCACGTCGCGTTCGAGCGCGGCGACTTCGACCTGCACTACCAGCCGCAGCTCGATCTGCAATCCGGCCGGACCGTGGGCTACGAGGCGCTGATCCGCTGGCAGCATCCCGAGCGTGGCATGATCGGGCCTTCCGAGTTCATCTCGGTCGCCGAGGAAACCGGCATGATCGGCCCGATCGGCGAGTGGGTGCTGCGCAAGGCCTGCCTTGACGCCCGCCTGCTGCCGGAGGACTGCTTCGTGGCGGTGAACATCTCGCCGGTGCAGTTCATGACGCGCGACTTCGTCGGCAACGTCGCCAGGATCGTCGCGGAAACCGGGATCGCCCCGAAGCGGCTCGAACTGGAGGTGACCGAATCGGCGATGATGCAGGATCGCGAGCGCGCCGCCGAGATCCTAAGGCAGCTGACCGGTATGGGCATCTCGGTGGCGGTCGACGACTTCGGCACCGGCTACTCCAACCTCGCCTATCTGATCGACTTCGACTTCCACAAGCTCAAGATCGACCGTGCCTTCGTCAGCCGCATGGAGACGGACACGAGTTCGGGCGCGGTGGTCTCGACCATCGTCGGGCTGTCGCGCGCGCTCGGCGTGCGGACGATCGCGGAAGGCGTCGAAACGGAGAACCAGGCGACGCTGCTGCGCGCCGCCGGCTGCCAGGTCGTCCAGGGCTTCCTGTTCGGCCGCCCTGCCCCGCTGGCGATCGACGAGATGCCCACCGCCAGGGTCGCCAGCCTGCACTGAGGCAGTACTGGTCCAACTTATCGGCGCGCCGTCCAGACCCTGAAGCCGTTCTCCACCGCCAGCTCGTGATGTGAGGCAAACGCAGCCGCCAGCACCGGCTCGTAGGGCAAATGGCGATTGGCAACCATGTAGAGCCGCCCGCCCGGCTTGAGTGCCGCCGACGCGGCCCGGATCATGCGCTGGCCGATCTCGGGATCGGCGCCGCGGTCCTGGTGGAACGGTGGGTTCATCACCACCATGTCGTAGCGCCGCTCCACAGGCTCCCTGAGCAGGTCCTGCCAGTGGAACCGAGTGTCCACGCCGGCCATGCCGAGATTGGCCCTGGCGGCCTCCAACGCGTCGTAGTCGGCCTCGAAGAGTTCGAGCGCCTTGAGCTCTGTGGCCCGCTCCGCGACCACCGCCGCCAGGTAGCCCCAGCCGGCGCAGAAGTCCGCGACGACGCCCTTGATGTCGGCCGGCAGGTGTTCGGCCAGAAGGCGCGAGCCGGTGTCGATGCGGTCGAATGAGAACATGCCCGGTGCGGTGTGGAACCGTCCGTCCACCAGCATGTCCGGATTGTCCGCACGCAAGGTGGCCGCGGCAGCCAGGGACCGCTTATCCCGGCGGAACCACAGGACCGAGCCGTGGTACTTCGGCAGGTGGTCCTCGATCTCAACCAACCCGGCCAGCCGCTTGCGCAGGCTGGCGATGCCATCGTCCTTGCTGCCGGCGACCACGACCAGCCCGCCCTCGCCCGCGCGCTCGATCGCCTCGGCGACGTACAACTCGTTCTGGCCGCGGTGACGTCCGGCAAGCACGAGCGCCAGCTCGTAGGCCTCGCCCTCGGCTCGCGGAGCGACCTGCAATCCGCTCGACCGCAGAGCGAGGAAATGGGGCCGAAATCCCTGCACCAGCGCAAGCTCGGCGCCGAACCCCTCGGGCGACCGGAAGCCCGGCTCGGCGCCCAGGAACAGCGCGCGTGTACCCATGGCCGGCAGCGGCAGCGCCTCGGACTCAAAGGGGTAGAAAAGGGTTTTCAGTGCGTCGCGCATTATTGGCTTCCTGGTCGTGCGTCCTTCGAGGCTCGCCCTTCAGGCGAGCACCTCAGGATGAGGACGGTTGGTGTCTTCATCGTCGTGCGGCTTTAGAAGCGATGCCGATTTTCAGGTTGGCACTAGCACTGCCTTCCTCATCCTGAGGTGCGAGCGAAGCGAGCCTCGAAGGACGCAC
>MEEF01000024.1 GCA_001724355.1 Mesorhizobium sp. SCN 65-20 | reverse complement strand
TCGCAGGAAGAGTACTCGCTCACTGACGAGTGCGATCCCGACGGAGACGGTATTGCGAATCCCGGTTGCGACGTCTCGCAGGCCATCGAGGATGGCGTCGAGGACAGTCCTTGGATCAAGTCGTCGGTCAGCGGCACGCTGGTCTATAATACGATCGACGACATGAAGAGCCCGCACAACGGCATCTACGCCAACTTCACGACCGAAGTGGCCGGCCTGGGCGGTGACGCACAGTTCGTCAAGGTCACGGGACGTGGCAGCTACTATCAGACGCTGTCCGAGGAGTTGGACATCGTCGGCCTGGTTTCGGCGGGTGGCGGACACGTTGCCGGATTCGGCGGCGACAGCAGCCTGCGCGTGTTCGATCAGTTCAAGAACAACGATCGCATGATCCGCGGCTTCGAGTATAACGGCATCGGCCCGATCGACCCGGCTAGCGGGGACCATCTCGGTGGCACGACCTACTTCAATGCGTCGGTCGAGGCGCAGTTCCCGATCCCGATCGTTCCGGAGAGCTTTGGTCTGCGCGGTGCAGTATTTGCTGATGCGGCGACGCTGTATGGCAGCAAGGTGGACCGAAATGTTGGTACTCCTCAGGAGTTCGACATTGTCGGCACGAGCATGCAGTGGCGCGCTTCGGTCGGCTTTGGCCTGCTCTGGGCGTCGCCCTTCGGCCCGCTGCGCATCGACTACGCGGTGCCGGTCGCCAAGGAAGACACCGACGATACGCAGGAATTCAATTTCGGTATCTCGACCCGCTTCTAATCGCGCGGAACTATGCTTCCGGGCCCTCCGGCCCGGAAGCTGCCCGGCCTAGCTGGAACAGCAAATTCATGACGGATCCGGTATTTTTTGTGCCGTCACGCCGCTATACGGTGGGCGAGGTGGCCGAGCTAACCGGCGCCACGCTGATCGACGCAGGGCACGCCCACATTGCCATCACGACGATCGCGGCTGCGACTGACGGCGGCGACGGCGCGCTTGTGTTTGTCGACGGCAAGCGCAACGCAGGCCCTCTTGCTTCTCTGGTTGCCGCTGCCGTGCTTTGCACGCCCGATGTCGTCGGCCTCGTGCCGAATGGGGTGGCGATCCTCGTCACGCCGCGCCCGCAGCAGGCTTTCGCACGCATCGGCCGGCTTCTCTATCCCGAGGCCGAGCGTCCGGTCGGCACGACGGAAGAAACCGGTGTGTCGCCGTTCGCCCATGTGGACGCATCCGCCCGCATCGAGCCGGGCGCAATCATCGAAGCTGGTGCGGTCATCGGACCGCATGCTTCCGTCGGTGCCGGCACGGTGGTTGCAGCCAATGCTCTGATCGGCCGTTGGTGCCAGGTCGGGCGCGACTGCTACATCGGCCCTCACTGCTCGATCCAGTACGCGCTGCTCGGCAACAAGGTCATCATCCACGCCGGCGCTCGCATCGGCCAGGACGGCTTCGGTTTCGCGGGCGGAGCCAAGGGCCCGGAACGCGTGCCGCAGATCGGCCGGGTCGTGATCCAGGACAACGTCGAGATCGGCGCCAACTCCACGGTCGACCGCGGGGCGATGTCCGACACGGTCATCGGCGAGAACACCAAGATCGACAACCTCGTGCAGATCGCCCACAACGTGCGGATCGGCCGCAATTGCGTCATCGCCGGCCTTACGGGTATTTCAGGCTCCTGCGTGATTGGCGACAACGTCATGATGGGCGGTGGCGTCGGCCTGGCGGACCATTTGACCGTCGGCGACGGGGCGAAGCTCGCGGCTCGCAGCGGATTCATGCACAATGTGCCCGCTGGCGAGGTCTGGGGCGGTTATCCGGCCAAGCCGATGAAGGAAGCAATGCGCGAATTCGCGGTGCTCAAGAAACTGGCCAAGGCAAGGACGAGAGAGGGCGGTAGCAATGACTGAGCAGGCAACGAATACGCTCGAAGCCGTCGATATTGTCGGGCTCTTCAAGCTTCTGCCGCATCGCTACCCGTTCCTGCTCATCGATCGCATCGTCGACATCGACGGCGACGACTCGGCGGTCGGCATCAAGAATGTGACCTTCAACGAGCCGCATTTCCAGGGCCACTTCCCGGGCCAGCCGGTGATGCCGGGCGTGCTAATCATCGAAGCCATGGCGCAGACGGCCGGTGCTATCTGCCTGAGGCTGGTGGTCGACGAATGCCCGTCGCTCGTCTATCTGATGACTGTGGATGCCGCCAAGTTCCGCAAGCCCGTCGTTCCCGGCGACCAACTGCGCATTCACGTCAAGAAGATCAAGAAGCGCGGCAACCTTCTGAAGTTTGCGTGCGACGCTCGCGTCGATGGCGCCACCGTGGCCGAGGCCGAGGTTGCCGCGATGATGGTACCCAAGGAATAAGAACGAACATATGACGTCCGAGACTTTCATCCATCCCTCCGCCGTCGTCGAGGCGGGCGCGAAACTGGGCGCAGGCGTGCGCATCGGCCCATTCTGCTACGTCTCGGCGGACGCGGTCATCGGCGACAGCGTCGAACTCGTGAGCCACGTATCGGTGCTCGGCGCGACCACCGTGGGCGAGGGCACCAAGGTCTACCCGATGGCGACGCTGGGCGCGCCGCCGCAGAACAACAAGCACAAGGGTGGGCGCACGACGCTCAGGATCGGCAGCAACTGCACGATCCGCGAAGGCGTGACCATGCACCTTGGAACCGACACCAGCCGCGGCGAAACCATTGTCGGCGACAATGGCAACTTCCTCGCCTATGCGCATATCGCGCATGACTGCATTGTCGGCAACAACGTCACCTTCGCCAACGGGGCGACGCTCGGCGGCCATGTCGAGGTCGGCAACAACGTCACCATCGGCGGCCTCACGGCTGTGCACCAGTTCGTTCGCATCGGCGACAACGCCTTCATCGGCGGGTGCTCCGCTGTTGTCGGCGATGTCATCCCGTTCGCCATCGCAGCCGGCAATCGCGCGAAGCTGCGTGGTCTCAACATCATCGGCCTGCGCCGCTCCGGCCTGCCGCGTGATGAGATCCAGCTGCTGAGGCGCACCTACCGGACCATCTTCGATCGCTCGCGCCCCGTCGCCGAGAACATTGCCATTGCGCGCGACGAGTACGCATCGTCTCCCATTGCGATGAAGATCGTCGATTTCATTTCCAGCCGCGGCAAGAGGCATTATGCGGTGCCGCCGCTGAAAGGTGTTGTCGATGACGACGCCGATGACGAAGGCTGAGAAGTCGGCGGGGTTACAACTAGGCGCCGGCGATAGGGTCGGCATCATCGCCGGGAGCGGAAGGCTTCCGGCAAATGTCGCCGAGAGCCTCGTTCAGGCGGGCCACAAGCCCTTCGTCATAAGGGTCGCGGGCGAGGTCGATTCCGGGCTCGCCGGCTATGACGGCGACACGCTCGCGATCGAGCAGTTCGGGTCGCTGCTGCCGCTGCTCAAGCGCCAGCGCATCACGCATGTCGTCCTCGCGGGCGGCATCAGCAGGCGCCCGCTGCTGCGCGCCATACGCCCGACCTTCCACTTGCTCCGTCTTTTGCCCAGGGTCGCGGCTGCACTGGCGCGCGGCGACGACGGCCTGTTGCGCATTCTCGTCGACACGATCGAGGACAACGGCATCAAGGTCGTCGGCGCACACGAGATCGTGCCGGAACTGCTGGCCATCGAGGGCCGGATGGGCGCGCACGCGCCGCGAAAGGAAGACTGGGCCGACCTTGATGCCGGCCTTGAGGCCGCAAGAGCCATCGGGGCGCTCGACGTCGGCCAGGCGGCAGTCGCCATTGGCGGACGGGCGATCGCGCTGGAGGGCATCGAGGGTACCGACCTCCTGCTCGAACGCGTCCGCGAATTGCGCGACAATGGCCGCATTGCCGGTCGCAAGCGCGGCGTGCTGGTGAAGTGCGCCAAGCCGAACCAGGAACTGCGCGCCGACCTCCCGACCATCGGGCCTGCGACAATCGACGCCGCGCACGCGGCCGGTCTCGTTGGCATAGGGGTCGAGGCCGGCCGCTCGCTGGTCATGGACTATGGCGAGATGGTTGCGCGGGCCGACCGCCTCGGGTTGTTCGTCGTCGGTCTCGGGGAGGGAACGAGGCGATGACTCCACCACCGCTCAAGGTCGCAATCGTCGCCGGAGAAGAATCCGGCGACCTGCTCGGAGCCGATCTCGTCCGCGCCCTGCGCAAACTGAGCGGGCGGGAGGTGCAACTGGTCGGCACCGGCGGGCGCCACCTTCAGGAACTCGGCCTCTCGCCGCTTTTCGATGCCGGCGAGATCGCCCTGATGGGATTGTCGGCGATCCTGCGCGATCTGCCGCGGTTGATCCGCCGGATCGGCCAGACGGCACGCTTCGTCGCGAAGGAGAAGCCCGACTGTCTCATCACCATCGACAGCCCGGATTTTTCCCTGCGCGTCGCAAGCAAGGTACGCAAGCTCGCGCCCGACATCCCGATCATCCACTACATCTGCCCAAGCGTCTGGGCATGGCGGCCGGGCCGGGCCAAGGCGATGCGCCCGCATGTCGACGAGGTGCTCTGTATCCTGCCCTTCGAACCCAAAGAGCTCGAGCGCCTGGGAGGGCCGCCCGGAACCTATGTCGGCCACCGCCTGGCCACCGATCCGGGCGTTCTCATCGCAGCCGCGATGCAGGAGCGCGACCGCGGGCCTGAGGACGGTGAAAAGACGCTTCTGCTGCTGCCGGGTTCGCGAAGGGGCGAGGTCCGCGCGCTGCTCGAGCCGTTCGGCGAGACAGTCTCCATACTGAGGGCGAGAGGGCACCGGCTGCGCGTGCTTCTGCCGACCGTCCCGCATGTGGCGGAAATCGTCAAGGAAGCCACCGCCAAGTGGCCATACCAGCCTGAAATCCTGGTGGATGCGCAGAAGAAATGGCTGGCGTTCGGCGAGGCCGATGCGGCCCTGAACGCATCTGGAACCGTCTCTCTGGAACTGGCGTTGGCTGGAGTCCCGATGCTCTCCTGCTACAAGCTCGATCCGGTCATGCGCATGGCACAGGGGCTGATCAAGGTGTGGAGCGCCTCGCTGCCCAATCTCGTGGCCGACAGGACTGTCGTGATCGAGGCCTACAACGAGTATGTGCGACCGCAATGGATGGCGCGGCATATCGAGGCCCTTTTTGTCGATACGTCGCTCAGGCAGTGGCAGAAGGATGGCTTCGCCGAGGTGCGGCGCCGGTTCGCCACCGATCGCCCGTCCGGCGAGATAGCCGCAGAAGCGGTGCTCAGACACATCCGATAATAAAAAACGCCCGCCGGGCAATGGCCTGGCGGGCGTTCTTCATTTCACGGATGAGCGATCAGCGCTTGGCGATCGGCACGTAGTCGCGTTCGGTGGCGCCGGTGTAGAGCTGGCGCGGGCGGCCGATCTTCTGGCGCGGATCCTCGATCATTTCCTTCCACTGCGCGATCCAGCCGACGGTGCGGGCCAGCGCGAACAACACGGTGAACATGGTGGTGGGGAAGCCCAGCGCCTTAAGCGTGATGCCCGAGTAGAAGTCGATGTTCGGGTAGAGCTTCTTCTCGATGAAGTACTCGTCGGTCAGCGCGATTCGCTCGAGCTCCATCGCCACGTCCAGCGTCGGATCGTCCTTGATGCCGAGCTCGCCGAGCACTTCATGCGTGGTCTTCTGCATGATCTTGGCGCGCGGATCGTAGTGCTTGTAGACGCGGTGGCCGAAGCCCATCAGGCGGAACGGATCGTTCTTGTCCTTGGCGCGGGCAATGAATTCCGGGATGCGGTCGACGGAGCCGATCTCGGACAGCATGTTCAGCGCAGCCTCATTGGCGCCGCCATGCGCCGGGCCCCAGAGGCAGGCGATGCCGGCCGCGATGCAGGCGAACGGGTTGGCGCCCGACGAACCGGCGAGACGCACGGTCGAGGTCGAGGCGTTCTGCTCGTGATCGGCGTGCAGGATGAAGATGCGGTCCATGGCGCGGGCCAGCACCGGGTTCACCTTGTATTCCTCGCACGGAACGGCAAAGCACATGTGCAGGAAGTTGGCGGCGAAGTTCAGCTCGTTCTTCGGATAGATGAAGGGCTGACCGACATGGTACTTGTAAGCCATGGCCGCGATCGTCGGCATCTTGGCGATCAGGCGGATCGAGGCGACCATGCGCTGGTGCGGATCCGAGATGTCGGTCGAGTCGTGGTAGAAGGCCGAAAGCGCGCCGACCACGCCGCACATGACGGCCATCGGGTGGGCGTCGCGGCGGAAGCCGGTGAAGAAGCGCGACATCTGCTCGTGCACCATGGTGTGGCGCGTGACGCGGTAGTCGAAATCGTCCTTCTGGGCCTTGGTCGGCAGTTCGCCATAGAGCAGCAGGTAGCAGACCTCGAGGAAGTCGCCGTGCTCGGCCAACTGGTCGATCGGGTAGCCGCGATGCAGCAGAACGCCGGCGTCGCCGTCGATGAAGGTGATCTGCGACTCGCAGCTCGCCGTCGAGGTGAAGCCGGGGTCATAGGTGAATGCACCGGTGCTTGCGTAGAGCGAAGCGATATCGATCACATCCGGCCCGACCGTTCCGCCTCGGACCTTGAACTCGTGGGTCTGGCCGCGGAACTCCAGTTTGGCGGTTGAATCGGTCATCGCATACTCCTTAGTGCTGAGTTGCCGCAGGGCGGCGCAATCGTCTTAACAAGCAAAACGCTAGGTCCGGAACGCTCGGTATCGCCTTCCAGCTTTCCTAATGCCGTCAAATTGGCCTGTTGCCGCAATGTTGCACCGCAACAGCCTCATTTCAATGCAAAATTAGGAAAGCACTGCTGACCTAATCGATTTGATCGGAAATGCGGGCTAGACTTTCGTCGCGCCCCAGAACAGCGAGCACGTCGAAAACCCCGGGGGAGGTGCTCTTGCCGGTCAAAGCAGCGCGCAGCGGCTGAGCGACGGCGCCGAGCTTCACATTTTCGCGCGTCGCGAACTCGCGGATAGCGGCTTCAGCAGAAGCAGCACTCCAGCCTGAGTCGACGGTGCTGAGAGCCGCATGCGCGCCCTTGAGGATAGCCTTTGCCGCGTCGTTCAGCAGGCCGGCGGCCTTCTCGTCGAGCGGCAGCGGGCGCTGCGCAAACAGGAAGGCTGCGCCGTCTGCCAACTCGATCAGCGTCTTGGCGCGCTCCTTGAGGCCAGGCATAGCCGCCAGCAACTGCGCCCTGGTCTTGTCGTTGAGACCGTCGGCTACGATTGCGCCGTTCGGCAGGTAGGGCAGGGTGGCGATGAAGACGTCGAGCAGCTTGGCATCGTCCATCTGGCGCATGTAGACGCCGTTCAGCGCCTCGAGTTTGGCGAAGTCGAAGCGCGCGGCACCCTTATTGACGTCTTCGATCTCGAACCAGCCGATCATGTCGGCGATGCTCATGACCTCGTCGTCGCCATGGCTCCAGCCGAGGCGCGCCAGGTAGTTGAGCAGGGCCTCGGGCAGGTAGCCCATGGCGCGATAAGCGTCGACGCCTAGTGCGCCGTGACGCTTGGATAGTTTTGCGCCGTCGGCACCGTGGATCAGCGGGATGTGCGACATCACAGGAACGTCCCAGCCCATGGCGTCATAGATGACGGTCTGGCGCGCGGCGTTGGTCAGGTGGTCATCGCCGCGGATGATATGGGTCACGCCCATGTCGTGATCGTCGACGACAACGGCGTGCATGTAGGTCGGCACGCCATCCGAACGCAGGATGATGAAATCGTCGAGATCCTTGTTGGGGAAACGTACGTCGCCCTGCACCCGGTCGCGCACCAGCGTCTCGCCCTCGCGCGGCGCCTTGATGCGGATGACGGGCTTCACGCCCGCCGGAGCTTCAGACGGGTCGCGGTCGCGCCAGCGGCCGTCATAGCGGGGCGGGCGGCCCTCGGCGCGCGCCTTCTCGCGCATCTCGTCGAGCTCGGCCGGCGAGGCATAGCAATGATAGGCCTTGCCCATGCGGACGAGTTCCTCGGCCACCTCGCGGTGGCGCGGGGCGCGCTCGAACTGCGAGATCGGCTCGCCCTCCCAGGTGAGCCCCAGCCAGGTCAGGCCTTCCAGGATCGCGGCAGTCGCGGCATCAGTGGAGCGCTCGCGATCGGTGTCCTCGATGCGCAGCAGCATCTTGCCATCGGTGTGGCGGGCATAAAGCCAGTTGAAGAGCGCGGTGCGGGCGCCCCCGATGTGGAGATAACCTGTAGGCGAAGGGGCGAAGCGGGTGACGACGGACATGGCGATTTCCAAGGGAGGCATGGCGTCGCCCGGCCGGAGACCGGCGGCGCATGGCGTTTCGGTGGCGCTGATGTAGCATAGAGGGTCTGGGGCGCAAGGGGCATGGCCCAATGGGCGAGCGTCTGCGGGAGGGGCAAGCCGGCGCAGGACCGGCCGGAGAGGCAGGCGAGCAGTCGCTGCTCGCCGGTGGAGACTTATTGCCTGCGCCAGCCTGGCGCCGCCAGGGCGAGTTGCAGCCATCGTCCGATGGCGATGGCCTCGCAGCACCGGGTGGCCGGCGATCACGGCTGTGGCGCTCCGTTGCTGGTCTACAAACGGGGTTCACGGTCCGGGCACTTGCCGCTGCAGTCGAAACCGAACTCGACCGCGGCGTGGCGTTTCTGCTTGTCCCGGTTTTCCTGGCGGTAGGGGCGTTCGGCTATTTCAGCCTCGCCGAGGAACCGTCCCTGTTGTCGATCGCTTCCGCAACCATCGCCGTGACGGCGCTGGTGTTCGCCCTGCGAACCAGCAGGTGGATCCACTATGGATTGGCAGCGGCGACCTTTTGCATGCTCGGCATGGCCGCGGCAAAGCTCGAAACCGTCCGTTTGGGCACGAAGATGCTCGGCGCGGAAATATCGACCGAGTTACAGGGCCGTGTCCTGGAGATCGACCGGCTCGCGGAGGGGCGTATCCGCCTAACCGTCGATGTACTTTTCACCGCGAGGCCGAAACTCCGCTTTGCGCCGGATCGCGTGCGCCTGACCGCGCGGCGCGCGCCACCCGGCCTGGCTGCAGGATCCGTGATTGGCGGCTATGTACGGCTGATGCCGCCTTCCGGCCCGATCCGGCCCGGAAGCTACGACTTCTCCTTCCAGAGTTATTTCGACGGGGTGGGAGCCAGCGGGTTTTTCATGCGGGGACCGGAACTTGTCGCGGATACGAAGCCGGTTCCGCTCGCCCTGAGAGCCGAGGCGTGGATCTCCAACCTCCGCGACCGCATCGCCCAGCGCATCCGCGACCGCATCGGTGGCGTGGAAGGCGAGATCGCCGCGGCACTCGTGGTGGGGGTGCGCGGCGGCATTCCGGAAGAGGTCAACGAAGCGCTGCGACGAACCGGACTCTATCACATCATATCGATTTCCGGCCTGCACATGGCCATGGTCGCCGGCACCGTCATGCTCGGCCTGCGCCTCGGCTTCGCGCTTTTCCCCGCCTTCGCATCGCGTCGCCCGGTGAAGAAATACGCAGCGCTTGCGGCGCTGGCCTCCGCAGGCGGCTATCTCTTCATATCGGGCGCGGAGGTGGCCGCACAGCGCAGCTTCATCATGCTCGCCGTGATGCTGACGGCCGTACTGTTCGACCGCGCTGCCCTGACCATGCGCAACCTCGCGATCTCGGCCATCATCGTCATTCTCGTCTCGCCCCATGAGGTGGTCGGCCCGAGCTTCCAGATGTCGTTCGCCGCCACCGCAGCGCTGGTCGGCGCCTACGGCTGGTGGTCCGAAAGACAGGACGACCGCAGCCAACCCGCTGTCCAGCGGTCGCTCGTGTCGGCGGCTGGGCACAGGCTTTGAACATTCGCGGTCGGGCTCCTGGCAACCTCGCTGATCGCAGGGCTGGCCACCACGATCATCGGGGCCTGGCATTTCCAGCGCGTCTCGCCGCTCAGTCTTTTAGCCAATCTGGCCGTGATGCCCATCGTGTCGGTGCTGGTGATGCCGTTTGCAGTTGCCGCCGGTGTGCTCATGCCGTTCGGCCTGGATGGCCCATTCCTCGATACCATGGGGAGCGGCATCGGTGCGATGATCGCGCTGGCGCGATGGTTCTCGGAGCGGTCGCCGGTCGACGCCGTCGGCCTGATCTCTGGCCGCGCGGTCATTCTCGTGACGATGGCACTTAGCTTCGCGTCCATGGCGACCACCCGGCTGCGCCTCGTGGCCCTGCCATTCGCTGCGAGCGGATTGCTGCTGCTCGGCGAGGCACGGACGCCCGACGTCCTGATCTCCGAAGACGGCCGGCTGGTCGGCGTGCCGACCGCGGGCGGCAAGCTCGCAGTGAACCGCGTACGCCCCAGCGATTTCATCACCGACAGCTGGATGCGGGCCGTGGCGGCGGAGGAACTGGCAGTGCCTGCCCGCGCGAGCAACAAGGCGACCAATACCCCCGGCACGGCAGCAGCGGCACCGGTCGGGACGCTGACACTCTCCGGCGGGGATGGGAATACGGGCCTTCAAGAGGCCTTTGTTTGCAACGACGGCCTCTGCAGCATCGTGAGCCAGCGGGGCGCCGTGATAGCACATGCCGAGAGTGCAGCCCCCGCCAAACGCGCATGTGCCACGGCGCTCGTGGTCGTGATCGACGATGCGACGGCGCAGGACACTTGCGCCGAAACGGAAGCGACCGTCATCACCAAACGCGACCTGGCGCGTTTCGGAAGTGTCGCCGTGTATCTGCCCCCGAAAGGCGAAGGAGCGGGCGGGCGGATCGAAATCGAACGCGCGATTGCTAGGCCTTACCGGCCATGGCACGCGCAGCGGCAATTCTCTCGCGAGGCGCGCGGACTGCCGCCCTTTCAACGGGATCGTGCGAAGCCGGGACCCGCGAATGCTGCGTCACAACCGTGAAGCGTGGCCTGTACGGCCGGCCCCAGGTTTAGTAGCGCCGGATCAGACCGACCAGCTTTCCTTGCACCTTAACCCGGTCGGGACCGAAGATGCGCGTTTCGTAGGCGGGATTGGCCGCCTCGAGCGCGATCGACGCACCCTTGCGGCGGAAACGCTTCAGGGTCGCCTCTTCGTCGTCCACCAGCGCGACGACGATCTCACCGGGATTGGCCGTATTGGAGTTGCGAATGATGACCGTGTCGCCGTCGAATATCCCGGCCTCGATCATGGAATCGCCCTTGACCTCCAGCGCATAGTGCTCGCCGCCTGAAATCATGTCCGGCGGAACCGAGATCGAATGAGTCTTGTGCTGGATGGCGTCGATCGGCACGCCGGCGGCAATACGCCCCATCACGGGAATAGAAACCGCCGAGCCGGCATCGTCGTCGTTGCCGGCGCTAAAAGTGCGGGACGGTTCCGGCTTGCGACCCAGGCTGCCCTCGATGACGCTCGGCGAGAATTTTCTCGCGGCGTTGAGGCCGGGTGCGATCGAGTCGGGCAGGCGGATGACTTCAAGGGCGCGCGCCCGGTTCGGCAGGCGGCGGATGAAGCCGCGTTCCTCGAGCGCCGTGATCAGGCGATGGATGCCGGACTTGGAGGCGAGGTCCAGCGCCTCCTTCATTTCGTCGAAGGACGGGGGGATGCCCGCCTCCTTCAACCGCTCGTGGATGAACAGCAGAAGCTCGTGTTGTTTGCGCGTCAGCATCGCTGCCCCCAGGGAATCGAAAGAAAAACAAACCCGGAACAAACACTATCTGTTCCAGTTGTGTTCCGCAACCGATTAAATTTTGGTGAAGTTCGCGAGGGGGCCACATCTGGCGAGTGCTGGCACGGCAATTCGGAATCAAACGATGCTTGCCGTTTTCGCCAGGGCCGTCGTATCCGCCGGCCCTGGCGCGGTCAAACGTTCCGGGGCTGAGGAAGCACCCAGGAACGATCACCGTATCATTGTGCCGCGTCGATCTTCGTCACGGTCAGTCGGCCATTGACACGGTCGGCCTCGAACTTGACGTTGTCGCCCACTTTGAGGCCCTCGATCATCGAAGGTTCCGCCAGGGTAAAGACCATCGTCATGCCATCCATGCCTAGGTTGACGATCGGGCCATGCTTGAGGGTGATCTTGCTCTGGGCCTCGTTGATCTTGGTGACCGTTCCGCTCACTGGTGCGGCTTGCGCGAAGGCGCTGCCGGCGGTGGACGCAATCAGTGCTGCTGCGATCAGGTATTTCACGGTCAGCTCCTTCCTGGCTCGTCAACTGACGATGATCTTGCCGGTCATGCCGGCTTCCCGGTGGCCGGGTATCAGGCACGAAAAGTCAAACTCTCCCGCCTGGGTGAAGGTCCAGAGGATCTCGCCGGTCTCCTTTGGCGCCAGGCGCGCGGCATTGGGATCGTCGTGTTCCATCTCCGGGTTCTTCTGCATCTGTTCGCCATGCTTGAGGTTGGCTTCCACCGTGCCGATGACCAGTTCGTGGTCGATCTCCCCGTTGTTGCGCATGACGAACTTGATCTGTTCGCCCTTGCGAACCTTCACCAGGTCCGGAAGGAAGAGCATCTTGCCGTCGTCCGTTTCACGCATGGTCACCTGGACGACGCGCGCCGGCTTCTTGGGATCGCCCGGCTCGCCATAGGACTGTGCGCCGGCGTGGTTTGGATCGGCCAGGGCCGGTGCGGCGAGCGCAACAAGACCCAGCGTCGCGAGGTAAAGACGAAAGTTCATTTGATACTCCTTCAGTTATTGATGTTGTTCTGGTGCGTGCCGGGCCTGACCACCGTCAGGTTCGCCTCTTGCCCGGTTCCGGGCGCGCGGGCCGCGTCGCGTGCCTCGCCCGTCCATTCAAAAGCCACGGTTCCCTCGGGATGCTGGTACCAGCCCGGATCGGCGTAATCGCCCGAGGCGAGGCCCTCGCGGACTTTCACCACCGAGAACATCCCGCCCATCTCGATGGCGCCGAACTGCGCCCAGCCGCTCATCATCGGCAGCGTGTTCTCGGGCAGCGGCATCTCCATCTCCGCCATGTCGGCCATGCCGGCGGTGCCCATCGGCATGTAGTCGGGAACGAGGTCGCGGATTCTCTTGCCGGCCTCCTTGGTGTCGACGCCGATGAAGGTCCTGATGTCGTGTCCCATGGCGTTCATCGTGTGATGGGACTTGTGGCAGTGAAACGCCCAGTCGCCCGGATTGTCGGCCACGAAGTCGAAGGCCCGCATCTGCCCGACTGCACAGTCGATCGTGACCTCCGGCCAGGCGGCGCTCTCCGGCACCCACCCGCCATCCGTGCAGGAGACCTTGAAGTCATAGCCGTGCATGTGGATGGGGTGGTTGGTCATCGTCAGGTTGCCGAACCGGATGCGCACCTTGTCGCCCTTGGCGACGACGAGCGGATCGATGCCCGGAAAGACCCGGCTGTTCCACGTCCACATGTTGAAGTTGGTCATTTCGGCGATGCGCGGCACATAGGCGCCGGGCTCGATGTCGTAAGCGGCCATGAGGAACACGAAGTCGCGGTCGACGCGGCGGAAGGCCGGATCCTTGGGATGGACGACGAAGAAGCCCATCATGCCCATGGCCATCTGGACCATCTCGTCCGAGTGGGGATGGTACATGAAGGTACCGCTCTTCATGAGTTGGAACTCGTAGACGAACGTCTTGCCGGCAGGGATGTGTGGCTGCGTGAGGCCACCGACGCCGTCCATGCCCGAAGGCAGAATTTGTCCGTGCCAATGGATGGTCGTGTGCTCAGGCAGCTTGTTGGTGACGAAGATGCGAACCTTGTCGCCTTCGACGGCTTCGATGGTCGGGCCTGGCGACTGGCCGTTGTAACCCCACAGATGGGCGATCATGCCCGGCGCCAGTTCGCGCACGACCGGCTCGGCAACGAGATGAAATTCCTTCCAGTCGCCGTTCATGCGCCAGGGCAGCGTCCACCCGTTGAGGGTGACGACGGGATTGTAGTCCGGGCCTGTGGCGGGAGCGTAAGGCGGCTGCGTGGCAGAGTCCTTCATGGTTGCGGCTTCCGGGATCGAAGCGGCCTGCGTCCGCCCCGAAACGGTGCTCGCGCTGATCAGGGCAAAGGCGCCGGAAGCGCCGAGGAAATTGCGGCGTGAAACAGTCATGTCCGTTGCTCCCTGGATCAGTCGCCGTCGCCGGCCCGCGCGACGGAAGGCTCAGTTCCGCCCGAGCCGTTGCCCATCACGGCGCTCTTGAAATCGACGCTGGCGATGAAGACGTCGCGTTTGGCAGTGATCGCGTCGATGTTGGTTTCGATGCTCTCCTCGAAAGTCGTCAACAGGTCGAACACGTCGATCAGCATGCCGTTGTATTGCAGCAGAGACTCCTCGTTCACCGTCTTGCGCAGGGGCAGGATCTGGGTTCGGTACTGATTGGAGATGTCGTAGGAAGCGCGGTAGGCCAGCAGCGCCGTGCGAGCCTCCGAGCGGACGTTGACTGCCTTCTCCGCAAACCGGTTCACCGCCTGCATGTAGGTTTCCACCGAGCGGCGGCGCGTCGTCTCTCCGAAGTCGAAGATCGGAATTTCCAGGGCCAGTTCCAGGCCCTGGCCGTCGACTGTATCCTTGCTGACGGCTCCGTTTTCCTTGCTACGGCTGAAATTCGAGAAGCCGGCGAGTTCGAGCGCGGATATGTAGCGCGTGGCTTCGCCGAGCTTCAGCGAGCGCGCCAGGGCATCGAGCTCGAGCCGCGCTGCGATGAGGTCGACACGCTTCCTGATTGCCTCGGCTTCGACCTTCTCGCTTGCCTCGATGCGGGGTAGAGCCTTCGGCAGTTGCGCCGGGATCTTGAAGTCCAGATCGGTTCCCCAAACGCCGAGCTCACGTGTGAGTTGTTCGCGCGCGGTGGCCGCTTCCAGCCTGGCCGCGGCCAACTGGTTCGAAACCTCGGCGTAGAAGGCGCTGGCCCTCGCCTGGTCGAGCTTCGATGCCGCGCCGGACTGGCCGAGGCTGCGCGTGAGGATTGCCGCCGCATCGGCCGACTTTCGGGCCTGCTCGAGGAAGCCGACTTTCTGTCTTGCGGTAACAGCGCGGTAGTAGGCCTTGCGGGTGTTGGCGGCGAGCTGGAGCGTCGACCCGATCGCGCGGTAGCGCGTGGCTTCGAACTCAAGCGCGGCGACTTCGCGGCGGGCCGGCAGCGTCAGGAGCGACAGGACGCTCGCCGCAAGGCGGCGCTCGATCTGCAAGTCGCCCTCGGCCAGTGTCTGGCCGACCGAGATGACGGGGTTGGGCAGCAGGCTTGCTTCCACATACGCCGCTTCGGAAATGCCCAGCGCGTTGTAGTCCGCCTGCAGCCCGCGATTGTTGTAGAGAGCCAGCTGCACCGCGCTGTCGGCCGTAAGAGGCTTGGCCAGGATGGCCCTGGCGGCCGCTTCGGCCTTGCTTGCGTCGGCCTTCGAGGCGACCTTGAGCGTCTGGGCGCCGAGCTGCGAGGAAACCTCCGCTGAAACCGGTGCCATGCCTCCGTCGGGAGTGAAAGTGACGCAGCCGGCAAGAAGGAATGCCAGGGCGCCGACGGAAACGGTACGGGAGTGCGAGCGCCGCGCGGCGCCATGCAGCAAATTGGAGGATGCCATCACCGCGCTCCCGCCTTGGGCGCCACACGCTCGTTGGTTTCGAGCCAGGAGGAGGGCCCCACGGGGGTATGGTTCACGGTCCCGGCCAGGACAGGCGAGTAGCGGGTCGTCCCCTGCGGCGCGTCTGGGTCGTAGGGTGCGTATCCGGACTGCAGATCGGGCAATTGCGAGCAAGCGGATAGGATGGCGGCCACGGCCACCAGGGTCAGCAGTTTCATAGGTTCCTCAAAACAGGGGGTCCTCGGCACGTAATGCCGGGATCAAAAGACAGCACCGCCATGCGGGCTGCAGATGTCATGGACGCGTGTCGGCGCCCGCGGGACGATGGCTCGATCGCAACCTTCCGGGCATCGGCCCGGCCTCAGTGGCGCCGCATAGCCGCCGAAACTCCTTTACATGCCGGCCGCCGGATTTGCTTTGGGTAATATTTACTGTGGTCCGTCGTGGATATATCAAATCCTTACTGCGATTGACCGGAAGATATTCTTTCAATCTAGCGGCAACAAGGGTCGATTTTATACAAATTTGTAAATCGCCGATTTCCCGACATTGACGCGCCGAAGGTCGCTCGCCTGCCCACGGAATGGCGTGAGAGGCTGCCGCCAATCCGGCATGGAATTCGGTGCGATCGGCATCCAGGTCGTCGTCGCGCCTTTTCCGCAATCTGTCGAAACCTGGCCGGATGCACGGAAGGGGGCGGGCTTATGGGGGAGTCGGTCTCGCCAACCGGTAGAATCGGGCTGCCGGCTAAGATTCACAAAAATGTAAGATTTCTGAAAGCGGACCGCCAAATAGCAAATGTACTCATTTGTTCAGCGAGCAATCACTCCTCCCATTTGATGCGTTCGCTGAAATGGAATTTGATGCAAAGGAAATGAAAATGAAGATCAGAATCGCTATTGCTTTGGCCATAATGGCGGCAACCGCCTCTCCGACCTTCGCAAATAGCGGAATGACGCCGGAAAGATCAGTTTTGGACAGGATTCTGCAGGGCCACGGCAAGCCCGGTGAGACTGCAACCTCTGTGTCGAATCCGGCGATCTCCTATGTCGTCCGAGAAGATGGCAAGCTTGTGAAGACCAACACGAAGTTCGGCACGACCGAAGTCGTCCAGCCAAACTGGTGGTTCGGCATGTCGCCGCGCGAGCGCGAAATCCGCGGTCTGTACTAGGCGACGGTAGGGCGCATGCCCCGCCCGAATGACCTCGGGAGGGGCATGCACCGCTCCATGTCACGGTCCATTCACCAAGACGTTAGGGGCGAATCCAAATTAGACAAAACAAAGTCACGAATTGAACACAGTAGAACGCAAATCACCGAACCGGTAAAATTGATGAATTCTACCTGTGAACGCATCGGAAGCGATGAACAACCCCTAATAATAATCAATGCAGAATTGAGGGCGCGGGCCGGTCTCTCAATAAAGTTGTCATAGGAAAATAAAATCAATCAATCGAAAAATCCTATGGATACAGAAATCTGCCAAACAACGATAAGAAAGATAGATAATGAGGATACTTCTCGTAGAAGACGATGACAGAACCAGTAAGTACATCGCCAGCGGACTTACCTCGTCAGGCCACACGGCGGACGTTCTCAAGGATGGCAGGGACGCTCTTTCCCTGGGGGTGCGCGAGCCCTATGACCTGGCGATAGTCGATCGCATGCTGCCTGGCCTTGACGGGTTGTCCGTGGTGCGTGGTCTGCGCGCGGCGGGCGCGAAGACACCGATCATCTTTCTCACCTCCATGAGCGGTGTCGACGACAGGGTCGAAGGGCTGGATGCCGGGGCGGACGACTATCTGGCGAAGCCGTTTGCGTTTTCCGAATTGTTGGCACGCGTCAATGCGCTCGGCAGGCGTCCACCGATCACCCAGGAGAAGTCCAAGCTCAAGGTTGCCGATCTCGAACTCGATCTGTTTCGCCGGTTGGCGCGACGGGACGACACCACGATCGAACTCCTGCCGCGAGAATTCGCGCTCCTCGAACTGCTGATGCGCAACGAGGGGCGCATTCTCACCAAGACCATGCTTCTGGAGCGTATCTGGAACTTCAATTTCGATCCGCTGAGCACCGTCGTCGAGACCCATATCAGCCGGCTGCGAGCCAAGATCGACAAGCCGTTCGAGGTTCAGCTGCTCCATACGATACGCAATACCGGTTACAGCCTGCATGGCCCGCGCTAGCATCGCGCGGAGCACATCGCTTCGCGTCGCCGCACTCTATGTTGCGTTCTTCCTGGTTTCGCTGCTGGGTGCCAACGTCACTTCCTACAACCTGATCGCCGCCTATCTCTACGAGCGTCTCGATTCGAGCGTGGGGGAGCGTTTCGAGGAAATTTCGTCTGCCTATGAGCAGCGGGGAATTGACGGCGCCAAGGCGATGATCGCCAGTCACGGAGCCACGAAAGCCGCACAACACACCGTCTACACGGTGATGACGCCGGGCGGGGCAGTCGTGGCCGGCTCGGGGCAATATTCCGACCTGCCTTACGGGTACTCCACGCGCGCGCCGTCATGTCACGACCAGTCGCTCACCAACTACCGCTTCTTTAGGGGCACTCTGGGTGAATATGACCTGGTGGTCGGAGTGAGCTACGATGACACCGACCGCCTCAGGAAGATAGCACTCATCAGTTTTGGCTGCGGCTCGGCGATCGTGCTCGCGCTTGGCCTCGGAAGCGGGGCCTGGTTGGCCTTTCGAACCCGCAGTCGCATCGCCTCCCTTACCGGCCGGATGAAAGCGGTGGGCGCCGGCGAACTCTCGACGCGGTTGCCTGTCTCTACGCGCAAGGACGAGATCGACACGTTGGCTTGCGAGGTCAACTCGGCACTCGTCCAGCTGGAGTCCAGCGTGGCTGCGATGAAGCAGGTGACGACCGACATCGCTCACGATCTAAAGACGCCGATCGGCCGCCTGTTGCTCCTGCTCGAAGCGGCGCTGGACAGTGCGGACAGGGACTCGGCCGAACTTCACATCGCTACGGCCATGGACGAGGTGAGGCAGATTGCCAGCACGTTCGAGGCCCTCTTGCGCATTTCGCAGATATCTTCCGGCGCCCGCAACTCCAGGCTCGTCAGCCTGCACCCCGACGAGATCATCAGGGAGATATACGAGATCTATCAGCCGATAGCTGAGGATGCGGGACGACGAATGGAACTGGCTCAACAGGATCGGGTCAATAGGTTTGCCATCACCGCAGACCGTGACCTCCTCAGGCAGTTGTGTGTCAACCTGGTGGCAAACGCCATCCGGCATACGCACGATGGAGCCGGTATCCGCATGGGCGTGAAGTACGGCGAAGACACCTGCTCCATATTCGTCGCCGACACCGGACCCGGCATTCCGACGGAGGAGCGCCAGAAGGTCTTCAAGCGGTTCTATCGGCTTGAGAAGAGCAGGACCACCGAAGGCACTGGCCTGGGCCTCAGCCTGGTGAAGGCCATATCCGATTTCCACGAAGCGTCCATTTCGTTGTCAGACAACGCTCCCGGTCTTCTCGTGGAAGTAAAATTCCATCGCGCGTAAATACCGAAAAAAAACTCCGCTCGTTGACGTTAAGTCATACGGGCGGAGAGCTATTTGTCGCGGACGCCTGTTGCGGTTTTTCGACCGAAGGGTGGCACAAGGTCGTCATGCGTTTCTACCGTCTTGGACGCGCTGGCCGCGCGAATGCGGGGCGTACTCAGTAGTTTCTAGCGACGTTTCCGGACTGCAAAGCAAGCTTAAAGCATAACCCTCAAATAGACGAAAATCTCCGCCCGTGGAGGTCAGGCGCACGGGCGGATAATTATTACGCTGTTGAACGAGCAGGCGAGAACAACTGCTTGAACGGTCGGAGTGTGCACGTTCATTTTTGACCAAACCTGTGGCCAGTCTTACAAAAATGTATTGCAGTGCGGAGCGGCGCCGGTGGTGCCGCCTTCTACGCCGCAGCATCCGTCGACTATGCGGTCCAGCCGCTGCGCAGACGCTCCAGGGGAGTTGCCCTTAGACACGGCGCGAATCGTCGCGAGCCGCAGCCGAGCGAACAATCGACGATCTGCTTGGTTCGGCACGGCAGAGTGCAAATGCCGTAAAGATCAAGGCGGTGGAAGTTAAGCGGAAGTCTATTTCAATAATTATGTCGGTCGGACTGATGCAAAACCGCAACAGGAAGGATGCGCGCATCATGTTGCCGGCTAATCTTGCAGATATGTAAATCTTCGAAGGGCTCGCAGCAAAGCCAATGCCTTTCTCATCAGTTCGGTCGCTTGGAAGCGATCTAACTGAAGTGAGAGGACAATAAATGATCAGACCCGCGCTCCTTGCCGCCGTTGCAATGCCTACCATGCTGCAAGCTCAAGCATTCGCAGCCGATGCAGTGGCCACGCCTGACCCTGAGCAGGCCGAGTACGTTCGCGTCTGCGACGTGTACGGACCAGGCTTCCTCTACATCCCCGGCACCGAGACCTGCCTGCGCGTCGGCGGCTACGTCCGTTACGATATCGGCGTTGGTGAGAACGTGGGCGCCGATGTCGACGGCGACGGCAAGGGCGATACCTACTACAAGCGCGCAAGGGCCGCGTTGCAGACCGATGCCCGTTCCCAGACCGAGTTCGGCACCCTGCGTGCCTATTCGCAGATCAACTTCGACTACGACCGTGGCGGTTCGATCTGGAACTACCAGGACATTTCGGCGACGGGTGACGCGCTGTACATCAACCATGCCTATCTGGAGCTTGGTGGCTTCCGGGCTGGCATGACCGACTCGGTGTTCTCGACGATGACCGACTACGCCGGCAACGTCATCAACGACTGGCTGCTCCGGTTCGGTCCGTTCCGCACCCAGCAGATCTCGTACACCTACACGGCCACGAACGGGCTTGCGGCGACGATTGCGCTCGAGGCCGGCTCGGGACTGGATGTCGTCAAAGACTACGTCCCGCATGTGGTCGCCGGCGCCTCGCTGACCCAGGGATGGGGCAGGGCCATGGCGGTTGCAGCCTACGACAGCGTCAACGATGTCTGGGCGGGCAAGGCAAGGCTCGACGTCGACGTCACCGAGACGATCTCGCTGTTCGGAATGGTCGGCTACAAATCCGAAGACGAAGGGCGCAACTACTATGGCAACTGGGGTGGCGTCTGGGCCGTCTGGGGCGGTGGAACGGCTCAGATCAACGAGAAGGCCCGGGTCAACGCTCAGGTCGCCTACGATGATGACGACAACTTCCTGGCAATCGCCAACGTCGAGTATGACCTGGTCGAGAACTTCACGATCACACCGGAAGTCCTCTACACGGACAATCTGATCAACCGCGGCAGCGATTCCATCGGCGGTTTCCTTCGCCTCCAGGCGTCGTTCTAGCTAACGCGCAAAACGTGGCGGCGGGCGCAAGCGCCTGCCGCCACGCCATCGGCGGTTCGCGTGCCTTCGGCGCATACCCCGTCTCGTCTGTCCACATGGCAGCCAGGCCATCGTGCCCGCAAGAACGAATGTCCCGGACTGTATTTTTCGGGAGCCCTTAGCGCAGCATCAGGACGCGGCACCCAGCCCCAGGTTCGGCGGCCGGCGCGAAGGGCTCGCGGACGATAGCGCAGTTGGACTGGGCCATCGCCCGCAGCATCGAAGAGTCCTGTATCGAGTAGGGCGTGACGACGAGACCGGAATCGGTCTCGCGGGCAAAGCCGCGTACGTAGTCCTGGCGGAGGTCGTTTTCCCGCATCGGAGCGTCGAGGACCGCTTCGCGGATGTCGGGCGCGTAGACCCGTCCGGCGAGCTTCGCCAGCAGCGGCTTCAAGAAGAGGTGCGAGCAAATGAGGCTCGCCACTGGATTGCCGGGGAGGCCTATGCAGCGCGTGTCGCCTAGTCGCCCGAACATCAGCGGCTTGCCGGGACGCATGGCGATCTTCCAGAAGTCGAGTTCCATGCCGAGTCCCGTGAGGACGCCTTGCACCAGATCGTGGTCGCCGACCGATGCGCCGCCGAGGGTCACGACGACGTCAGCCTTGGCTTCGAGTGCCTTGTCCACCAACGCCGCGATGGCGTCCGTGCGGTCCGGGGCGATGCCGAGGTCTAGGACCCGTGCACCGATGGACCGTGCGATGGCCGCTACGCCATAGGCGTTGGAAGCGATGATCTGGTCGGGGCCGGGATTGCTTCCCGGTGGCAGCAACTCGTCGCCGGTGGCGACGATCGCGACGAGGGGCGTGCGAAGCACCTCTAGTGTCGGGTGATTGGCCGAGGCAGCGAGCGACAATGCGGCGGGATCGAGTTCACGCCCGGCCTCGAGCAGGAGGTCGCCTTGCTTGAAGTCCAGGCCCCTGGCGCGGATGTTGCGGCCCGCTGCGGTCGGCTCGACCACCTCGATTTCGCCGTTGCCGAAGTCCAGCACATTTTCCTGGATCACGACGGTATCAGCGCCCGCCGGCACAGGTGCGCCGGTGAAGATGCGCACTGCCTGGCCACGCGCCAGTTCGCCGTCGAACTGGTTGCCGGCAGCGGCCGATCCGATCACGGCGAGCCTTGCCGGCAGGAAGGCGATGTCCTGCGCCAGAACCGCGTAGCCGTCCATGGCCGATGCGTCGAAAGGGGGCTGGGTGCGCAACGCGTGCAAAGGCGCGCCCAGGATGCGGCCGAATGCTTCGGAAAGACCGACCTGCTCGGTACCTGAAGGGGCGGCGCCGTCCAGCAGGCGTTCCAGAGCTTCGTCGACCGGGAGCAGTGCCATCTAGTCAGTCGCCTTGTAGTCGCCCGACTTGCCGCCGGTCTTTTCGATTACGCGGATGCCGGAGATGACCATGCCGCGGTCGGCGGCCTTGGCCATGTCGTAGATGGTCAGGCAGGCGACCGAGGCGGCGGTGAGCGCCTCCATCTCGACGCCGGTCTTGCCGGTTACGCGGGCAAGTGCCGTAACCCGGAGGCCGGGCAGTGAAGCATCCGGCTCGATTTCGACGGAGACCTTCGTCAAAAGCAGCGGATGGCAGAGAGGAACCAGTTCGTGCGTGCGCTTGGCCGCCATGATGCCGGCTATCCGCGCCGTTCCGAGCACGTCGCCTTTCTTGGCATTGCCCGAGAGTATCAGCTCGAGTGTCTCGGGGCGCATCGTCACCAGGCCCTCGGCGATGGCGGTCCGGGTCGTTTCGGCCTTGTCACCGACGTCGACCATGTTGGCCTCGCCCGTCGCATCGATGTGGGTGAGGCTTGAAGTCATGTCAGGCGCTCGCGGAGATGGGCGTGCCTTCGAGCAGTGCCCGGGTGGCCGCGGAAACGTCGGCCTGCCGCATCAGGCTCTCGCCGACGAGGAAGCTGCCGATGCCAGAACGCTGGAGCCGCAGGCAGTCGCCATGCGTGAAGATGCCGCTTTCGCCCACCAGCAGCCGGTCCGAAGGGACCATCGGCGCCAGGCGCTCGGAGGTTTCGAGGCTCACCTCGAAGGTGCGCAGGTTGCGGTTGTTGATGCCGAGCAGGCGCGACTCGAGCCGCAGCGCGCGCTCCATCTCGGCCTCCTCATGCACTTCGATCAGGGCGTCCATGCCAAGTTCGAAGGCCGCATTCTCTAGGCGCTTTGCGTCGTCGTCGCTGACGCTCGCCATGATGATGAGGATCGCGTCCGCGCCCCAGGCACGCGCTTCATGCACCTGGTAGGTCTCGAACATGAAATCCTTGCGCAGGGCGGGCAGGGGACAGGCCTGGCGTGCCGCCGTGAGGAACTCTGGTGCGCCTTGGAAGGAGGGCGTGTCGGTCAGCACCGAAAGGCACGCGGCGCCACCTTCCGCATAGGCGCGGGCAAGCGCCGGCGGGTCGAAGTCGGGGCGGATGAGCCCCTTGGACGGGCTGGCTTTCTTGATCTCCGCGATCAATCCGAAGCGTCCGGCGCGGTGTTTCGCCTCAAGCGCTGCCAGGAAGCCGCGCGGAGAGCCCGCGTCGCGAGCCTGCGCCTTGAGTTCGTCGAGCGGAACGCGTGCCTTCGCGGCGGCGATCTCGTCGCGCTTGTAGGTCTCGATGCGGCGCAGGATGTCTGCCATGTCGTTACCCGTTCGACACTGCAACGAGCCGGTCGAACACGCCGCGCGCACTGCCGCTGTCGATCGACTGCGCGGCGAGGGCGATGCCTTCGCCGATGTCAGTGACCTTGCCTGCGACGACCAGGCCCGCGCCGGCGTTCATCAGCACGGTGTCGCGATAGGCTCCCGCAGCGCCATCCAAGACCGCGCGCAAGGCGGCCGCATTGTATGCGGAATCGCCGCCGCGCAGCTCTTCGCGGGTGTGGCGGGCGAGGCCGACCAGTTCGGGCGAAAGCGTGAAGTTGCTGATCTTGCCGCCGGACAGGGCGGAAACCTTGGTCTCGCCAGTGGTCGTGATCTCGTCGTAGCCGTCGCCATGCACGACCCAGGCGCTCTCGGCGCCGAGTTCCTTCAACGTCTCGGCGACGGGCTCGACCCATTCGGGCGAGAACACGCCGACCAGTTGCCGGTTCACGCCGGCCGGATTGGACAGGGGCCCCAGCAGGTTGAAGATGGTGCGGGTGCCGAGTTCGACACGCGTCGCACCCACATGCTTCATGGCCGGGTGGTGTGCTGGTGCGAACATGAAGCCGACGCCGGCTTGATGGATGCAGCGGCCGATCGCGTCGGGGGCAAGCTCGATGTTGACGCCAAGCGCCGTCAGCACGTCAGCGGCACCCGTCAGCGACGACAGTCCTCGGTTGCCGTGCTTGGCGACCGGAACTCCGGCCCCGGCGATGACGAAGGCCGAGGCGGTGGAAATGTTGACGCTGTGCGAGCCGTCGCCGCCCGTGCCGACGATATCGACGGCGTCCGCCGGTGCCTCGACGCGCAGCATCTTGTCACGCATGGTGGCGACCGCGCCCGAAATCTCGCTCACGGTTTCGCCGCGAACGCGCAGTGCCATCAGGAAGCCACCGATCTGGCCGGGCGTGGCTTCGCCCGACATGATGATGTCGAAGGCCTCGCGGGCCTCGTCGAAGGTGAGGGACGCTCCCGTCGCGACCTTAGCGATGTGCGGCTTCAGCGCGCTCATGGCATGCCCACCGCGAGCGCACGGGTGATCGCGCCCTGATCGACCTTGACCTGATACTCGCCCTGCAACTGGGCGACGAGCTGGTCGAGCAGGTCGTCGGAAATGCCCTGGGCGAAGGTCCTCTGCGCGTCCTCGGGCACTGCGGATGCGTCGGCGCCCGCCGGCTCGAAGACCTCGGCGACCTTGAACAGGATCTGTGCGTCTCCGGTTGGCGACGCGATGACGCCCGTGCCTCCCTGGCCCATGGCGAACATCGCGGCAGCGCCTTCGCGGCCGAAGTCGGCGTCGTCGGCTTCGCGCTTGAGGCCGCGCTTCGTCTGCTTTTCGAGCTTCAGCTCGGTGGCAAGGACGTCCATGGCGGTGCCGTCCTTGAGGCGCTTTTCCAGCTCTACGGCCTTCTCGTTCAATCGCTTCGTGGCTTCCGCTGCGGTCCAGTCGGTCACCACCTTGGCGCGCACTTCGTCGAGGGTGCGTTCGCGCGCCGGCGTGATGCCTTCCACTTCATAGAAGACGAAGCCGTTGGTTCCGGTGTTCAGTGGCTGGTTCTCGATGCCTGCCTCGGCTTCGAAGGCCGCCTCGATCAACTGGCGCGACTCGGGCAGGCCGTCGACGACGCTTTCGTCGGGCCGTTGGCCGGCACGGTCGATCGCATCGATGGTGACCATCTTCAGCTTGAGCTTTTCGGCCGCCGCCTGCATCGACTCGCCGCCTGCGCGTGCATCCTCGTAGGAGTCGTGCACGTCCAGCAGGATGCGGTTGGCCTCTGCCAAGGCGAGTTCGTTGCGGATCTGGTCCTTCACCTCGTCGAGCGCCTTGGTCTTCGCCGGAGTGATCTCGCTGACGCGGATCAGCAACGGGCCGAATGCGCCCTGGATGACATCGCTCACCTGGTTGGCCTGCAGCGCGAATGCAGCATCGGCAACGGCCTTGTCGCCCACCTTGTCCTTGGCAAGCGTACCGAGGGCAACATCGACCGCAGTCTTGTTCTGGTCGGCCATGATCTTTTCGAAGGTGGCGCCTGCCTTGATCTCGTCAGAGGCGGCTTTTGCGGCGTCGGCGCTCGGGAAGACCAACTGGTCGATCTTGCGCGTTTCCGGCGTCGTGAAATGCGAGCTGTTCTTCTCGTAGTCCTGGCGGACCTGCTCGTCGGTCACCGAACCGACGTCGATGATGTCCTCGGGCTCAAGCTTGACGTAGCTCAGCTTCCGGTACTCGGGCGCGCCGTAGTTCTTCTTGTTTTCCTCGAACCATGCCTTCAGCACGTCGTCGGACGGAGCGGCGATCGGCTCCACCAGCGACTTCGGCAAGGCGAGGTAGTCGATCGTGCGGTCTTCGCCGCGATAGAGCGCGACGGCGCGCAGGAAGGTGTCGGGAGCCTTCATCCCGTCGGAAACCGCCTCGACGATCTGCTGGCGCACCGCAACCTGGGCGCGGTTCTGCAGGTAGTCCTCAGGGCGCATGCCGATCTGGCGAAGCACGAAGTCAAAGGCCTGGCGGTTGAACTGGCCGTCGGGTCCCTGGAAGGCGGGATCGTCCCAGGTGAGCTGCGCCAGGCTGTCCTTGGACAGGCCGAGGCCGAGCTTGCGGGCCTGCTCGTCGAGCACCGCACCGGCCACGAGTTGGGCCAGAACCTGGTTGTCGATGCCGAGCGCCGTGGCCTGCTCGCGCGTCAGGCGCTGACCGAATTGCTGGGAGAGCAGGCTGATCTGCCGGTCGTAGGCGAGGCGATATTCGACGCCGGAAACAGTGGTGCCCCCGGCCGTGACGACCTTGTCGCCGCCGAAACCGCCGAGCATCGAGCCTGAGATGCCCCAAATCGCGAAGCTCACCACGAGCAACAGCAGCAGGAGTTTCGCAACCCAGGTTCCGGCAGCACTTCTAAGCGTCTCGAGCATGTTCCGTTCCGGTCTTCGGGCGTCCTCGACGCCTAGTATGAACGAAGCGCAATAGCGCCCTTCGGCGCCACTGTCGATTGCTTTGTGGCTTGATTTTGGTAGTGAGGGTGCCCGAGCGAAGTTCGATTTCGAGGGAAGAGCACATGACTCCAGGTATCCGCCCACTCGTTGCCGGCAATTGGAAAATGAACGGCACGAGCGCGTCGCTCAACGAGTTGCGGGGCATAGCCAGCGGCTTCATGGGCGGTCTCGACGCCGAGACCGAGGCGCTGCTGTGCGTTCCGGCGACGCTTTTGTCGCGGGCGGCCGAGATTCTGCACCGCACGCCGGTCAAGGCGGGCGGCCAGGATTGCCATGCCAAGGAGAGCGGCGCCCATACCGGCGACATTTCCGCCGAGATGCTGAAGGATGCGGGTGCGAGCCATGTGATCGTCGGCCACTCCGAGCGGAGGACCGACCACGGCGAGAGCGACGAGGTCGTGCGCGCAAAAGCGGAAGCTGCCTGGCGGTCAGGTTTGGTCGCCATCGTCTGCATCGGCGAGACCCGCGCCGAGCGCGAGGCGGGAGCCACGCTTTCTGTCCTGTCGCGCCAGATCGCCGGTTCGGTGCCCACCACGGCGACAGCCGCCAACACCGTGATCGCCTATGAGCCTGTCTGGGCGATCGGGACGGGCCTGACGCCGACCCTGGGGGATGTCGCAGAGGCTCACGCGCACATTCGCGCCCGGCTGAGCGAACTTCTCGGACAGTCCGCCGCCAAGATGCGAATCCTCTACGGCGGCTCGGTCAAGCCTTCGAATGCGGCCGAACTGCTCGCGGTGGCCAATGTCGACGGTGCGCTGGTGGGCGGCGCGAGTCTCAAGGCGGCCGACTTCCTCGGCATCGCCGAAGCCTATCGCATGATGTGAATTGGGCGCTGCTCGCCGTTGCAATGACGGCGAGCAGGCCCATATTCGGGCGGCGGGCTTGGAAATGCCATGAAAGCATTGTATTGAGCCGCCTCCGGAATGCCGGGCGCGACCGCGTGCCGGCACAATCCCGCCAGGAAAGATCCCAGGAAGCACTATGGAAACCATCGTTATCGTCGTCCACCTGATGGTCGTGCTCGCGCTCGTCGGCGTGGTGCTTCTGCAGCGCTCGGAGGGCGGCGGCCTCGGCATCGGCGGCGGCTCGGGCTTCATGACGGCTCGCGGCGCGGCGAACGCACTGACGCGCGCGACTGCCATCCTGGCGGCGGCCTTCTTCGTGACCTCGCTCACCCTGTCGATCATGGCGCGCTATGGCGAGAAGGCGACCGACATCCTAGACCGTACCCCGACCACGCAGGGCGGCTCGACCGGCAGCGGCGGTATCCTCAACCAGCTCGGCGGATCGACCCCGCCCGCGCCGGCATCGGATACCACAACTCCCGCGACGACTCAGCCTGCCGCTCCGGCTCCGGCCACTGCGCCGGCCGCGTCTGGTGGCACGGAACAGCCGGCTTCGGGCACCGCGCCGGCCCCGGCAACGCCGCAGGTTCCGAACCAGTAAGGCGATAGTATTGCCGCAACCTGTTGTTGTTTGAACACAGTTGCGGCAAATGCCGCTCAATAACCCAGAATCATGCTTGCGGCCGGAGCTGCCTCACTTGAGGCGACTCCGGCTAATCGATTATAGGAGTGCCGCGGCGAGTGGACGGGAGCCTCGGGGGCACCGCGCGTTGCCGCGCAACTATTAGCGTTGAACGTTCGGGATCCTTCGCCATGCAGCTCCGCCGCATAATCCTTGCTGGTATTTGTGTCTCCCTTTTGGGCTCGACCGCCTTTGCCGCCACTCCCGCCGGCACGGTCGCGCCGCCGCAGCCTGGGGTTGCAAGTGACGTGATTGCTGTCGCTGCCAAGAGCGACGCTGCCGAACTGAAGCAGCTCAAGAAGAAAAAGAAGCCCACCGACGCCGACCTGGCCCGGATCAATGAGCTGGAAGCCAAGATCAAGGCTGACAGGGAAGTCGCTCGCCTGAAGATGCTCGAAGCCAAGAAGATGGCGATGCGTGAGGCTGCCAAGGAGAAGGCCGACAAGGCGCGCGAACTCGCCCGGCTGAAAAAGGCGGAGAAGGCCAATACGCAGGTGGCATCGGCCGCGCCGGTGGCAAAGCCGGTTGCCGAGGCCAAGCGCACGCTTCAGCCGCTTGCCGCAATGCAGCCCATCGAGCCGATGGCACCTGATATGATGCAGGTCGCGGCCACGGGCAACAGCGGTGAGTTGCGCAGCGAAAACCCGGCTCAGCCGAAGAAGGCGGGACTACTCGCCGGCATTTTCGGGGGCGACATTGCTGCGCAGCCGAGCCTGCTGCCGCAGACGCGTGCCCTCGATGCCGTGCTGCAGGACCGGCAGTCGAAGAAGCAGTTCAAGGTGAAGTCGGAATTCGAGCCCCAGGAAGTTGCGTTCTCGGGCTATGAGCGCGGCCAGATCGTGGTCGATACCAGCGCCCGTTTCCTCTATCTGGTCGAATCGTCGAGCACCGCGCGCCGCTATGCGATCGCGGTGGGCCGCGAGGGCCTCGAATTCAAGGGCAAGGCCACCATCGGTGACAAGCAGGAATGGCCGCGCTGGATTCCGACCAAGGAAATGCAGGAGCGCGAGCCGCAGAAATACGGCCAGTACAAGGACGGCATGAACGGCGGTCCGGACAATCCGCTTGGCTCGCGCGCCATCTACCTTTACCAGGGCAAGAAGGATACCCATATCCGTATCCATGGTACCAACCAGCCGCAGACGATCGGCACCAACGCTTCCAACGGTTGCTTCCGCATGGTCAATGACCATGTCATGGACCTGTACAATCGCGTGAAGATGGGCTCTGAAGTCATCGTCATGTAAAGCGTTTTTATAACGCACGAAGTTGGCCGGCGGTCACGCCGGCCTTTTTGTTTGCGCGCCTATCCGGCAGCAATACTGAACAGCCAGATAGGGAAAAGTCCGACGCGGCGGATTTTTCTCTGGCGGAATCGATTTGGCCGCGTTAAGCGATGACTCCCATGGCGCGATATGTTTTCATCACCGGCGGCGTGGTCTCTTCCCTTGGAAAAGGCATAGCCGCAGCAGCCCTCGGGGCTCTTCTGCAAGCACGCGGATATCGCGTGCGCATCCGTAAACTCGATCCGTATCTGAACGTCGATCCCGGAACGATGTCGCCTTACCAGCATGGTGAGGTCTTCGTGACGGACGACGGGGCGGAAACCGATCTCGATCTCGGTCACTACGAACGCTTCACCGGGCGTTCCGCAAACCAGAGCGACAACATCACAACCGGCCGCATCTACAAGAACATCATCGAACGCGAGCGGCGCGGCGACTATCTCGGCGCAACCGTGCAGGTCATTCCGCACGTCACCGACGAGATCAAGAACTTCATCCTGGACGGCAACGAAGAGTACGATTTCGTGCTCTGCGAGATCGGCGGCACGGTGGGTGACATCGAGGCCATGCCGTTCCTCGAGGCCATCCGCCAGTTGGGCAACGATCTGCCGCGCAACAATGCGGTATATGTCCACCTAACGCTGATGCCGTACATTCCGACGGCCGGCGAACTCAAGACCAAGCCGACCCAGCACTCCGTCAAGGAACTTCGTTCAATCGGCATCGCTCCCGACATCCTGCTGGTCCGTGCCGACCGCAACATTCCCAAGGAAGAGCGCCGCAAGCTGTCGCTGTTCTGCAACGTGCGCGAATCGGCGGTCATCCAGGCGCTCGACGTCGGCCACATCTACGACGTGCCGCTCGCCTACCATAAGGAAGGCCTGGATTCGGAAGTGCTGGCCGCCTTCGGCATCGACCCGGCCCCCAAGCCGCGTCTCGACGCTTGGCAGAACGTCTCGCAGCTGATCCACAATCCGGAAGGCGAGGTCACCATCGCGGTGGTCGGCAAGTACACCGGCCTCAAGGACGCCTACAAGTCGCTGATCGAGGCGCTGTCGCATGGCGGCCTGGCCAACAACGTCAAGGTCAAGCTCGACTGGATCGAAAGCGAGATCTTCGAGAAGGAAGACCCCGCACCGTTCCTCGAAAAGGTCCACGGCATCCTGGTGCCCGGCGGCTTCGGCGAGCGTGGTTCGGAAGGCAAGATCCTGGCTGCCAAGTTCGCCCGCGAACGCAAGGTGCCGTACTTCGGCATCTGCTTCGGCATGCAGATGGCCTGCATCGAGGCCGCCCGCTCGCTCGCAGGCGTCGAGAAGGCCTCGTCGACCGAGTTCGGCCCGACCGACGAGCCGGTCGTCGGCCTGATGACCGAGTGGCTCAAGGGCAACATGCTCGAGAAGCGTAGGGCCACAGGCGATCTCGGCGGCACGATGCGCCTCGGCGCCTATGACGCGCGCCTGACCGAAGGTTCGAAGATCGCGGAGATCTACGGCGACACCGATATCTCTGAGCGCCATCGCCACCGCTACGAAGTCAACATCGACTACAAGGAGCGGCTGGAAGAGTGCGGCCTGGTCTTCGCCGGCATGTCGCCCGATGGCGTGCTGCCCGAGACGGTCGAATATCCCGACCATCCGTGGTTCATCGGCGTGCAGTACCATCCGGAACTGAAGAGCCGTCCGCTCGAGCCGCATCCGCTGTTCGCGAGCTTCATCGAAGCCGCCGTCGAGCAGAGCCGGCTGGTCTGATACCCATGTGCGCCGACGTGAACACGCCGGCGCGCATTTTTCTCCCCGGGTGGCATCCCGCATGACCACCTACGTCGCGCTCCTCTACAGCATCGTTCTCGCACCCGGCCGGCGGGTGGTCATGTCAGACCTGCGCGACATGGCCAGCGATCTCGGCCTGGCCAATCCGCGCACGCTGGTCGCGACCGGAAACCTTGTCTTCGAGGCCGACAGTTTGATCCCCGAGCTCGAACGCGACCTCGAGGCGGCGTTCGCAAAGAAGTTCGGCAAGCATGTCGACATCATCGTCAGGGACGCGGCCGGCTGGATGAAGCTGGTTGCGGCCAATCCATTTGCCGAGGAGGCGAAGCGCGAGCCCGACCAGGTGGCAGTGCGGGTGATGCGCGAGCCCGTGACACCTGACGTCGTCGACCGGCTGCGCCCCTATGTGGCGGCCGACGAGAAGCTTGTGACCATCGACGGCGACATCTGGCTGCATTTTTCCCGTAGCGCCGGAACGTCGCGCCTGCTCGGTGCGCTGACGCCGAAGCGGGCAGGCGGCATTGGTACCTCCCGTAACTGGAATACCGTTCGCCGGCTGGGCGACATGGTGGCGGGGCTTTGAGGCGCTTCGCCTTGCGCAAGGCACGGATTTGAGGCAGAGCGCTTGCCGATGACCGAAACCGTCCGGAACGGGCCGCGCGCCCTCGATCACGTGGTTCTGCCGACCGCCAGCCTTTCGGTCGCGCGCGAGCGGCTGTCGGCACTCGGCTTCACCGTGGCGCCAGAGGGCGTTCATCCCTTTGGCACGGTCAATTGCTGCATCTGTCTCGCCGATGGAACCTTCCTGGAGCCGCTGTCGGTGGGCGATGTTCGGGCTGCCGACAAGGCGGTGGCGGACGAAAACGTCTTCGTAGCGCGCGACCGGTCGTTTCGCGCCGCTCACGGCGACGAGGGCTTTTCCGCAGTCGTCTTCGCCTCCGACGACGCCGATGCCGACCATCGCGAGTATGTCGAGGCTCGCGTCTCTGCCGGTCCGCGGCTCGATTTCTCACGACCCTTCGTCGATGCCCGTGGGCGCGCCGATGTCGCATCGTTCCGGCTCGCTTTCGCGGCCGAGCCGGGAAATGCAAGCGATGCGTTCTTCTTTGCCTGCGAGCGCGCCAATGCGCCCAAGGTCGACCGAAGCGCATTGCAGCTGCATCCCAACGGCGTGAACCGAGTGGTCGCAATCCAGGCCAGGGCCGGCGACGCCGCCTCGGCCGCGGCCTTCCTGTCGATCGTCGCGCGCAGCGAAGCAGACATCGTATCCGGTGGAGCAAAGGTGCCGCTCGCAAATGCGGATTTCACGATTCGAGCGGAGGCCGGGAGCGACCACATCCGGCTCGATGCCATCGTTTTCGCCGTCGGCGATCTCGTAAAGCTGCGCGCGCTCCTTGCAGAGCGCGGCATCGAATACGATCTAGACGGCCATCGGCTGGTGATTCCGCCAGCGCCGGGGCAGGGTGCTGCCTTCATATTCGAGGACCAGAAATGACCAAGCCGAACGCCACCGTCTCAGTGGGCAAGACCCTGTTTGCCAACGACGCACCGCTGTCGCTGATCGCTGGCCCGTGCCAGTTCGAATCGCGCCAGCATGCCTTCGACATGGCCGGCAAGCTGAAGGAGCTGACGCAGAAGCTCGGCATGGGCTTCGTCTACAAATCGAGTTTCGACAAGGCCAATCGCAGCTCGCTGTCGAGCACGCGCGGCGCCGGCCTCGATGCGGCGCTGCCGGTCTTTGCCGACCTGCGCAAGGAGCTCGGTGTCACCGTGATCACCGACGTCCACACCGAAGAACAGTGCGCGATCGTCGGCGAAGTGGTCGACGTGTTGCAGATCCCGGCCTTCCTCAGCCGCCAGACCGACCTGCTCGTCGCCGCCGCCAAGACCGGCAGGGTCATCAACGTCAAGAAGGGCCAGTTCCTGGCGCCGTGGGACATGAAGAACGTCATCGCCAAGGTGACCGGCTCGGGCAATCCCAACGTGCTGGTGACCGAGCGCGGTGCTTCCTTCGGCTACAACACGCTGGTATCCGACATGCGTGCGCTGCCGATCATGGCCGACATGGGCGCGCCGGTGATCTTCGACGCTACACATTCGGTCCAGCAGCCCGGCGGCCTGGGCGCTACGTCGGGCGGCGAGCGCCGCTTCGTCGAAACGCTGGCGCGCGCGGCGGTCGCCGTCGGTGTGGCCGGCGTCTTCATCGAAACCCACGAGGACCCCGACAATTCGACGTCCTCCGATGGCCCCAACATGGTTCCGTTCAAGGACATGCCGGCGCTGCTCGAGCGCCTGATGGCGTTCGACAGGATCGCCAAGGCCTAGGCGCTGCCGGTCCCGGGCGGCGGCGCGCCAGCACAACTCCAGCTTGAGCCCGGCCTAGGCCGGGCGTAGGCTTTCCTCCGTGACTGAGCATTTCAGCAGGAGGGTCTCCATGTCTGTTGCCCGCGTTACGGAAATCACCGCATCGTCGACCAAGAGTTTCAAGGACGCGATCGAGGAAGGCGTCGCGCGCGCCTCCAAGACGCTGAAGAATGTGGAAGGTGCCTGGATCCAGGAGCAAAAGGTCATCGTGGAGAACGGCAAGATCGTCGCCTATCGGGTCAACATGAAGGTGACGTTCATCCTCATGGACTGACGGCAGCGCCCGTCGCACGGAGGAAACTTCGGAACCTGCCCGCCGGGGCGTCGTTAACCCTGCACCCCTGGACAACGAGGAGCAGGAAGATGACCACTGCAACCGGACATACCGAAGCCATTCCCGCGTCGCGGGTTATTGGGACCAATGTCTACAATGCCGCCGGCGAGACCATCGGCACCATCGAAGACGTCATGCTCGACAAGACGTCCAACGGCATCATGTTCGCGGTGGTCGGCTTCGGCGGTTTCCTGGGCATCGGCGAGAAGTACCACGCGATTCCCTGGTCGGTTCTCGACTACGACAAGAGCCGCGGTGGCTATGTCGTCCCGTTCTCCGCCGAGCAGTTGAAGGCGGCGCCAGCCTATTCGGTCAGCGAACTGACGGAAGACGATGGCAGAATGGCGCGCGACGCGTCGTTCGCCCATTACAGGGTCGAACCCTACTGGCACTGACCGACACGTGCACTGGACATGAAAAGCCCCGCGAAATGCGGGGCTTTTCCATTCAGCGCTGCAGTTAATTCGTACTCGGGATGATCCGCACCTGGGACGACCCCTGAGGGGGCGGTTGGCTGTCACAGGAAGTCAGGAACGCCGCGGCGATGAAGAACAAACTCAGGATACCACTCAACTCGGACATGGCGAAACTCCCTCTGTTTCGCCCCGCGCGCAGCGAACTTACCCGAAAGTGTTGGCCGATGCCTGCCTGTTAAGATGAATTATGATGTCAGGGCATCGCCGAAAGTGAATCGTGCGCCTGACGCTGGGTGAATTTCGACCGCCACGATTGCCTTTTCCTCTGCTTTGGCTAAGACGGGCGCGGAAATCCAACCGATCCTTTCTGCGATCAGCTCCCGGGGATGCCTCACATGACAGCAATCATCGATATCGTCGGCCGCGAGATTCTCGACAGCCGCGGCAATCCAACCGTCGAGGTGGACGTGGTTCTCGAAGACGGCTCGATGGGCCGCGCCGCAGTCCCGTCCGGTGCGTCCACGGGCGCTCATGAGGCGGTCGAGCTGCGCGACGGCGGCCCGCGCTATCTCGGCAAGGGCGTCGAGCGCGCTGTAGAGGCCGTCAACGGCGAACTGTTCGAGGCGATCGGCGGCATGGAGGCCGAGAACCAGATCCACATCGACCAGACGATGATCGAACTGGACGGCACGCCCAACAAGAGCCGCCTCGGCGCAAACGCCATCCTCGGCGTGTCGCTCGCCGTCGCCAAGGCTGCCGCAGAGGCCTCCGGCCTGCCGCTCTATCGCTACGTCGGCGGCCCGAACGCCCGCGTCCTGCCTGTTCCGATGATGAACATCATCAACGGCGGCGCCCATGCTGACAACCCGATCGACTTCCAGGAATTCATGATCATGCCGATCGGCGCGCCGACGCTGCGTGACGCGGTGCGCTGGGGCTCGGAGATCTTCCACACCCTGAAGAAGGGTCTCAAGGAAGCCGGGCACAACACCAATGTCGGCGACGAGGGCGGCTTCGCCCCGAACCTCAAGAGCGCGCAGGCTGCGCTCGACTTCGTCATGGCCTCGATCGAGAAGGCCGGCTTCAAGCCCGGCGAGGACGTTGCGCTGGCGCTCGACTGCGCCGCGACCGAGTTTTTCAAGAACGGCGCCTATGTCTATGAAGGCGAGAAGAAGACTCGCGATCCCAAGGCACAGGCCAAGTACCTGGCCAAGCTCGCCGCCGACTACCCGATCATCTCGATCGAGGACGGCATGGCCGAGGACGACTGGGAAGGCTGGAAGTACCTGACCGACATCTGCGGCGACAAGGTGCAGCTGGTCGGCGACGACCTGTTCGTCACCAACTCGGCGCGCCTGCGCGACGGCATCAAGATGGGCGTCGCCAATTCGATCCTGGTCAAGGTCAACCAGATCGGCTCGCTGACCGAGACGCTCGACGCCGTCGAGACCGCGCACAAGGCGAGCTACACCGCCGTTATGTCGCACCGCTCGGGCGAGACGGAGGACTCGACCATCGCCGACCTCGCGGTCGCGACCAACTGCGGCCAGATCAAGACCGGCTCGCTGGCCCGTTCGGACCGCACCGCCAAGTACAACCAGCTCATCCGCATTGAGGAAGAGCTCGGCCAGCAGGCGCGCTACGCTGGCAGGTCGATCCTGCGCGGCTGAACGGCAGCTCGACATTGATTGGAGAAAGGCGGGAAATTTCCCGCCTTTTTCATTTCTGGCCGCCGCCCGGCCGGTGCTCGTAACCGTCCATTAAGCACAATCGAGCGACAAGGACGGGGAAGAGGGACGGGCCATGTGGACACGCCATCACAAGCAGAGAAATACCGGGCGCCTGATCGTCCCGTCGCTTGCCGCGATCTTCCTCAGCTATTTCGGCTTCCACGCCTATCACGGCGAATTCGGCATCTATTCGAAGTACCGCTACGAGGCCCAGGCCAAGGAATTGCAGTCTCGCCTCGATACGATCAAGTCGCAGCGCCTGGAGATCGAGCGGCGGGTGCAGATGCTGCACGACGGCAGTCTCGAGAAGGATATGCTTGACGAGCAGGCGCGCAAGGCGCTCAATGTCTCCCATGCGGACGAGCTGACGATCATGCGCGCGCCCGATGGTTCGATTAACTGAAATCAAGTTAATCAAGAAGAAATTCAACAAATTTAGGCTCTTAACCGCATAACTGCTATGCATTTTTCCGCATGGCGCAAGGTTACTCTACGTGCTAGCGTTTTGGCATGGAGAGGGGAACATGCGTGATCTCCTCGAATGTCCGAAAAGAGACGCCACTAGGGAGTGATGCATGGCCACCGCCGCTAAAAAAGCGCCCGCCAGAACCAAATCCGACACACGATCACAATCAGGTCCGGTAACGCCAAAACCGGTTGATTTCACGAAAGAGCAGGAGCTCTCCGCCTACCGCGAGATGCTGCTCATCCGCCGCTTCGAGGAAAAGGCCGGCCAGCTCTATGGCATGGGCTTCATCGGCGGCTTCTGCCACCTCTATATCGGACAGGAAGCGGTCGTCACCGGCCTGCAGATGTCGCTGATCGAAGGCGACCAGATGATCACCGCCTATCGCGACCACGGCCACATGCTTGCCATGGGCCTTTCGGCGCGCGGTGTGATGGCCGAGTTGACCGGGCGTCGCGGCGGCTTGTCGAAAGGCAAGGGCGGCTCGATGCACATGTTCTCCAAGGAGAAGCACTTCTACGGCGGCCACGGCATCGTCGGCGCGCAGGTTTCGCTCGGCACGGGCCTGGCCTTCGCCAACCGCTACCGCGAGAACCCCAATGTCAGCCTGACCTATTTCGGCGACGGTGCGGCCAACCAGGGCCAGGTCTACGAGAGCTTCAACATGGCAGCGCTGTGGAAGCTGCCGGTGATCTACGTCATCGAGAACAATCGCTACGCCATGGGCACCGCCGTCACGCGCGCTTCGGCCGAGACGGATTTCTCGCAGCGCGGCGTCTCCTTCAAGATTCCGGGCATCAAGGTCGACGGCATGGACGTTCGCGCGGTCAAGGCCGCCGGCGACCTGGCCACCGACTGGTGCCGTTCGGGCAATGGCCCGATCATCCTCGAGATGGAGACCTACCGCTATCGCGGCCACTCCATGTCCGATCCGGCCAAGTACCGCTCGAAGGACGAAGTGCAGAAGATGCGCTCCGAGCACGATCCGATCGAACAGGTAAAGGCGCGCATGCTCGCCAAGAAGTGGGCAAGCGAGGACGAACTCAAGGCCATCGACAAGGACGTTCGCGATGTCGTGGCCGACGCCGCTGATTTCGCCCAGACCGATCCCGAGCCGGATGTCTCCGAGCTCTGGACCGACATCGTGATCTAAGGGAGGGCGAAAGATGCCGATCGAAATTCTCATGCCTGCGCTCTCTCCGACGATGGAAGAGGGCAATCTGTCCAAGTGGCTCAAGAAGGAAGGCGACAAGATCGTCGCCGGCGACGTGATCGCCGAGATCGAGACCGATAAGGCGACGATGGAAGTCGAAGCCGTCGATGAAGGCACGCTTGGCAAGATCCTGATCGATGCCGGCACCGAAGGCGTCAAGGTCAACACGCCGATCGCGGTCCTGCTGCAGGATGGCGAAAGCGCAGCCGACATTGGCAAGGCTGCCGCGCCAGTCAAGGCCGAGGCAGCTGCCGCCGAGGCTGCTCCGGCGCCCGCCAAGAGCGAGGCTGCCGCACCTGTCGCCGCCGCACCCAAGACCGAAGTTGCTGCCGATCCGGACATCCCTGCCGGCACCGAGATGGTGTCGATGACTGTCCGCGAAGCGCTTCGCGACGCGATGGCCGAGGAAATGCGCCGCGACGCCGACGTCTTCATCATGGGTGAGGAAGTCGCCGAGTACCAGGGCGCCTACAAGATCACGCAAGGCTTGCTGCAGGAGTTCGGCCCGCGCCGCGTGGTCGACACCCCGATCACCGAGCACGGCTTCGCCGGCGTCGGCGTCGGCGCTGCGATGGCCGGCCTCAAGCCGATCGTCGAGTTCATGACCTTCAACTTCGCCATGCAGGCGATCGACCAGATCGTCAATTCGGCGGCGAAGACCCTCTACATGTCGGGCGGCCAGATGGGCGCGCCGATCGTGTTCCGTGGCCCGAACGGCGCTGCGGCCCGCGTCGCTGCCCAGCACTCGCAGTGCTACGCCGCATGGTACGGCCACATTCCGGGCCTCAAGGTCGTCATGCCCTACACGGCTGCCGACGCCAAGGGCCTGCTCAAGGCTGCCATCCGCGATCCGAACCCGGTCATCTTCCTTGAGAACGAAATCCTCTACGGCCAGCACTTCGACGTGCCGAAGCTCGACGATTTCGTACTGCCGATCGGCAAGGCGCGCATCCACAAGCCGGGCAAGGACGTGACCATTGTCTCCTTCGGCATCGGCATGACCTATGCGGTCAAGGCCGAGGCTGAACTGCGCGGCATGGGCATCGACGCCGAGGTCATCGACCTGCGCACCATCCGTCCGCTGGATCTCGACACCATCATCGCCTCGGTCAAGAAGACCAACAGGCTGGTGGTCGTGGAAGAGGGCTTCCCGCAGTCGTCGGTCGGCGATTTCATCGCCAACCAGGTGTCGCAGCGCGCCTTCGACCATCTCGATGCGCCTGTCATCACCATCGCCGGCAAGGATGTGCCGATGCCCTATGCCGCCAATCTCGAAAAGCTGGCTCTGCCCAATGTGGCCGAGGTGGTCGAGGCGGTCAAAGCAGTCACTTATCGCTGACGGCGGGAGGACATCATGCCGATCAACATCACCATGCCCGCGCTTTCGCCGACCATGGAAGAGGGCAACCTCGCCAAGTGGCTGGTCAAGGAAGGCGACAAGGTTTCGCCCGGCGACGTGATCGCCGAGATCGAGACCGACAAGGCGACGATGGAAGTGGAAGCCGTTGACGAGGGCACTGTTGCCAAGCTCGTCGTTCCGGCCGGCACCGAAGGCGTCAAGGTCAATGCGCTGATCGCAATCCTCGCCGCCGACGGCGAGGATGCGTCGGCCGCCGCCAAGGGCGGCAACGGCGCGCCGGCCGCAGCCCCCAAGGCTGAGGCTCCGAAGGCCGAGGCGGCGGCTCCCGCCGCGGCGCCGGCTCCGGTCGCCGCTGCTCCGACTGCCAAGCCCGCCACCAACGGCGCGGCTGCATCG
>MEEF01000023.1 GCA_001724355.1 Mesorhizobium sp. SCN 65-20 | reverse complement strand
GATTCGGCTCGCCGATCTCCACCCGCCATGGCTGACAGAATCATTGCCACTGCGATGAAGCTTGTTGGGATCTGGCGCCCCCCTCCTCCGTCATCCTCGACCTCGTGAGCGAGCAAAGCGAGCGGAGAGTGTCGGGGATCCATGCCACGATGTCGGTGATACCAGAGCCGGTCCAAGCTTCAGCATCGGGCAGATCGCAGATCACCCGAGACGAACACCAACCCCAACTGCAAGCAATCCAAGCACACACTCAGCAACCAGTCTGGCGCAAGCTGTCGGCTCCAGATAGCTTCGCAGGATGATCGACAAGCTTGAATTCTTCATTGCCCTTGCCAGGGAAGAGCATTTTGGACGCGCCGCCGAGGAATGCCGCGTCACCCAGCCGACGCTTTCAGCCGGCATCAAGCAGCTCGAGGACATCCTCGGGGTGATGCTGGTGCAACGCGGATCGCGCTTCCAGGGCCTGACGCCCGAGGGTCGGCAAGTGCTGGAATGGGCGCGGCGGATCGTCGGCGACACCCGCGCCATGCGCGAGGAGATGCGCGCCGCCCGCCACGGCCTGTCGGGGCGCATCCGCATCGCCGCCGTGCCGACCGCGCTGGCCATGATACCGCAACTGACCACGCCGTTCCGCGACAAGCACCCTGGCGTCACTTTCTCGATCCTGTCGCGCACCTCGATCGAGGTGCTGTCGCTGCTCGGCAACTACGAGATCGACGCGGGAATCACCTATCTCGACAACGAACCGCTGGGACGCGTGACGAGCGTGCCGCTCTATGCCGAGCGCTACCAGTTGATCACGGCCGCTGGCAACGAATACTCCGATCGCGACAAGGTCACCTGGGAGGAAGTGAGCACATTGCCGCTCTGCCTGCTCACGCCCGACATGCAGAACCGCCGCATCATCGACCAGCATCTCGCCGAGGCCGGCGTGCAGGTGCGACCCACGCTCGAATCGAATTCGATGATCGTGCTGTTCTCCCACATCCGGACCGGCAAATGGTCGTCGATCATGCCGCTCAACCTTGCGGAAACCTTCGGTTTTGCCGAGCCGATCCGGGCTATTCCGATCATCGAGCCGGACGCGAGCCACACGGTTGGACTGGTGGTGGCGAAGCGCGATCCGAACACCACGCTCGTCCAGGCGCTGCTTGACGAAGCCATGGCGCTGGCAGGCGATTTTCGCCGCAAATCGGAGTTATAATAACCCCCCTGTTCGTCCACTCGATAGAAAATTTTTATCATGCGACGAAACAGCTTTATTGATTCAGGTCCGCAGGATCGGGTTCAATAGGGCAATTGCATCTGAGAAGGTGCCAGTGTCAGGGAGGGCGCTGCGTGGTTATGCAGCCTGCAAGTACCGAACTCGCAGCCAGGACGGCAGCGGTCATCAGCGAGCTGAAGGACCTCGAGGGTCCGCTTATCCCCATTCTGCATGGGCTGCAGGAAGAGTTCGGCTATGTGCCGCAGGAAACCCTGCCGATCATCGCCGACGCGCTGAACCTGTCGCGCGCCGAAGTCCACGGCGTCGTCACCTTCTACCACGATTTCCGCAAGGAGCCCGCCGGCCGCCATGTGCTGAAGCTGTGCCAGGCGGAGGCCTGCCAATCGATGGGCAGCGACGCCATCGCCGCACAGGTCAAGCAGAAGCTCGGCATCGGCTTCCACGAAACCAGCAAGGACGGCGCGGTGACGCTCGAGCCGGTCTATTGCCTCGGTCTTTGCGCCTGCGCTCCCTCCGCCATGCTCGACGGCGAGGTGATCGGCCGTCTCGACGCCGACAAGATCGACGAGATCGCCGAGGAGGTGCGCTCATGAGCGTGACGATCTACGTTCCCGGCGATTCCGGCGCGCTGGCGCTCGGCGCCGACAAGGTCGCCAAGGCGATCGAGAAAGAGATTGCTGCCCGCGGCATCGACGCCAAGGTCGTCCGCAACGGCTCGCGCGGCATGTACTGGCTGGAGCCGATGGTCGAGGTTGCGACCGCATCCGGCCGCACAGCCTATGGCCCGGTCTCGGCCAAGGACGTCGCCTCGCTGTTCGACGCGGGTCTGGTTTCAGGTGGCCAGCACAAGCTGTCGCTGGGCGACCCGGAAAAGATTCCCTTCCTCGCCAAGCAGACCCGCCTGACCTTCGCCCGCTGCGGCATCACCGACCCGCTGTCGCTCGCCGACTACGAGGCCCATGGCGGCCTCGTCGGCCTGCGCAACGCGGTCAAGATGGCGCCCGCCGACGTCGTCAAGCAGGGGACCGAATCCGGCCTGCGCGGCCGCGGCGGCGCAGGCTTCCCGACCGGCATCAAGTGGAAGACCGTTCTCGACACCTCCGCCGAGCAGAAATACATCGTCTGCAACGCCGACGAGGGCGACTCGGCGACCTTCGCCGACCGCATGATCATGGAAGGCGACCCCTTCGTCCTGATCGAGGGCATGGCGATCGCCGGCCTCGCGACGGGTGCCACCAAGGGCTACGTCTACATCCGCTCCGAGTATCCGCATGCCATCGCCATGATGACCAAGGCGGTCGAGGTGGCGAAGAAGGCCGGCGTGCTGGGCAAGAGCGTTCTGGGCGCAACCCAGGGCTTCGACATCGAGATTCGCTCGGGTGCGGGCGCCTATGTCTGCGGCGAGGAAACCTCGCTGCTCAACAGCCTCGAAGGCAAGCGCGGCGTGGTCCGCGCCAAGCCGCCGCTGCCGGCGATCGAGGGCCTGTTCGGCAAGCCGACGGTCATCAACAACGTGATCTCGCTCGCTTCCGTGCCTGTAGTCATGGACAAGGGCGCGCAGTACTACAAGGACTTCGGCATGGGCCGCTCGCGCGGCACCATCCCGATCCAGATCGCCGGCAACGTCAAGCATGGCGGCCTGTTCGAGGTGGCCTTCGGCCTGACGCTGGGCGAGATCGTCGACGAGATCGGTGGCGGCACGCGCAGCGGCCGTCCGGTGAAGGCGGTTCAGGTGGGCGGCCCGCTGGGCGCCTATTTCCCGCGCGCGCTGTTCGACACGCCGTTCGACTACGAGGCCTTCGCGGCCAAGGACGGCCTGATCGGCCACGCCGGCATCACCGTGTTCGACGACAGCGCCGACATGCTGAAGATGGCGCGCTTTGCCATGGAGTTCTGCGCCATCGAGAGCTGCGGCAAGTGCACGCCCTGCCGCATCGGCTCGACCCGCGGTGTCGAGACGCTCGACAAGCTGAAGCAGAACATCGAGCCGGAAAAGCAGCTCGCACTGGTGACCGATCTCTGCAACACGATGAAGTTCGGTTCGCTCTGCGCGCTTGGCGGCTTCACACCTTATCCGGTGATGAGCGCCATCAACCATTTCCCCGAAGATTTCCGGCCGGCAGCGGTCGCTCAGGCAGCGGAATAGGAGACAGCATCATGGGTCTCGTACACGAAATCGACTTCGGCACCCCCGTTTCCAAGTCCGAAAAGCAAGTCACGCTGACTGTCGACGGCTTCACAGTCACGGTGCCGGAAGGCACCTCGGTCATGCGCGCTTCGATGGAGGCCGGCATCGAGGTGCCGAAGCTCTGCGCAACCGACATGGTCGACGCCTTCGGCTCCTGCCGCCTCTGCCTGGTGGAGATCGAGGGCCGCGCCGGCACGCCTGCCTCGTGCACCACGCCGGTCACGCCGGGCATGGTGGTCCATACCCAGACCAGCCGCCTCAAGGACATCCGCAAGGGTGTCATGGAGCTCTATATCTCCGACCACCCGCTCGACTGCCTGACCTGTGCTGCAAACGGCGACTGCGAACTGCAGGACATGGCGGGCGCAGTCGGCCTGCGCGACGTTCGCTACGGCTATGACGGCGACAACCACGTCTTCGCCAAGCGCAACGGTGGCGAGAACTTCAACTGGATGGCGAAGGACGAGTCCAACCCGTACTTCACCTACGATCCTGCCAAGTGCATCGTCTGCTCGCGCTGCGTGCGGGCCTGCGAGGAGGTCCAGGGCACGTTCGCACTGACGATCGAGGGCCGCGGCTTCGGCAGCCGTGTGTCGGCCGGCATGCAGGAAGCCTTCATCGACAGCGAGTGCGTGTCCTGCGGTGCCTGCGTGCAGGCCTGCCCGACGGCGACGCTGCAGGAGAAGTCGGTCATCCAGATCGGCCAGCCCGAGCACTCCGTCGTCACCACCTGCGCCTATTGCGGCGTCGGCTGCTCGTTCAAGGCCGAGATGCGCGGCGAGGAACTCGTCCGGATGGTGCCGTGGAAGGACGGCAAGGCCAACCGCGGCCACTCTTGCGTCAAGGGCCGCTTCGCCTATGGCTATGCCACGCACAGGGAACGCATCCTCAACCCGATGATCCGCGAGAAGATCACCGACCCGTGGCGCGAAGTGAGCTGGGAAGAGGCAATATCCCACACCGTCAAGGAATTCCGCCGCATCCAGTACCAGTACGGCCGCGGTGCCATCGGCGGCATCACCTCGTCGCGCTGCACCAACGAGGAAACCTACCTCGTCCAGAAGATCATCCGCCAGGGCTTCCGCAACAACAACGTCGACACCTGCGCCCGCGTCTGCCACTCGCCGACCGGCTACGGTCTCGGCCAGACCTACGGCACTTCGGCCGGCACGCAGGACTTCGATTCCGTCGAGCACACCGACGTTGCGCTGATCATCGGCGCCAACCCGGCCGCGGCTCATCCGGTCTTCGCCTCGCGCCTCAAGAAGCGCCTGCGCGCCGGCGCCAAGCTGATCGTCATCGATCCGCGCCGCACCGAGATGGTCAAGTCGCCTCACATCGAGGCCGCCCATCACCTCGCGCTCAAGCCGGGCACCAACGTTGCGGTCGTCACCGCGATGGCACATGTCATCGTCACCGAAGGCCTGTTCAACGAAGCCTTCATCCGCGAGCGCTGCGACTGGTCCGAATTCCAGGATTATATCGAGTTCGTCGCCGATCCGCGCCATGCCCCGGAAGAAGTCGAGAAGATTTCCGGCGTACCGGCCGAGACCATCCGCGGTGCAGCCCGCCTCTACGCCACCGGCGGCAATGCCGCGATCTACTACGGCCTCGGCGTTACCGAACACAGCCAGGGTTCGACCACCGTCATCGGCATTGCCAACCTCGCCATGATGACCGGCAACATCGGGCGTCGCGGCGTCGGCGTGAACCCGCTGCGCGGCCAGAACAACGTGCAGGGTTCGTGCGACATGGGCTCGTTCCCGCACGAATTGCCGGGCTACCGCCACATCTCCGGCGATGCGGTGCGCGACATATATGACAGCCTGTGGGGCGTCAAGCTCGACGAAGAGCCGGGCCTGCGCATCCCGAACATGCTGGACGCCGCCGTCGACGGCACGTTCAAGGGCATCTACATCCAGGGCGAGGACATCCTGCAGTCCGATCCCGACACCAGCCACGTTTCGGCCGGTCTCGCCGCGATGGAATGCGTGGTGGTCCAGGATCTGTTCCTGAACGAGACCGCCAACTATGCCCATGTCTTCCTGCCGGGTTCGACCTTCCTCGAGAAGGACGGCACCTTCACCAACGCCGAACGCCGCATCAACCGCGTCCGCAAGGTCATGACCCCCAAGAACGGTTACGCCGACTGGGAGGTGACGCAGATGCTCGCCCAGGAGATGGGGCTGAACTGGAATTACCAGCACCCGTCCGAGATCATGGACGAAATCGCCAAGACCACGCCCTCCTTCGCCTTCGTCTCCTACGACCGTCTGGAGAAGCTGGGCTCGGTGCAGTGGCCCTGCAACGAGAAGGCGCCGGAGGGTACACCGATCATGCATATCGGCGGCTTCGTCCGCGGCAAGGGCAAGTTCATCCGCACCGAATATGTGGCGACGGATGAGAAGACCGGTCCGCGCTTCCCGCTGCTGCTGACCACCGGCCGCATCCTCAGCCAGTACAATGTCGGCGCCCAGACGCGCCGCACCGAGAACGTCGCCTGGCATCCGGAGGACCTCCTGGAGATCCATCCGCACGATGCCGAGAACCGCGGTTTGCGCGACGGCGACTGGGTGAGGCTGCAGAGCCGCGCCGGACAGACGACGCTCAGGGCACAGATCACCGATCGCGTGTCGCCTGGCGTGGTCTACACCACCTTCCACCATCCGGACACGCAGGCAAACGTCATCACCACCGACTTCTCGGACTGGGCGACCAACTGTCCGGAGTACAAGGTGACGGCGGTGCAGGTGGCGCCGTCCAACGGCCCGACGGACTGGCAGAAGGACTACAACGACCAGGCCCGCCAGAGCCGCCGCATCACCGGCCGGATGGAAGCGGCGGAGTGACTGGCAGCCGCCTGATATTCTCCCCCATCGAGGGGGAGATGTCGCCAAAGGCGACAGAGGGGGTCGCCTCAGGAGGCACCATCAAGATGTCGCGCACTGCCGAGACGACCCCACCCGGCCGCTTCGCGGCCACCCTCCCCTCAAGGGGGAGGGAGAGGTCCTGCCCATGACCGACCGCCCAGCTATCTCCAGTACCTCCCGCCTCGCCCGCCGGGCGAGCGGGACCTCGGTCGCCAACCGCATGGTGCCTGAGGAAACGCCGGTGGCGCTGTCCTATGGCGGCACCACCCATGCCGTGATGATGGCGAGCCCGGCCGATTTCGAGGACTTCGCGCTCGGCTTCTCGCTGACCGAGGGCATCGTCGGCTCGGTTGCCGAGATCGAGGAAATCGAGGTGCTCGACGTCGAGGCCGGCATCGACATCCAGATCAGGCTTCGCGACAAGGCCAACAAACGCTTCGAGCAGCGCCGGCGACGCCTCGCAGGGCCCGTCGGTTGCGGGCTGTGCGGCATCGAATCCATCGAGGAGGCGATGCGTTCGGTCTGCGACGTGCACAGGCCCCTGCTGGGACTTTCCGCCGACGACATCGTCCAGGCGGTCAAGATGCTGTCCAAGATGCAGCCGCTGCATGCCGAGACTGGCGCGGTGCACGCCGCCGGCTTCTACGTGCCCGGCAAGGGCGTGGTCGCGGCGCGCGAGGACGTCGGCCGCCACAATGCCCTCGACAAGCTGGCCGGCGCGCTGAACCGTGCCGGCATCGACGGCGGCTCGGGCGCGGTCGTGGTGACCAGCCGGGTTTCCGTCGAGATGGTGCAGAAGACGGCGGCCATTGGCGCGCCCTTTATCATCGCCGTCTCAGCGCCCACGGCCCTTGCTATCCGCACCGCCGAGCAGGCGGGCATGACGCTCGTCGCGCTGGTGCGCGGCGACGATTTCGACATCTTCACCCACCCCGACCGTGTGAATACCGGAGCCGCGAAAAATGTCGCATGACGACGAGAACAGGATGAGCACCAAGCAGAAGCTCGTCTACATGGCGAACCAGATCGCCACGTTCTTCGATTCCAAGCCGCACGACGAGCGCGTGGAAGGAATCGCCGAGCACATCAACAAGTTCTGGGATCCGCGCATGCGGCGCCAGTTCCTCGAGATGCTCGCCGCCGGCGGCGCGGGAATGAAGCCGACCGTGATCGAGGCCGGAGCCAAGATCAGGCCTCCCAAGCAGGACGCCGCCTGAAGGCAACGGGACCGTTTCGACAGGCCGTTCCCCGCCGCTGAACATCTGCTATGTTAGCCATCCCTAATTGTCTCTGCCGACGGGATGGCTCCGATGAGGCCGATCGCGACCCGGTATGCGCGTAGCGGCGACGTACGCATAGCCTATCAGGTGGTCGGACAGGGGCCGTTCGACCTCGTCTTCGTACCGGGCTTCATCTCCAATCTCGACCTGCACTGGGAGGACGAGGGCTACACGCGGCTGTTGTCGCGGCTCTCCAGCTTCTCCCGCCTCATCCTGTTCGACAAGCGCGGCACCGGCCTCAGCGACCGCGTCGACGCGAATGCGCTGCCGAGCCTCGAAACCCGCATGGACGACGTGCGCGCGGTGATGGATGCCGCGGGCAGCACCCGGGCGGCACTGCTGGGAGCCTCGGAAGGCGCGCCGATGGCGATCCTTTTCGCCGCCACTTATCCAGAGCGGACGCGCTCGCTGGTCCTCTATGGCGGCTATGCGAATTTCCACAAATGGGTGATGCCTCCGGATCGCCTCGACGCCTTCATCGACGCCACCGAGACATGCTGGGGCACGGGTGCGACGCTCGCCAACTTCGCACCGGGACGCGTGGACGACACCCGTTTCGCCAACTGGTGGGCCCGTTTCGAGCGCCTGTCGGCCAGCCCGACGGCGGCCGGCGCGCTGGCGCGCATGAACGCGCAGATCGATGTGCGCGAGGTGCTGCCGAGCATCATGGCGCCGACGCTGCTGATCCACCGCCGCAACGACGCACGCGTCGATCCCGATGCCAGCCGCTATCTCGCGCGCAAGATCCCGCACGCCCGGTTGGTCGAAATCACCGGGCGCGACCACCCGATCTGGACCGGCGACGTCAACCGCGTCGCCGACCTGATCGAGGAGTTCCTGACCGGCACGCATGCCCCGCTCGACACCGAGCGGGTGCTGGCGGCACTGCTCGTCACGCGCATTGCCGACACCGCCCGGATTGGCGACCGTATGTGGAGCGAGCGCAGCCAGCGCTTCCAGGAGACGTGGCGGCTGCTGGTCGGGCGATATGGCGGCCGGGTCGTGGCCATGCACGGCGAGACGCTGGTGTCGCGCTTCGACGGGCCGGGCCGCGCGATACGCTGCGCGGCGGCGCTGCGCGAGGCCGCCAACGACATCGGCATCGCCAGCGCCCAAGGCGTGCATGTGGGCGAGATCGAGGCCCGCGGGCCGCCTAACGGGCTGACCATGCGGGTCGCCACCCAGATCGCCGATCATGCCGGGCGCGGCGACATACTCGCATCCCGGCTGGTCGCCGACCTCGCCGCCGGCTCGGGCCTGCACTTTACCGACGCCGGACGCATGACGATCGACGACCTGGAGGAACCCCTGCCGCTCGTCCAGGCCACCTCGGAACAGCATCTCGAACCCGCTTGCCGCAGCAGGGTGATCGCGGCGGAACCCTCGGCGCTCACGGCGCGGGAGAACGAGGTGGTCGTGCTGATCGCCGACGGCAAGAGCAATGCCGCGATCGCCGCCGAACTCAATCTCAGCGAACACACGGTGAAACGCCACGTCGCCAACATCCTGTTGAAGCTCGATCTCCCCTCTCGGGCGGCGGCAGCCGCCTTCGCCGTCCGCCAGACTGGCCCGGACGGGCCATAGTGGGGCTGGTCCTTTCGGGCGAAGCGGCCCCGGCCCGGCGGCACTAGAGTTCCCTCCCATGCAGGCCCGAAAGGTAGGTGATCCGGGTGCTGCGGATGGAGGAAGACATGTCGAAGGCAAGCGGAGTGTTCGCATCCCTCGCGATGGCTGCCGGTCTGGCGGGGCTCATCGCATCGAACGCCTTCGCCGAGGACGGCTCGGCACAGGCGACCTACAAGGACATCGAGGCCACGCTTGGCTCGGTGCCCACCTTCTTCAAGCAATTCCCGGAGTCCGGGATCGCCGGCGCTTGGGGCGAGTTCAAGGGCTTCCAGCTCAACCCCAAGACCGAATTGAACGGCAAGACCAAGGAACTGATCGGCCTCGCGGTGGCTGCACAGATACCCTGCCAGTACTGCATCTACTTCCATACGGCCGCCGCCAAGGCCAATGGGGCGACGGACGAGGAAATCCGCGAGGCTGTGGCGATGTCCGCGACCGTGCGACATTGGTCGACGGTGCTGAACGGCATGCAGACCGATTTTCCTCAGTTCAAGCAGGAGGTCGACACGGTGATGGCGGCCGCCAAGGCAAAATCGCAGTGACGCGAAGGTGATGCGGTCCCTTCCGGGGGCCGCCACCCCCAGGATCAACCGACAGGAGGAAATGATGCTCGCAACCAAGGAAGCCGTGACCGGCGCTTCGATCAAGAAGGCGATCGAGGGCCGCGACGGCAAGCTGCTTTCCAGCTTCTACACCGACGACGCGCTGGTGCGCGTGGTCGACCGCAACAACCCGCCCAGCAAGCCTCGCGAGATCCGCGGGCGCGCCGCCATCACCACGTTCTGGGACGACATCTGCTCGCGCGCGATGACCCACCGCGTCGACACGACGATCGCCCAGGGCGACCACCTCGCGTTCTCGCAGGACTGCACCTATCCGGACGGCACCAGGGTGTTCTGTGCGGCCATGCTGGAGCTCAAGGACGGCAAGATTGCACGGCAGACCGTCGTGCAAGCATGGGACGAGTGATAAGATCGCGGCTGGCGCGCCTGGCGCGCCGGAGGCCGCCCAACCCTTATGGGAGAGAAGCATGTTCGTGGCACGATGGAAGATCGACGCCCGCTTCGGGCACAAGCAAAGTGCAATCGACCTGATGCGCCAATGGGAACGGGAGATCGGCCCACAGGCCGGTGTCGACAAGATGGCGATGCAGATCCTGAGCGGATCGGTCGGCGCCAAGGAAGCCACCATAGAGGTCAACCATTCGGTCGAGAGTTTGGCGCAGCTGGAAGAGATGTTCGTCAAGATCTCCAAGATCGACGCCCATGCCCAGTGGGGCAAGAAGCTCGAACCCTTCGTAGTCTCGGGATCGTCCTACTGGAATATCTACCGGGTCGTCGGCGATTGACCCGGCGCCTCGCCCGGGGCGCGGTCGGCGGCCGCTCTCCGGGCGATCGCTGATAGTTTCAAGGCGAGGATGAACAGCACCTCGACGGCCACCACGATCAGGATGATGCGGAAGCCGAGCGCCACGGGATCCCGGCCACTGTCGCGCATCAGATAGCCGCCGGTGATGAAGGCGACGTTCCAGATCAGGGCACCGCTGAAGGTCGCCACGGCAAAGGGCACGAAGGCCAGGCGCAGCACGCCTGCCTCCAACGCCAGATAGGTTCGCGCCACCGGCACCAGCTGGGCAATCAGCGAAGCGCGGAAGTTGTTGCGGCGATAGGCCTGGGCCAGCCGCTGATAGGTGGCGTGCTTCAGCAGCACGTACTTTCCGAAACGCCTGACCAGCGCATCCGCGCGCTCATGGCCGAGCCAGGCGCCGACCGCATACCACAACATCGAACCGCTGCCCGAGCCGAGCGTGGTCGCCAGTATCAGTGCCACGAGCGTCTGCCAGTCCGGCGCGGCCGTCATGCCGAAAAACAGCAGCAGCACATGCGACGGCGGCACCGGCAAGAGCTTCTCGGTAAAGGAGAGCAGACCGGCGCCAAGCACGCCGAGTCCGAAGAAGGATGGTATCATGCAAAACGCCAGTCGTAGCTCTGGGCCGGCTTCATCCGCCCAATCCGGTAGACCGCGGCCGGGGGGATGTTCCGGAACGTGTGGCCGACGCGCATGACCTCGAGGTCGAGGCGGTCGAGCATCGAGCTGTCCAGGGGACAGCGGAAACCGTAGGTAAAGAGGTACATTCCTCCGTCCGGCCTGAGGTTCTGGAAGGCGCCCTCGAGGATGGAACTTGCCTGCCTGGGCGGAATGGACAGGAACGGCAGGCCGCTTATGACGGCACCCAACTGCCGCCCCTCGAATTCGGGCAGGTGGCGCAATGCCGCGGCGTCCACCTCGAGAACGCGCGCCTTGGGAAAACGGTACCTGAGCAGGCGGGCGAAATCGGCGTTGAACTCGACCAGCGTCAGATCCTGCTCCTTGACGCCGCGGGCAATCAGCGCCCGTGTGAACGAGCCGGTCCCTGCCCCCAGTTCAAGCACCTCGCCGGTATCGGGGCCGATGGCGCGCGTCATCATCTGCGCCAGGCTGGAGCCCGACGGCGCGACCGCACCTATCCTTAGGGGCGAAGTCGCCCATGCCTTGAGAAAAGACAAAGTATCGCCTGCAGCCATCGTAACCCTCGTTCGCATATCGTCTGCCCGGCGAATCGCCGCCGGACCTTGGCGAAGACTGATTTGCGACGCTCGCATTACACCTGCATTGCGCGAAATGGCAGAATTGAGGCATGCATTGATTGCAACGGCAGGCTCGATTACTTCGCAATGTTCTCGCAATGTTGCCGGGCTAGCCGGGCATCTCACTGCATTTCCGGAGAGACAGATGCGCATCCTCCTGGTCGAAGACGAACCGGAACTGGCTTCCGCGCTGCGCACGGCGCTCAGGCGCCACGACATGGTCGTGGATCACGCCTCGTCGTTGCTCGAGGCCGAGGACTACGCCGAAGCCGAGGGCTACGACGCCATACTGCTCGACCGGCAGTTGCCCGACGGCGACGGCCTGACGCTGGTGCCCAAGCTGCGCGGCCGCGGCAACGCCACGCCGGTGCTGGTGCTGACGGCGCGCAGCGACACATCCGACAAGGTCGACGGGCTCGACATGGGCGCCGACGACTACCTGGCCAAGCCCTTCGCCTTCGAGGAACTGCTGGCACGGTTGAGAGCCCTCCTGCGCCGGCCGGCGAATGTGCAGACGCAGGTCATCCGCGCGGGAGACCTCGCCTTCGATTTCGGCCATCGGGAGGTTTCCGTACGCGGCGAGCCGATGACCCTGCCGCGCCGCGAACTGCTGGTGCTCGAAGCGCTTTTGAAGCGGACGGGCCGCATGGTGCAGCGGACATCGCTGATGGAGGCCGTGTTCGGGCTGGACGACGAAATCCAGTCCAACGCGCTCGACACGCATGTGTCGCGGCTACGCCGCAAGCTCGCCGAAGCGGCGTGCGGGGTCGAGATCAACGGCGTGCGCGGCGTCGGCTACCTGCTGCGCGAGACTTCATGAGACTGAAGCGGCTTCCCCTGTTCGTCAGGCGTTTCTTCCGGCCCGGCTCGCTGAAATGGCAGCTGGTGTGGCGGCTCGTGGTGCTGCAGGTCGTGCTGCTGACGCTGATGATCTTCATCCTGCTGGGCGGACTGACCATCGCAGGCGTGATCCGCGACACTTACGAGGGCCGGGCAATCGACGTGCTGCGCAAGACCGTGCGCAAGGACGACTCAGGCAAGCTGACCCTCAAGGACGGGCCGTTGCTCGCAGGGTTGCGTGACGAGGTGCCCAACCTCTGGTTCATCGTGCGGGACAAGGAAGGCCGTTCGATCTCGGAAGGCCAGGTGCCGGCCCTGCTGACCGACATTCCGGCAGCGCTCGACTACATCGACACCGCAACTTTCGTGAAGCAGCTTGGCGGTACACAGATATCGGCAACCGTCCAGTGGGCCGATACCGCGGCCGGCCGGGTGCAGATTTTCACCGGGGCCCAGGGCGAGTTTAGCATCATGGCGCTGGTGTCAGTCACCCCGGAACTGTTCGCAGAGGTCATTCTGCCGGTTGGCGGCGTGATGGGTTTGGCGACACTGATCGTCATCCCGCTGGTGGTTCGCAACGCCTTCAAGGGGATGCGCCGGGCTGCGGCCCACGCAGAAAAGATCGACATCGAGGATCGCGGCGTGCGCCTGCCCGTCGAGGGCATTCCCACCGAGATCTCGCCGTTGGTCAAGGCCGTCAACGGGGCGCTGGACCGGCTCGACAAGGGGTATGAACGGCACAAGCGCTTCCTGGTCGACGCGGCACACGAGTTGCGCACGCCCGTCGCCATCCTCAACACCCGCATCACCTCGCTGCCGCAAACACCTGAGCGGGCGAGGCTGCTGCAGGACACGGCGCGGCTGTCGATCCTCACCGACCAATTGCTCGACATCCAGCGCCTCGGCCGCCAGTCGGAGCATCTGGTGCGGGTGGACCTGGTTGCTGCGGCCCGCGGGGTGGTGCTCGACCTCGCGCCGATGGCGTTCGCGGCCGGCTACGAGATGTCGTTCGAGCCGGCGGCGGAAGAACTGTTCGTCAATGGCGACCAGACGGCGATCGAGCGCGCGGTGACCAACCTCGTGCAGAACGCCATCGAGCACGGCGGCAATGCCGGCAGAATCGCGATCGCGATCAAGCGGCCGGCCACGGTGGAAATCGCCGACGAAGGCGAAGGCGTGCCGGCGGCGGAGCGGGACAAGATCTTCGAGCCCTTCTATCGCCTGCGCCAGCGCGGCCACGGCGCCGGGCTCGGGCTGAACCTCGTGCAGGAGATCATGCAGATGCATGGCGGCCGCATAGAACTCGCCTGCGGCGAGGAGAAGGGCGCGTGCTTCCGGCTGGTCTTCCCGGCGGCGTGAGCGTCAGCCCCCCGCGACGGTGAGCTCGGCACCTGCCGCCGCCAGTGCCTCGGCGAGATCCGCTGGCGGCGCGCGGTCGGTGACGAGTTCGCCGATACCCGCAAGCGCGCAGACCTGGACGAGGCCCTGGCGGCCGAACTTGGTGTGGTCGGTGACCACCACCGCACGTTGGCCACGCGACAGCACCATGCGGGCGAACTCGGCCTCCTCGAGATTGTAGTCCATCACGCCGTTGGCGACGTCTATCGCGCCTGCGGTGATCACGGCGTGAGTGACGGCGAAACGGGACACGAACTCGATCGCCGACACGCCGAAGGCGGCACCGCTGTCGCTGCGCAGCTCGCCGCCGGCCATGTAGACCTTGTTGCCGTTGATGGTCGCGAGCGTGCGGGCGATGTCGGAGGAGTTGGTGACTACCGTCAGGCGGCGGTGGCCCAGCAATTCGCGCGCGAGGTAGCTGGTGGTGGTGCCGGTGTCGAGCATGACCGAGTCGCCGTCGCGGATGGTGGCCGCGACCGCCTTGGCGATGACGCGCTTGGCGTCGGCGTTCTCGCGCATGCGCCGCTCGAAGGGCGCCTCCCCCACGACGGAGGGAAGGCCGATAGCCCCATGCATCTTGAGAATGGAACCGTTGGCCGTGAGCGGCTTGACGTCGCGGCGAACCGTCTCGAGTGAGACGCCGAGCTTATCGGCAAGGTCGGCGATGGTGATCGTGCCCTCGTCGTTGAGAAGACGGAGGATTTCGCTGTGGCGCTTCGAGTGGTTCATTGCACGGACCCGGATCCAACGGCCCAGCATGGCCGTTCCTGCGGTTTATTTTGACCGAGTCTATCGCGAGTTGGCAGAACTACTCAACACATACGGTCAAGAAAGCAATTGAAACCACAGAATCGCATTGACACTGCCGCTTCCGCTGCGTGAGACTGCCGCTCAACAAGACCAAGGTGCGGCGAGGAAACGCGCCTGACACGGCAAGGAGGGGCTGGATGTCAACGAGCGAGGAGCGCATCCGCGCCCTGCCGCTATGGAGCGGAGCCGTCACGATCGCACCGCTCAAGGGCGGCATCAGCAACGAAAGCTGGCTCGTCGAGGACGGCCGCGGCCGCCATGTCGTGAGGTTCGGCAAGGACTATCCCTTCCACCACGTGTTCCGCGACCGCGAAGTGATGGTGGCGAGGGCTGCATGCGAGGCGGGCTTCGCGCCAGAACTCCAGTTCGCCGAGCCGGGCGTGATGGTGACCGAATATCTCGGCGCCAAGACCTATGGTGCGGAGGACGTCCGGGCGAACCGCGCGCGCATTGCCACGCTGATGCGGCGCTTCCACGAGGAGATGCCACGGCACGTGTCGGGGCCCGGCTTCATGTTCTGGGCCTTCCACGTCATCCGCGACTATGCGCGAACGCTCACAGCCGGCCGGAGCCGGATGACGGCCGAGTTGCCGCGTTACCTGGACCTCGCCGAACAGCTGGAAAGGGCGCAGGCGCCGCTGCCCATCATATTCGGCCACAACGACCTGTTGCCGGCCAACTTCCTCGATGACGGCGACAGGCTCTGGCTGATCGACTTCGAATATGCCGGCTTCTCGACCGCGATGTTCGACCTCGCCGGTGCGGCATCGAATGCGGACATGTCGGCGGAAGAATCGGACGAGTTGCTGTCGGTCTATTTCGGCTCCAGGCCGGATGCTTCCATCCGGCGGTCGCACGCGGCCATGCAATGCGCCTCGCTGTTGCGCGAGGCGATGTGGAGCATGGTCTCGGAACTGCATCTGTCCGCCCCCGGCGTCGACTACGCCGCTTACACCGCCGAGAACCTCGAAAAGCTCGAGGCCACACTCGAAACCTACCAGAGCACATACGGGAAATTGTGATCATGGCCCTCCCCTCGCATGCGCAGATCGTCGTGATCGGCGGCGGCATCATCGGCTGCTCGACGGCCTATCACCTGGCACGCGACCACAAGGCCGACGTGATCCTGCTCGAGCAGGGCAAGCTGACCTCGGGCTCGACCTGGCATGCGGCGGGGCTGGTCGGGCAGTTGCGCTCGTCGGCGTCGATCACCCGCGTGCTCAAATATTCGGTCGAGCTCTACAAGCGGCTCGACGAGGAGACCGGGCTTGCCACCGGCTGGAAGATGACCGGCTGCCTGCGGCTCGCCACCAACCAGGACCGCTGGACCGAGTACAAGCGGCTGGCCACCACGGCCAAGAGCTTCGGCATGGACATGCACCTGGTGTCGCCGGAAGAGGTCAAGCGCATGTGGCCGCTGATGGAGACCTCGGACCTCGTCGGCGCCTCGTGGCTGCCGACCGACGGCCAGGCGAGCCCGTCCGACATCACCCAGTCGCTCGCCAAGGGCGCGCGCATGCATGGCGCCAAGCTGTTCGAGAACGTGCGCGTGACCGGCTTCGAAATGAAGGACGGCCGCATCCTCAAGGTGAAAACCGACCAGGGCGACATTGTCTGCGACAAGGTGGTGAACTGCGCCGGGCAGTGGGCGCGGCAGGTTGGCGCCATGGCCGGCATCAACGTGCCGCTGCAGCCGGTGAAGCACCAGTACATCATCACCGAGAAGCTGCCGGGTCTCGCCACCGACGCACCGACCATCCGCGATCCCGACCGGCGCACCTACTTCAAGGAAGAGGTCGGCGGGCTGGTGATGGGTGGATACGAATCCAACCCGCAGGGCTGGACTACGGGCGACGTGCCCAACGACTGGGAGTTCCGCCTGTTCGACGACGATTTTGATCACTTCGAGCAGCACATGGTGCAGGCGATCGAGCGCGTGCCGTCGCTCGCCAATGTCGGCGTCAAGCAGATGATCAACGGTCCCGAGAGCTTCACGCCCGACGGCAACTTCATCCTCGGCTCGGCCCCGGAATGCCCGAACATGTTCGTGGGCGCCGGCTTCAACGCCTTCGGCATCGCCTCGGGCGGCGGGACCGGCTGGGTGCTGGCGCAGTGGGTGGTCGATGGCGAGGCGCCGCTGGACCTCTGGGTGGTCGACATCAGGCGCTTCTCGAACCTGCATCGCGACCGCCAGTGGGTGTCGGACCGTACGCTGGAGGCCTACGGCAAGCACTACACGATCGGCTATCCGCACGAAGAATACGAGAGCGGCCGGCCCTACATCGTCTCGCCGCTCTACGAGCGGCTGAAGAAGCACCACGCCGTGTTCGGCTCCAAGCTCGGCTGGGAGCGGCCCAACTGGTTCGCTCCAGAGGGCATGGAGGCCAGGGACGTCTATGCCATGGGCCGGCAGAACTGGTTCGAGCCGGTGGGCGACGAGCACCGGCATGTGCGCGAGGCGGTAGGCGTTTTCGACCAGTCGTCCTTCGCCAAATACGAGATGACGGGCAAGGACGCGCAAGAGGCGCTCGACTTCATCTGCGCCAACGACGTGTCGAAGCCGGCGGGCCGGCTGACCTATACGCAGTTGCTCAACACGCGCGGCGGCATCGAGGCCGATCTCACCGTGGCGCGGCTTGCGGATGAAAAGTTCTACATCGTCACCGGCACCGGCTTCCGCACCCACGACCTCGCCTGGATCAGCGACCACATCCCTGAAGGTCTCGACGCCAGGCTAATGGACGTAACTGAACAGTTCGGCACGCTGTCGCTGATGGGGCCGAACGCGCGGACGGTGCTCGAAGCGGTCACCACGGCCGACGTCTCCAACGCCGCCTTCCCCTTCGGCCATGTGCGCGAAATCGAGATCGCCGGTGCGACCGTCCGGGCGCTGCGCGTCACCTATGTCGGCGAGCTCGGCTGGGAGCTGCATGTGCCGATCGGTGCCACCGGCGAGGTGTTCGATGCGCTGATGGCGACAGGCAAGTCCCATGGCATCCGCCCGGTCGGCTATCGTGCGCTGGAGTCGCTGCGGCTCGAAAAGGGCTACCGCGCCTGGGGTTCCGACATCACCCCCAACGACACGCCGTTCGAGGCAGGCCTCGGCTGGGCGGTGAAACTCAGGAAGGACACCGACTTTATCGGCCGCAAGGCGCTGGAGAAGCCTGGCAACGCGCCGATGACCAAGCGGCTCGCCTGCTTTACGGTCGCCGACAGGAGCGTGGTTCTGGTCGGGCGCGAGACGATCCTGCGCGACGGCCAGCCTGTCGGCTACCTGACCAGCGGAGGCTACGGCTACACGGTCGGCAAGAACATCGGCTTCGGATATGTCCGCAACGCAGGCGGCGTCGACGATGCCTTCCTGACCGGCGGCCGCTACGAACTGGTGGTCGCGACGGAGCGGGTTGCCGCGGAAATCCATCTCGAACCGCTCCATGACCCGGCCGCAGCGAGGGTCAAGGCCTGATCATCCGCCAAAAAGCCATGATCTGCCCTATCAAGGCTTCATCTAGGGCGGGCTCGAGACGAGGACTTGATCATGGCGATACGGATGACCGGCGCGGCGTTGCGCGCAATCGCACTGGGCGGCCTGCTTGTGCTCGCTGCCTGCCAGACGGGATCGAAAATTACCGGTGAAGGCTCGGGCGCCTCTCAGTCGGGGGTTGCCTACATGCAGGCGGCACGCGCGGAGTATGGCCTGCCGCCGCTGCGCCCCGACGCGACGCTCGAGGCCGCAGCCCTGCAGCAGGCCAAGTACATGGCCAGCGCCGGCAGGATGTCGCACACCACGAGTTGGGGCCGCGACTTCGCCACCCGCATGCGGGAGGGCGGCGTCAACGGCAGGGCGGCCGAGAACATCGCCTTCGGCGGAATGGATACCGCCAAGGTGTTTTCCATGTGGATGAATTCCCCGGGCCACCGCCGCAACATGCTGAACCCGGCCTACAGCAAGTTCGGTCTCGCCTACGTCCGCGAGGGCGGCGGCGGCGACCGGCGCTACTGGGCGCTCGTTCTGGGCAATTAGCCCCACCGGCTTAAAGCAGTTCCGCATCCTCGATAAGATACCGCCACCGGTGGGGGTACTGGTGAAAGGCTGCCTCAGTGCACGCTGGTGGGCACGGTTTCCGGCTCGGCCTTGTCCACCACCTTCTGGCGATGGAAGATGAACAGGCCCGCAAAGACGATGATGCCGGAGCCGACGAGGATCTGCGTATCGGGATAGTCGCCGAAGAAGGCGATGCCGAACACGACAGCCCAGATGAGCAAGGTATATTGCAGCGGCGCGAGCAGCGATGCGGGCGCCAGCTTTAGCGCGCGCGTGATCATCAGATGCGCCGCGCAGGCGACCACGCCCAACAGGAGCATGGCCGACCAGTCCACCGCCGGGGCCGGTCGCCAGTCGGCGACGGACATGACGCCGCCCATGAGGAGTGCGCCAATGGTCTGCCAGGTGACCAGCGTGGTGTCGCTGGTGGCGCGCAGCTTGCGGCTGAGGATCAGCGTGATCGCGAAGGACAGGCTGCCGACGACGGCGAACAGCGACGCCCAGGACAGCGACGCCGAGGACGGCCGGAGCGCAATGACCACACCGCAGAAGCCAAGAATGATGGCGAGCCAGCGGCGCCAACCGACCTTCTCGCCCAGGAAGAAGTGCGAAAGTGCCGCGATGTAGATCGGCCCGGCCATATAGAACGTCATCACGTCGGCGAGCGGCAGATAGGCGACTGCCGCGTAGAAGAAGGCTGTGTCGGCGGTGGCGAGCACGACGCGCAGCACCTGGAGACCGGGACGCTCGATCTCCACAAGCGGCCCCAGGCCCTGCTTGACGATCATCGGGCCGAGGATGACGAACGCGCCGATGGATCGGATGAGAAGCACCTGGCCGACGGAGTAATTCTCGACCAGCCATTTGCCCATCGCGTCGTTGAGCGCGAACATGAAGTCGCCCAGGAGCATCAGCAGGACGCCCGCGAGGACGAGATTGCTCTTGGGGAGCGCAAGGGCTTGGCGGAAGGTCATTGGCAAGGGATCCGTCGGGCCGACGGGCCCGGATGGCGCCTATCTATGTCCGGACTTCAGCCAAAGCGAGCGATAAGTGCACTGGCCCATGCGTTTCTACGTCACGGCTCATCGCCTGGGGCAACTATAACGGGGTGATAGACCACGATCGGCCGGTCCCAGCCGTCGAAATCGTTGCGCTGGCGCCATTCGGCCCGGCGATCGAGGTCGATCCGCTGCATGCACTCGGCGAAGGCGTCGTTGCGCTTGGTGAAGCCGTAGGAGCGGCATTTCTCTTCGTCGAGCGCGCGTTGCTCCTCGGCCGAGACGCAACCGGCAAGCAGCGTTGCCATGAAGAGCAAAGAAACTGTCCTGATCTTCATGGCCATGCCCTCCGCCGCGCCGGAATCTGGAGTTCTATTGTAAGCTTTTCACGCCACACAGAAAAGCGGACACGCAAATGCTTCAGTTCGACTGCGGCGGCACGACGTGCCGGCGGTTGATCGTCGCCGGACGGCCCTTGATCGACAGCGCCGTGTCGCGCTTCGGGCGCTCGGCGACGACTTTGCCCTTGGCAACGACGCAGAGCCGCTCGGCGCGCAGGCGCACCGCCTCGATCGGATTGCCGGCGTCGAGCACGACGAGGCTCGCGGTCTTGCCGACCTCGAGGCCGAGATGGTCGAGGCCCATGATCTCGGCGTTGACCTTGGTGACCATGTCGAAGCAGCGGCGCATGTCGGCGGGAGACGACATCTGGGCGACGTGCAGGCCCATGAAGGCAACGTCGAGCATGTCGGCGGTACCGAGCGAATACCACGGGTCGAGAACGCAGTCCTGGCCCCAGCCGACGCGGATGCCGGCCTTCAGCATCTCCGGCACGCGCGTCATGCCGCGGCGCTTGGGATAGGTGTCGTGGCGACCCTGCAGCATGATGTTGATCAGCGGATTGGGGATCGCCGACACGCCGGCCTCGGCGATCAGCGGCAGGAGCTTGGAGACGTAGTAGTTGTCCATCGAATGCATGGACGTGAGGTGCGAGCCGGCCACCCTGCCCTGCAGGCCCAGACGCCGGGTCTCGTAGGCGAGTTGCTCGATATGGCGCGACAGCGGATCGTCGGTCTCGTCGCAATGCAGGTCGACCATCAAGCCGCGCTCAGCCGCGATCTCGCACAGTTCGGTCACCGAGCGCGTGCCGTCGGCCATGGTACGCTCGAAATGCGGAATGCCGCCGACGATATCCACACCCATGTCGAGGGCGCGGATGGTGTTCTCGCGCGCCGTCGGCGAGCGGTAGAGGCCGTCCTGCGGGAAGGCGACGAGTTGCAGGTCGATGTAGGGTGCGATCTCCTTCTTGACCTCGAGCAGGGCTTCGACGGCGAGCAGACGGTCGTCGCAGGTGTCGACATGGGTGCGGATGGCGAGAAGGCCCATCGACACGGCCCAGTCGCAATAGGCGAGCGCGCGCTCCTTCACCGCCTCGTGGGTGAGCAGCGGCTTGAGCTCGCCCCAGAGCGAGATGCCCTCGAGCAGCGTGCCCGAGGCGTTGATGCGCGGCAGGCCGTAGGACAGCGTCGCGTCCATGTGGAAATGCGGGTCGACGAATGGCTGCGAGACGAGGTTGCCCGAGGCGTCGACGACACGGGACGCGACTGCATCGATCCTGGGTTCGATCGCGGCGATCCTGTCGCCCTTGATGCCGATGTCGGCAACGGTTCCATCGGGCAGCGTGCCGCCCTTGACGATCAGGTCGAAGCTCATCTTTCGCCTTTCTGGTAGGGTATCATCAGCGCCTTGGGATAGGTGGCGCGGCGAGCCACCAGTATCAGCGCAAGGATGGACAGGGCATAGGGCATCATCAGGAAGACCTGATAGGGCACGATGCCGCCCGACATCTGCTGCAGGCGCACCTGGTAGGCGTCGAATGCAGCGAAGAGGATGGCTCCGAGCAGCGCCTTGCCGGGCCGCCACGAGCCGAACACGACGAGCGCGATGCAGATCCAGCCGCGGCCGTTGATCATCTCGAAGAAGAATGAGTTGAAGGCCGACATGGTGAGGAACGCGCCGCCGACGGCCATCAGTGCGCTGCCGACGACGACGGCCCCCATGCGGATGCCGGTGACGGAGATTCCTTGCGCCTCGACCGCGGAGGGGTTCTCGCCGGCGGCGCGGACGGCGAGGCCGAGCGGGGTGCGGTAGAGTACCCAGGCGACGACGGCAACGGTCACGAAGGCCAGATACGTGAGCGGCGTCTGCGAAAACAGCGCCTCGCCGAGCACGGGAAGCTTCGACAGGCCGGGGATCGGCAGTGGCTGGAACGGCTCGATCTTGGGTGGCGAAGTGACTTCGGGCAGGGCCAGGCGATAGGTGAAGTAGGTCAGGCTGGTGGCAAGCAGCGTGACGCCGATGCCGACGACGTGTTGCGACAGCCCCAGCGGCACCGTTAGTGTGGCGTGCAGCAGGCCGAACAAGCCGCCCGCGAGGGCAGCAACCAGCACGCCGGTCCACAGGTCGCCGCCGGCGTAGACGGTGAACCAGCCGGCAAAGGCGCCCGCGGTCATGATGCCCTCGATGCCGAGATTGAGCACGCCGGCACGCTCGCAGATCAGTTCGCCCATGGTGGCGAAGATCAGTGGCGAGGCGATGCGGATGGCGGCGACCCAGAAGGAGGCGGTGAAGAGTATCTCGAGCGCGTCCATGGTCACCTCCACCTCACCCTGAACCGCGTCAGCAGGATCGCCACCACCATGGTCAGGAGCGATGTCGCAACCATGACGTCGGCGATGTAGCTCGGCACCTTGGCAACACGGCTCATGGCGTCGGCGCCGACGAAGATGCCGGCGACGAAGATGGCGGAGGCGATGACGCCGAGAGGGTTCAGCATCGCCAGCATGGCGACGACGATGCCCGAATAGCCGTAACCGGGCGACAGGTCGAGCGTGAGGTTGCCCTTGAGGCCCGACACTTCGGAGAAACCGGCAAGTGCGGCCAGTCCGCCGGAAAGCAGCGCCGTCTTCATCAGCACGCGATTGACCGGGATGCCGACGAAGCGCGCGCCTTCGGGGTTGTGGCCGACGGCGCGCATCTCGTAGCCGAGCACGGTCTTCTTCATGATGACCCAGACGACGATGGCCGAGACGATGGCGATGACGAAGCCGTAGTGCAGGCGCTTGCCCTGGATGATGCGCGGCAGCTGCGCGTCGGCGATGACTTTCTGCGACTGCGGCCAACCGAGGCCCATCGGATCCTTGAGCACGCCCTCGAGCAGCATCGACACGAACAGCAGCACGATGAAGTTGAGCAGCAGCGTGGTGACCACCTCGTCGACGCCGAAGCGTGTCTTCAGCACGGCTGGCCCCAGCAGGAGCAGCCCGCCTGCCAGCATCACCGCGATTATGATGACGGGAATGAGGATCGGTGCCGGCAGCGGGAGTGCGCCCGTGCCGAGCACGACGGTGACGACGCCGCCGATGTAGAGCTGCGCCTCGGCGCCGATGTTCCAGAGTTTGGCACGGAAGGCGACCGCCACGGCGAGGCCGGTGAAGATCAGGGGGGTAGCACGGGTCAGCGTTTCGAAGAGCGCGAACTGCGAGCCCGCCGCGCCCTTGGCAACCAGATAGAACACCGAAAGCGGCGAGGCCCCGGCCGCAAGCACCAGCAGCGAGGTGAACAGCAGCGTCGCCGCGATGGCTGCGACCGGGAACAGCAGGGTGACGCCGATCGAGGGCGCGGGTTTCGGCTCAAGCCGCATGATCGCTGCGCTCCTCGCCGTGTCCGGCCATCAATTCCCCCAGTTCGCGAATGGATCTTTCGCCACGCGCTGAGGGCGGCGAGAGCCGTCCCTTCGACATCACGACGATGCGGTCGGAAAGAGCCAGTATCTCCTCAAGGTCCTCGGAGATCAGCAGGATCGCGGCCCCCCGTTCGCGCGCCGCAAGCAGCATGCGATGCACATAGGCGACCGCCCCGACGTCGAGGCCGCGCGTCGGCTGGCTGGCGAGAATGACGGCCGGTTCCGGATCGAGCGCGCGGCCGAGGATCAGCTTCTGCATGTTTCCGCCCGACAGCAGGCGGATGCGCGCCTCCGGCGACGGGCATTTGACATCGTAGTCGGCGATGATCTCCTCAGCGAAACGGCGAGCCGCCTTCCAGTCGAGGAAGCCCATCCGGCTGAAGCGCGAACTGCCATAGCGTTCGGCAATCACGTTCTCGGTGACGCTCATGTCGCCGATGGTGCCGACGGCGTGGCGGTCTTCCGGGATGCGGGCGATGCCATGGCCGAGGGCTGCCCGCGGCGACCAGTCCCCGACTGCCTGGCCGGCAATGGATATGCGGCCGCCGGTCGGGCGCTGGGTGCCGGCGATGAGTGCGGCAAGTGCCGCCTGGCCGTTTCCGGAAACGCCGGCAAGACCGGTGATCTCGCCGGCACGCAGCGTCAGCGAAACTTCGTCTAGGCCCGCGCCATTGTGGCGCGCCGTGGAGACGCCATCGAGCACGAGCAGCGGTTCACCCGCATGAACCGGCGTCACTTCGGCCGGCTTGACCTCCTGCCCGACCATGAGTGCGGCAAGTTCCTTGCGGTCGGTCGATTTCGTTTCGCGTTCGCCGGAAAGGCGGCCCGACCGCAGCACCAGCACACGGTCGCTAACCGCCATCACCTCATGCAGCTTGTGCGAGATGAAGATGATCGACAGGCCCTTGGCGACGAGCAGCTTGAGCGTGCGGAACAGGGCATCCGTTTCGGCCGGGGTCAGCACCGCCGTCGGCTCGTCCAGGATCAGGATACGGGCGTCGCGGTAGAGCGCCTTGAGGATCTCGACACGCTGGCGCTCGCCGACCGACAAGGTGGAGACGGTGGCGGCCGGATCGACGGAAAGGCCGAAATCGGCGGCGAGCCGTTCGATACGCTCTCGCGCTGCCGCACGATCGAGACTCGGGCGCCACAGGCTCTGGGTGCCGAGCGCGATGTTCTCCAGAACCGTCATGTTGTCGGCGAGGGTGAAATGCTGGTGCACCATGCCGATGCCGGCATCCAGTGCCGCGCGCGGATCACCGGGCGGCAACTGCTTGCCGAACGCCTCCACCGTCCCCTCGTCGGAGACATAGTGGCCGAAGAGGATGTTCATCAGCGTGGTCTTGCCGGCGCCGTTCTCGCCAAGCAGCGCGATCACCTCGCCGCGCCCAAGCTCGAAGGAAATGGCGTCGTTGGCCACGAGCGGACCGAAACGCTTGGTGATGCCGGAGAGGCGGAGGACTGTGTTGGTCACGTTGACGATCGGGAGCGACGTTGCGGACAGGGATCCTCTCCCCGTTCACGGGGAGAGGATGGCGGCAGCTAGGTGAGGGGCAGCGCAAGCCATCGAAGTTGGCTCCGCCCCTCATCCGGCCCTTCGGGCCACCTTCTCCCCGTGAACGGGGAGAAGGAAAAAGTGCTAGCTCGACTTCGGCTCGGCGTCGTTGATCTCGACGATGAAGGAGCCGTCCTTGATGGCCTTTTCCTTCTCGGCGACCTTGGCCTTGATCTCGTCCGGCACCTTGCTCTCGAAGGTGCCCAGCGGCGCCAGCGACGAGCCACCATTCTTCATGAACGAGTAGACGCCGTAGTCGTCGGCCTTGAACGTGCCGGCCTTGACCTCGGCAATCGCCTTGTCGAGGGTCGGCTCGAAATGCCAGAGCGCCGAGGCAACGACGGTCTCGGGATAGTCGGCCTGGGTGTCGATGACGTTGCCGATGGCCAGTACCTTGCGCTCCTTGGCCGCGTCCGAAACGCCGAAGCGCTCGGCGTAAAGCAGGTCCGCGCCACCGTCGATCTGGGCGAATGCCGTTTCCTTGGCCTTGGGCGGGTCGAACCAGGAGCCGATGAACGCGACCTGGAACTTGGTGTCGGGCGCGACTTCCTTCACGCCGGCCATGAAGGCGTTCATCAGGCGGTTGACCTCGGGGATAGGATAGCCGCCGACCATGCCGATGTTCTTCGACTTGCTCATCGCGCCGGCAACGAGACCGGACAGGTAGGACGCATCCTGGATGTAGTTGTCGAACACCGCGAAGTTGGGCACGGCAGCGTCCGGCTTGAAGCTGGAGCCCATCAGGAAGGCGACATCCGGATAGTCCTTGGCAACGGTCCGGGCCGCGTCCTCAACGCCGAACACCTCGCCGAGGATCAGCTTGTAGCCGGCCTCGGCATACTCACGCATGACGCGCTCGTAGTCGTTGTTGGCCGTGTTCTCTGAATAGACGTACTCGATGTCGCCGCGATCCTTGGCCGCATTGGCCGCCTTGTGAATTCGGCTCACCCACTGTTGCTCCACGGGCACAGTGTAGACGGCGGCAACCTTGAGCGGTTCGGCGGCGAAGAGCCGCACGGGCAGGCCCGCGGCGGCAACCGCGGCGGACGCACCCGCCGCCTTGAGCAGGGTACGGCGGGACAAGCCTAAGCTGCTGGAAATTCTGTGCATTCGTTCCACCTCTGGCTGGAGTCGTGTTGACTGCGATGGCGTCTTTTTATCGATTGGTCAACGGTAAGCGAAATCGCATATAGCGGCAATCGGCTGCGGCACGCCTGTCCACCGGGTCTTCACAATCTGCGACCGAACGTCCAAGAGCAGGGCAAGACCGGTTCCACTTCCTTCGCGGGTGCATTATATAGGCCCTCGCGGGGGGAGGCGGCCCAAGGGACCCATTGTTTTGTTTCGATTTTATCGCCCGACGCAGAATCATCGCCTGATCTGGAGGCTGGTGCGCGAGTCATTCCGCCGGCACGCCTTCGGCTATGCGATCTCGATTGCAGCCATGCTCGTGGTCGCCGGAATGACGGCGGCCAGCGCCTGGATCATGAAGGACATCACCAACGAATTCGCGGTCGGCAAGGACATCAACCGTGTCTACCAGATCGCCACGATGGTGGCCGGCATCTTCATCGTCAAGGGGCTGGCGACCTTCCTGCAAAGCCTGTACCTCAGCCGCGTCGGCAACGCCATCATCGCCGAGCGCCAGCGCAAGATCTACGACCGCATCCTCGCCCAGGGCATCTCCTTCTACCATTCGATCCCTTCGGCCGACCTGATCACCCGCGTCACCCATAACGCGCAGGCGGCGCGCGCCGTGCTCGACCTGATCGTCACCGCCTATGTGCGCGACCTGTTCACCCTCATCGGCCTCGTCGCGGTGATGGTGATCCAGCAGCCGATGCTGTCGCTCGTGGCCTTCATCGTCGGCCCAATCGCCATCTACGGCGTCAACCTGATCCTGCGCCGCGTGCGCAAGATCATGGAGGCGGAATTCCTGTCGCTGGCACAGATCGTGCAGGTGATGCAGGAGACCACGATCGGCGTGCGCATCGTGAAGTCCTTCAACCTTGAATCGCTGATGCGCAGCCGCATGCACCGCGCCGTCTCGGACGTTGAGCGCCGTGCAAACACGATCGCAGCGCTCGAGGCGGGCACCAGCCCGATCATGGAGACGCTCGCGGGTCTCGCGATCGCCGGCGTCGTTCTGGTCAGCGGGTTCCTCGTCGTACAGGGCGGCCAGACGCCCGGCTCGATCATGGCCTTCATCACCGCGCTGCTGCTCGCCTATGAACCCGCCAAGCGCCTTGCGCGCATGCGCGTCTCGCTGGAAAGCGGCCTCGTCGGCGTGCGCATGATGTTCGAGCTGGCCGACCGCCCGCTGACGCTGGCCGAACGGCCGGGCGCGGTGCCGCTGACCGAGGGCCCCGGCCTGATCAAGCTCAAGGACGTCAACTTCTCCTACAAGGACGGCGAACCGGTGCTCTGCGACCTCGACCTGACCTTCCCGCCCGGCAAGATGACGGCGCTGGTCGGCCCGTCGGGCAGCGGCAAGTCGACGGTCATGAACCTGATCATGCGCATGTACGACCCCGACAGCGGCGAGGTGCTGTTCGACGGCCAGGACATCTCGCATGCGACACTGCACTCGCTGCGCAACCGCATCGCCTATGTCAGCCAGGACACCTTCCTGTTCGCCGGCAGCATCATGCACAACATCAGGCTCGGCCGCGAAGGCGCGACCGACGAGGAAGTGATCGCCGCAGCCAAGGCCGCCAACGCGCACGACTTCATCTCCGCCCTGCCAAGAGGCTACGAAACCGACGTCGGCGAGAACGGTGCCTTCCTGTCGGGCGGCCAGAAGCAGCGCCTGTCGATCGCGCGCGCCATCCTGCGCAATGCCGACGTGCTGCTGCTCGACGAGGCCACCAGCGCGCTCGACGCGGAATCGGAAGCCCTGTTCCGCGATGCACTGGAAACGCTTTCGGAAGGACGCACGACGATCGCCATTGCGCACCGTCTGTCGACCGTGCACCAGGCCGACAACATCGTCGTCATGGACAAGGGCAAGGTGGCCGAACAGGGCCGCCACTCGGACCTGCTGGAGCATGGCGGCCTGTACCGCAAGCTCTACGAATACCAGCTGATGCGCTGAGGCCCGAGCAGGCCCGGCCCACATGTTCATGCGCGATCAGTCGACGCGCATGAACACACCCTTCGTGTTCAGATATTCGTCCAGTTGCTCGGCGCCGCCCTCGCGGCCGTAGCCGCTCATCTTGTAGCCGCCGAAGGGCACGGCGGGGTCGATGGCGTGGTAGGTGTTGACCCATACGGACCCCGCCCGCAAGCGACGCGACAATTGGTGCGCGGTCGACAGGTCGCGCGTGAAGACACCGGCCGCGAGCCCGTAGGGTGTGTCGTTGGCGCGCCTCACAACCTCGTCCAGCGTATCGAACGGCAGCGCCGAGATCACCGGGCCGAAGATTTCCTCACGCGCGATGCGCATGCCGTCCGACACCCCCGCAAAGACCGTCGGCGCGACGAAGTTGCCGGCGGCGAGCGCCCCTTCGACCAGCCGAGCGCCACCGGCGACGAGACGGGCGCCCTCCTCCGACCCCGCGCGCAGATAGCCTTCGACGCGATCGAGCTGGCGCGGCGAGATCAGCGGGCCGATTTCGGTTTCCGGGTTGATGCCGTTGCCTATGCGCAGGCCGCGGGCATAGGCGGCGAGCCGCTCCACGAACTCGTCGTGGATGCTTCGCTCCACGAACAGGCGCGAGCCTGCGATGCAGATCTGGCCGGAATTGGCGAAGACCGACATGGCCGCGACCGGCACCGCCCGTTCGAGATCGGCGTCGGCGCAGACGATGACCGGCGACTTGCCGCCGAGTTCGAGCGAGACGCGCTTGAGGTTGCCCGCGGAGGCCCGCACGATGCTCTGGCCGGTCGCGGTGGAGCCGGTGAAGACGATCTTGTCCACGCCCATGTGCTCGGCCAACGGCGCGCCGGCTTCCAGGCCGGTGCCGGTCACGACATTGACGACGCCGTCGGGCACTCCCGCCTCGGCCATGAGTTCGGCAATAAGCAGCGGCGTCAGCGGCGCCTCCTCGGAGGGCTTGAGCACGACGGTGCAGCCGGTGGCGAGTGCGGGGCCGATCTTCCACACGGAAGCCGCGGTCGGCGCATTCCACGGGATGATGGCGCCCACGACGCCGACCGGCTCCTTGCGCGTGTAGGAGACGATGTCGCCCGGCAGGGAGTTCTCCATGGTGTGGCCGTGGATGGCGGTCGCCATGCCGGCATAGAAGCGCAACATGCCGAGCACGCGGTTGGCGTTCGCCCGCGCCCGGACGATGGGCAGACCCATGTCGGTGGTGTCCGACAGGCAGATCTCCTCCCAGTGGCGCTCGAACAGTTCGGCGATGCGCAGCAATAGCTTCTGGCGCTCGTGCGGATTGAAGCGGCTCCAGGGCCCCTCGAAAGCCGCCCGCGCGGCGGCAACGGCCCGGTCGACGTCGTCCTTGCCCGCACGGGGCACCGTGGCGATGATTTCGCCCGTCGCCGGATTGCGCGTCTCGAAGCGTTCTCCGGAGGCCGCATCGACCCACCGGCCGCCGATGAACATCTGGCGGTGCCTGCCGTCGAGCGGGCGGCGCATTGCCCTCGGTGTCGGGACGTTGGTCATCTTTTTCGCTCCTCGCGCCGGCAGGGCAGTCTCGTTGCTCGATCTTCGAAGCCTAGGCCGTGAGGCGGCGGGCATTCAAGCCTGTCACGTACCGCCATGGGTTGCATTTCAAACATGGAGAGCAACAAGAGCTTCGACATAAGCAAACTGCTATACTTTACAACAACTGGAACTGTTGTGTGGCCTCGCAACCACATCTTCATCCAAACATTCGGCCAATCCCACGGCGCGATTGACACACTCACCCGCCAATCTAAACTCCCGGTTGCACGATCGAGGGGGTACACATGAAAATTCTGCTGCTGGCGGGGGTTTCGGCACTGGTCCTGTCGCTTGGTCTGGCGCGGGCGCATGCCGCCGATCCGGCCGCCGTTGACGATCCGGTCCGGGCCGAGGACCTCTGGTATGTCTCATTGTTCGGCGGAGCCAGCTTTCCCTCCGGCTTGGAGACCGAAAGATCGGGAGTCCAGTTCGATCCAGATCTCGATACCGGCTTCCTGGTCGGCGCCACGGTGGGCCGCAGGATCAATGACGCGTTCCGGGTTGAGGCCGAACTCTCCTATGCGCGTTACAAGACGGACCGGGTCAACTACAGCAACGGCAGCTACGATCTTGCCGGCGGAGACCTTTCCGCGACATATCTGCTCGCCAATGTCTGGGCCGACGTCACACGCCTCGGCGAGGCGAGCGTGTATGTCGGCGGCGGCCTGGGCGCCGCCTATGTCGACGGCGACATCTACTTCAGCGATCCCAGTTCACTCGGCTACGGCAGCAGCGAATGGGGTTTCGCCGGACAGTTGGGCGCAGGCGTGACATACGCGGTCGCGCAGAATGTCGATCTCGACTTCGGCTATCGCTTCAAGGCGGTCACCGGCCTGGATTTCCAAGACCGCATGGGCGGTGCCGACTTCGCGGATGGCGACCTCTATACGCATAACCTGCAGTTCGGCGTGACGGCGCGTTTCTAGCCGGACCGTCGAAACTCTCCTCATCCCTGGCGTTGATTTTCCGCACGAGGCGTCTTGTTGCACAAGGCGCCTCGTCGCATCTGCTTGCCCCGTTCGACCCGACGGGTGCCGAGAGCCCAAGGTGACGTGAACACACGCGCTCCAGCCAATTGTTGCAGAATTCTTGCAATAAATATATTTGGTTATTAGGAATAGAAAGAAAACGTCGATAGCAATACATATATCAATTTCAGTATTTGACTCGACTCGACAAATTCGCTCTAAACTCGACTGTCGATCGAGGAATTTTACATGAAGCCATACATTCTTTGCGGCATTTCTGGACTTATGCTCCTTTCAACCGTTGCTGTTGCACAGGCTGCCGATCCGATTTCGACAGCCCCCCGGCCCGAAGACCTCTGGTATGTGTCCCTTTTTGGTGGTGCGAGCTTCCCTCGCGAGGTCAGGACTACCAGGATGGGCCACTACGAAAACTATCCGGTCGAACTGGACCTCCGTAACGGCTTTCTGATCGGCGCCACGCTGGGCCGGAAGATCAACGACGCCGTCCGCGTCGAGGGCGAACTGTCGTACTCGCGCTACAAGGCGCGCTCTTCCACTTACAACAACCGCCCGGCTTCCGAGGCAACAGGCAAGCTGTCGGCGACATACCTGCTTGGAAACATCTGGGTCGATCTCGCCAGGATCGGGCAGGCCAGGGTCTATGCGGGAGGTGGCCTTGGCGGAGCTTATGTGACGGGGCGCACGTCATTCCCGGAGGGCGGCTACGGTAAAGGCAAGACAAGAGCCGCCGGGCAACTGGGCGCAGGCGTGACCTTCCCTATCGCCAAGAACTTCGAGGTCGATTTCGGATATCGGCTCAAAGGCGTGACCAAGGTGGACTTCAAGGACACCCAGGGCGGCGAGCCATTTACTGGGGGTAAGCTGATCACCCACAATCTGCAATTCGGACTGACCGCCAAATTCTGATCGCGAGATCGCTGACACGTTTGCGCACGTTTGCGGCCCTGTGCCTTTCGCTCAGGGCCGCTTGCGTTTTAGATGAGGCCGAGGGGAGTTTTCGTCCATGCCGCTGATGCCGCGCAAGCAGCCCTTTGCCGTTCCCGCGCAAACTCCGGCGCCAATGCCGACTGCTGCGTCCGGCGAGCCGGTCGATAGAACGCTGCAGCGCGGCATAGACCTGCAGCGGCAAGGCCGCTTCCGCGAGGCGGAATTCTGCTACCAGACGGTGCTGCGCCAGCAGCCGAAGAACGCCATGGCATTGAACCTGATGGGCACGCTGGCGATGGAGGCGAGGCAAGAAGCGATTGCCATCGACTACATGGAGAAGGCGGTCAAGCTCGACCCCGGCAACGCCATCTTCCGCAACAATCTCGGCAACGCCTACAACGTCAAGGGCGACGTCGAGAAAGCCCGCAAGCATCTAAGGAAGGCCGTCGAACTGGACGGCCGCCTGATCGAGGCGCTGTGCAATCTCGGCCGCTCCTATCGCGCCGAACTCAAGGGCGACATCGCCGAGGGTTTCTATCGCCGGGCGCTCGACGTCGACCCACGCTCGCTGGCCGCACTCAACGGGATGGGCGATGTCCTGATCGAGATCGGGAGGCCCGCCGACGCGGTCGGCTGCTTCGAGCAGGCACTGGCGATCGACAAGGCTAGCGTAGAGGCGCTGGCCGGCCTCGCCCAGGTGCGCAAGGCGCCGAAGGGCGACCCGACGCTCGCGCTCGTGCGTGCTCGGCTCGACCTGCCCTACACGAGCAATACGGACCGCGTGATCCTGCATCACGCGGCTGGCAAGATCCTGAACGACCAGGGCGAATATCCCGCCGCCATCCGCCACTTTGCCCGGGCCAAGACCATCTCCGGCAACGACTTCGACATTGCGCGCCACAGCGAGCTCTACGACAGTTTCATCGAGCACTTCGATGCCGATTTCTTCGCCGAGCGCCGATCCCTCGGCGATCTCTCGGAGCGGCCGGTATTCATCGTCGGCATGCCCCGCTCGGGCACGACGCTGACGGAACAGATCTGTGCGAGCCACCCAAAGGTCCATGGCGCCGGCGAATTGTCGAGGATCCGGGGGCTGGCCGCCGAACTCGACTTCGACAAGCTCGACCCGACGGTCTTCGTCAAGGCAATGCGTTCCTTGAAGCCTGCAAAGGCGAAGGAGCTGGGCGCAAAATTCCTGAGCTACCTAAGGCTGCGCGACGGCAAGGCATTGCGGGTCATCGACAAGATGCCGCATAACTACGAGCTCCTTGCACTCATCAGCCTGATCCTGCCCAATGCGCGCATCGTCCACTGCCGGCGCGATGCCATGGACAATTGCGTCTCATGCTTCACGCACAATTTCTCCGAGGCGCACGGCTACAATGCCGACCTGACGAAGCTTGGACTCTACTACCGGCAATACGATCGGCTGATGCGGCATTGGGCCAACGTCATCCCGCTCAGGATGCATGACATGCCCTATGAGGAGACGGTCGCGGATCTCGATGCCCGTGCCCGCGGGCTGATCGGCTTCCTCGGCCTGGAGTGGGACGATAGATGCCTGCGCTTCCACGAGACGGAACGCACGGTCAAGACGCCGAGCCGCTGGCAGGTGCGCCAGCCGATCTATGCATCTTCGGTCAAGCGCTGGAAGCTCTACGGCGAAGCGCTCGATCCGTTGCGCGAAGCGCTCGGGTCGCTGGCGTCGGGATGACTGGCAGTGTTCGGATCAGGCGATTGCCGGCCGCTCGAAGTCGCCTGTGTTGCGGTCCATGACCCAGAGTTCGCCCGTCGAGATGTCGAACCAGGCGCCGAAGAGTTCCAGCTTGCCCTTCTGCTCGAGGATCTTCACGCAAGGAAACGTGCGCAGATTGGCGATCGAGTAGCGGATCGAGATGCGTTCGAGAGCCGTCTGGCGCTCGGACTGGGTCATCATCGTGTTGCCCGAAACCGTTTCGGCGGCAGGCGCAACCAAGCTCATCCACTTGCCGATGAAGTCGCCGGGCGAAAGCGGGCTCGAGTTCGGATCGAGCGCCGAGCGGATGCCGCCGCAGCGGCCATGCCCCATGACGACGATGTTCTTGACCTTCAGCGCCTGTACCGCGAACTCCAGCGCGGCCGAGGTGGAGTGGAACTCGCCGTCCGGCGAATAGGGCGGCACCAGATTGGCGACGTTACGGACGACAAACAGTTCACCCGGGCCCGCCTCGAAGATGGTTTCGGGTGCCGCGCGCGAATCGCAGCAGGCGATGACCATAGTCTCCGGGGTCTGGCCCTCTCGCGCCAGGGATCGATAATGATCCGTCTCGGCCGGATAGCGGCCGGTCATGAAGTTGCGATAACCGGCGAGCAGTTTCTCGGGCAGGTGCAGCATGAGCTTGGCCTTAAACGGAAATGGTCCGCGCGGCAATGCAAAAGCACCGGCAGCGTCGATGCGCTTTACCTAAGGCGAGATTGCACTATTCTCTCCACACGTCCCGCCGCTCGCCCGCCAAGCGCCGGCGAGGGTAAGTGTCGCATTTTCGGTTGCGAGCCTTTGGCGGACGCCAAGGCACCCAAGCAAGGAGAGTGACATGCGCCTGCTCCTCTTAGCCCTATCAACGGCGGTGCTTTTGGCCGCTGCCAGTGCCGGCACGGTGGCGCCCGCCCGTGCGGCAGGCGAGGAATGCACCGGCGCCAATTGCCCGCAGCCGAGCGGACAAGGCGGCGGGAGGGATTGCGAGCGCCGGAAGGAAAATACGGTCAGCTAACCGAACCTTACCAGCCGCCTCTGGCCGCGTCCTGTCGCGCCTGAGAACTCGCCTATAGCCAGCCTCCGGTGAAGCCGGCGCGGCGCAAACCGGTGACCAGGGGCTGGCAGTTGCGCATGATGTTCCAGAGCAGCCCCGTCCGATAGTTCTCGATCATCAGGACGACCGGTCCCTGATCGATGCCGAAGTGATACGGGCTGACCCACCAGCCAGTGGGACTGTCTTCCACCTCGAAAGTGCGGTTGAACGACGGCCTGAAGCCGTAGAGCTTGGTCATGTCCAGCTTCATCCGCGCGAAGTTCTGCACGGTCGGCACCACGATCTCCGGCGCGAAGGGCAAGGACGCGACGACGACCCAAGGCGAGATGGTGCCGTCATCGGGACCGAAGGGTGCGCCTCTGGCAAGGTAGTCGTAGAACGTCCGCTCGACCCCATCCACCTCGCGCGTGATCCAGCCCGGTCCGTCGCTTGCGGTGAACCCCCAGCAATGCTCGCCATAACCGACGAAGTTCAGCGGGTTGCGGATCGCGTATTCCTGCTGGACGAATGTTGCGTGGCGGCTGTTCTGGAAATAGTCGCTGTCGTGGTCGCGCATGAAATCATCACGAATGCCACGAAAATCCACCCACATATGGGACAACTGGTGGGTGAACAGCGGCCCGGAATGCAGCAATTCCCGACCGTAGATGTTCCGCCACTCATAGCTTTCGGTGTAGGCGGCGTAGGATTCTGGCGGCAACGGATGGGTCGGCGAACCCAGGCCAAGCAGGTAGAGCAGCAGGCCCTCGTCGTAGCCGCGCCAGCGGTAGGGGATGAAACCGCTTTCCGGCCTCCAGCCATGAGTGAGGGTAAGCCCGTGGTCGCACGCCCAATTCCAGTCAGCCCGTTGGTAGAGTGCGTTGGCGAGTTGCCGGATTTCGATCTCGTCCGCGGTCTCGCCATCGAAATAGGTGGCCACGGTCAACGCGCCGGCGAGCAGGAATGCGGTATCGATGGTCGAGAGTTCGCATTCCCAGACCCGGCGGCCCGTTTCTATGTCGAGGAAATGGTAGAAGAAGCCCTTGTAGCCGGATGCATCGGGCTCCGGCCCCTGCGGGCACTGGAGCAGGAACTGCAGCCGCTTGCGGGTTATCTTCGCCGCGAATTTGCGAATGATGATGCCGCGCTCGACGACGACGGGGATCGTCGCAAGCGCCATGCCGATGGCCGAGATGCTTGCCGGCGCATCCTCCTGGGTCTTGTCCCGCACGAGCCCGTTGTCGGGGTTCGTGCAATGCAGATAGTACAGCAGCGTCGTGAACTGCAGCCGAGCGAGATCCTGCTCGGTCGGCATGCGATCGAAGTCGGGATCAATCGAGAACATCCACGCTAACCAGGCATCGCAGCCGCCCTGTCGTCAGGCGTTATCGCCTTCGGTCGAAGTTCCACGCGGCGTTTCGCCGGCAGCCCTGCCGCCCCATTTCCAGTCGACGATCGACGGCATGTCGTCGCCATGCTTCTCGATGTACTGGCGATGCTCGATAAGCTTGCCGTGGATCGCCTGCTTGAAGTAGGCGGCGCGGGAACCCAGTTGCGGCAGCCGGTCGATGACGTCCTCGACAAGATGGAAGCGATCCATCTGGTTCAGGACCACCATGTCGAAGGGTGTCGTCGTCGTGCCCTCCTCCTTGTAGCCCCGAACATGCAGGTTGCCGTGGTTGGTGCGCCTGTAGGTCAGCCGGTGGATCAGCCAGGGATAGCCGTGGAAAGCGAAGATGATCGGCTTGTCCTTGGTGAACAGCGCATCGAAATCGCGATCCGAAAGCCCGTGCGGGTGCTCTTTCTCCGGCTGCAGCTTCATCAGGTTCACGACGTTGATCACGCGCACCTTGAGCTCCGGTAGATGCTCCCGGATCAGGTCGACAGCGGCAAGCGTCTCGAGGGTCGGAACATCGCCGCAGCACGCCATGACGACATCGGGCTCGGTTCCCTTGTCGTTGCTGGCCCACTCCCAGATGCCCAGCCCCTCGGTGCAATGCTTGATGGCCTCGTCCATCGTCAGCCATTGCGGCGCAGGCTGCTTGCCGGCCACCACCACGTTGACGTAGTTGCGACTGCTCAGGCAGTGCGCGGTGACCGAAAGCAGGGTGTTGGCGTCGGCGGGCAGGTAGACGCGGATGACGTCGGCCTTCTTGTTCACCACATGATCGATGAAGCCGGGGTCCTGATGGCTGAACCCGTTGTGGTCCTGCCGCCAGACATGCGAGCTCAGGAAGTAGTTCAGCGAGCCGATCGGCCGCCGCCAGGGGATCTCGTTGCACACCTTCAGCCATTTGGCATGCTGGTTGAACATCGAGTCGATGATGTGGATGAAGGCTTCGTAGCACGAGAAGAAGCCGTGCCGCCCGGTGAGCAGGTAGCCCTCCAGCCAGCCCTGGCACTGGTGCTCGCTGAGCACTTCCATGACCCGCCCATCTGGGGCCAGATGGTCGTCCTCCGGATAGATCTCCGCCATGTAGCAGCGATTGGTGACCTCCAGCACATCCTGCCAGCGGTTGGAATTGTTCTCGTCGGGGCTGAACAGGCGGAAATTCTTGTTGTCCATGTTCAGCTTCATGACGTCGCGCAGGTATTTTCCCATCACGCGCGCGGACTCGACCGATGTAGCACCGGGGCTGGGCACCTCCACCGCGTAGTCGCGGAAGTCGGGCAGCTTGAGGTCGCGCAGCAGCACGCCGCCATTGGCATGCGGATTGTCGCTCATGCGGCGGTGTCCGGCAGGGGCAAGCGCCGCCAGTTCGGGCTTGAAGCGGCCGGCGCTGTCGAAAAGCTCCTCGGGCCGATAGCTCTTCATCCACTGTTCGAGAATGCGGATGTGCTCGAGCTTGTCCATGTCGCCCATGGGCACCTGGTGCGACCGCCAGTAGTCCTCGCACTTCTTGCCGTCGATCTCGGGCGGGCAGGTCCACCCCTTGGGCGTGCGGAAGACGATCATCGGCCATGCCGGGCGCTTCAGGTTGCCGCGTTCCCTGGCGTCCGCCCAGATGCGCTTGATCTCCGCCATGGCTGTGTCCATCGCGCCTGCCAGTTGCTGGTGGACGTCGCCGGGGTCGCGGCCCTCGACGAAGATGGGCGCATAGCCCATGCCCTCGAAGAACTTCTGCAGTTCGTCCTTCGGGATGCGGGCCAGGAAGCAGGGATTGGCGATCTTGTAGCCGTTGAGGTGGAGGATGGGCAGCACGCAGCCGTCGCGCGCGGGATTGAGGAACTTGTTGCCCTGCCAGCCCGTGGCAAGCGGTCCGGTCTCGGCCTCGCCGTCGCCGACCACGCAGGCAACGATCAGGTCCGGATTGTCGAAGGCAGCGCCATAGGCGTGGCTGAGCGCATAGCCGAGTTCTCCGCCTTCATGGATGCTGCCCGGTGTCTCGGGAGCGACGTGGCTGGGGATGCCGCCCGGGAAGCTGAACTGCTTGAACAGCTTCTGCATCCCCTCCTCGTCCTGGCTGATGCTGGGGTAGACGTCGCTGTAGGTGCCTTCGAGGTAGGCGTGCGCGACCAGCGACGGCCCGCCGTGGCCCGGGCCGATGATGTAGATCATGTTGAGGTCGTCACGCTTGATCAGCCGGTTCAGGTGAACGTAGAGCATGTTCAGCCCCGGCGAGGTGCCCCAGTGGCCGAGCAGTCGCGGCTTGATGTGCTCACGTTTCAGCGGCTCCCTCAGCATCGGATTGTCCAGAAGATAGATCTGGCCGACCGAGAGATAGTTCGACGCCCGCCAATAGGCATTCATCAACTGGAGTTCTTCAGCCGACAATGGCCCTTTGGCGTCAAGGCTATCGTCGAGGGTAACTGCTGCCGTCTTGCTGGAAACCATGAGTGCCTCCACGATTGAATGCCGGACCTGGCCGCTGCTTTATCAATTCAGTCGCATGACTATGCGACCGTCAATCTTGCCTTCTTCCATGCGGCGGAAGATGTGGTTGATGTTCTCCAGGTCGTCCCAGGAGAAATGCGAGGCAACCTTTCCCTCCGCCGCGAACTCCAGCGACTCCTCGAGGTCCTGACGCGTTCCCACGATGGAGCCGCGCACGGTGATCCGCTTCAGCACGGTGTCGAAGACCGGCAGCGAGATCATTCCGGGCGGAAGACCCACGAGCGACATCGTGCCCTTGGAGCGCATGAACCCGAAGGCCTGCTCCATGGCTGCGGGCGAGACGGCGGTCACCAGCACCCCGTGCACGCCTCCCGTCGCTTTCTGGACTTGCGCGACGGCATCCTTGTCCTTGCCGTTGACGACGACGTCCGCGCCGAGTTGTTTGGCCAGCGCCAGCTTGTCGTCGAAGATGTCGGCGGCAACCACGTGCATGCCCATGGCCTTGGCGTATTGGACCGCCATGTGGCCCAGGCCGCCCACTCCCGAAACGGCGACCCACTCGCCGGGCCTCACCTCGGTTTCCTTGAGGCCCTTGTAGACGGTCACCCCCGCACACAGCACGGGCGCTGCCGGCCCGAACTCGAGCTTGTCCGGCAGGCGACCCACGAAGTCGGGATCGGCAAGGCCGAACTGGGCGAAGGTGCCGTTGACCGAATATCCGGTGTTCTGCTGGGCCCCGCACAGCGTCTCCCAGCCCGTGCGACAGTACGGGCAGTAGCCGCAGGCGGTGTGCAGCCAGGGCACGCCGACGCGATCGCCCTCCTTCACTCGCTTCACGCCCGCGCCCACCGCGGAGACGAAGCCCACGCCTTCATGCCCGGGAATGAACGGCGGATTTGGCTTCACCGGCCAGTCGCCATTGGCGGCATGCAGGTCGGTGTGGCAGACCCCCGTGGCCTCGTATTTCACGAGGATCTGGCCGGGGCCTGGTGTCGGCACTTCGACCTCTTCGATGACGAGTGGGGATCGGAACGCCCGAACGACCGCCGCCTTCATGGTTTTTGCCATGACTACACCTCCTACCGTTCAGTTGATTGCCACCACGTGGCCGCGTAGCGCCACGTCAAACGGGTCGTCGCCATGCTCTCTTGCGTGAGGCCGGCGCACCTTACTGTGCCGGCTAAGATTGCGATGCTTGGACCGCAATTGGCATGGTCGCGAGTTCTTCTACCGCCATCTGGTTCAACTGGCATCTCGGTGCCAACTCCGATGCAGAGGGGTGCGCGGGTCTTTGCTGGCGACAAGTTAGCCCTGTTGCGACCGTTCCACAACCGAGGCGAACGAGGCAAATGCGCGCGCGTTTCGCGGGCCGAAATCCATCCCTGGAGCGCCCTGTCCCTGCGCCTCCCGGCGGCAGCGACGAGGCTCCGGGAACCTTTTCCGAAACGCAGCATCCAATGGTTTGCCTCTGCACCTCGAGGCGTTGGCCATGGAGACCTACCGATGAAAACAATACCGATCGCATTGACGCTGATGCTTGCCGGTTCCGTGCCGGCATTCACCCAGGATGTCACCAAGTCACCGCCTCCCGGCGCCTTCAAGGCCGTGAGCAGCCTGGTCAAGCTGCCCGACTTCCTGCCCGGCATGGGCCAGCTTTTCGTCGATCCGGCAACGCTGCCGGCTGGCCCCTTCCTCGCCTACGACCACGACGGCAAGCTGGTCAGCACCGTCTTCATGCTGCCGATCAAGGACCTAAGTCCGGACAAGCGCTTCGACGACCTGGCTGCACCGGGCGGCGTGGTCGACCACGTCAGCGTCTACTACAACGCCGGCCATCCCGGCGTTGAGGAACCGCACGCCCATGTCGTGCTCTGGCACGTGTCCAAGGCCGACGAAGCCCGGGTTGCGAAATGACGATCACCCGCAGAGACGTGATCGGGGGGGAGTTCTCCTCGCCGCACTCCCCCGCCGATATGCCAGCGGTGCCGACGTCGTCGAGGTCGAGATGCGCGGCAAGGACGATGGCGCGCATGTGTGGTTCGACCCGATAGGCATCCGCGTCTCGCCGGGGCAGATGGTGCGATGGACGAACCGCGATCCGGGGAATTCGCACACGACGACGTCCTACCATCCGGCGATCTTCGAACGCCCGCTGCGCATGCCGCCGGGGGCGAGGCCGTGGAACTCCGACTACCTCCTGCCGGGACAGTCCTTCTCGGTCACCTTCGATCGTGAAGGCGTGTATGATTACTACTGCGTGCCGCACGAGCATGCCGGAATGGTGGGGCGCATCGTCGTGGGGATGCCGACGCCTCCGGCGCCAAGCGCGGAGGCAGGGTCTGCGAACCCGGTGCCTGAGGTGGCGCTGAGCGCCTTTCCGCCGGTCGAGGAGATACTGGCCAAAGGCATCGTGCGGCGGGCATGAGAGGAGGCAGGCATGCGACCACTGGCATTGCGGCACCCGATAGATCACGAAGCGGCCCGCGACGACGAACTGGTGGCCCTCGCCCGCCAGGCCGATGAGGCGGCAATCCGCGCGCTGATCAAGCGCAACAACCAGCGTCTCTTCCGCGTCGCCCGCGCCGTCGTGCGCGACGACGCCGAGGCCGAGGACGTGGTCCAGGAGACCTATGTCAGGGCCTTCACCAGGCTCGACGGCTTCAGGGGCGATGCGATGTTCTCGACATGGCTCACGCGCATCGCGCTCAACGAGGCCCTGGCACGTGTTAGGCGCAAGCGCCCTGTGTCGCTGCCGCTCGAAACCGCGACCGAACTGGAAGGAGGCCAGATAGTCATGTTTCCGACGCCGCCCACATCGGGAGCGGATGCCGAAGCCGGCCGCAGCCAGGTGCGTCAGATGCTCGAGGAGGCGATGGACGAGCTACCTCAGGCGTTCCGCATCGTCTTCGTCCTACGCGACGTCGAAGAACTCAGCGTGGAGGAGACCGCAGCACAGCTTTCGATCAAGCCGGAAACCGTCAAGACCCGGCTGTTCCGGGCGCGACGGCTGATGCGATCGGCCATCGAACGTCGGGTTTCGGCCGGTTTTGCGGAGCTGTTTCCGTTCATGGGCGTTCGCTGCGAACGCATGGCCGACCGCGTGATCGAGCGGCTGCGCCGAGCCTAGTGCATGATCCTGAAAATCGGAACGATTTTCGGAAAGGATCATGCACAAATTTAAAAGTGCTACAGCGTCCTTTGCGCGTCCAAAAGGACGCGCGGCGCTGTAGAATTCTCGCCCCTGCCACAGCGGCCGCGTCGCCACCCTGCCCCAAGGGAAAATTCATCCCAAACATGGGACGGCAGCAATCTTCAATTGCAGGCGGCACTCATGTACACCATCGATCGGGATCCCGTCACCTTCTAACAGGATGAAATCATGAGAAAATTCAATTTCGCTCTCGTGCTGTCGGCGGCGGCCCTGAGCATATCCGTGCCGGCCCAGGCCGAGGATCTCGTATTCACGCTCAAGAACGGAACGCAGTCCGTTTTGACGCGCTTCTATACCTCTCCCGTCGGCGTCAACAGCTGGGAGGACGACGTGTTCGGTCGGGACGTGCTCAATCCGGGCGAGAGCATGGAAATCACCATCGCCGACGGACGCGACGTCTGCAAATACGACATGAAGTTCGAATTCGAGGAAGGCTCGGACCTCGACACCACGACCGACACGCAGGACCTTTGCGAAATGGGATCTTACACGATCCACGAGTGAGCCAATGCGGGGAGCCGCTCAGCGGCTCTCCGCATAAGGCCCGGCGGCCAGCTCATATGCTTCCACTGCCGCCGCATCCGTATTTCCGCAGGCTTCTCGGAAAGCCTGAGAGACCGCCGCAAGCTTGACCGCCTGCCAGCGCCGGTAGGCATGGACGAGTTCGGGAGAGACCCAGCACTCTCCCCTGTTGCTGCTCCTGTCCCAGCCGACCAGCCCCGCCTCCCGCGCCAGCCCGAAGAGCCGGGCGGTATGCGTCTTCGAAATGCGGTATCGCTGCGAAAGCGCATTGGGCGATACCTTTCCGACTGCGATTGGCGACGTCATGCCGGCGGACAATGCGGGGACGTCCTTGATCAGGTCGTGCAGGACGCTGCTGCCGGAGTCGGAGCGGACGAATTTGGCAATGCTGTGCGGTGGCCTATGCCAGTCGTCCTGCGCGAGAAGCAGCCGCGCGAAACGGGGCTGCGCCCGAAACAGGAGACCCGGGTCGCGCGAAGACATGGCGTAGCGCTGCCCGCCGTCGACGACGTCGAGGGCCCGCAAGTGGATGTCGAAATAGCGCCGGATCAGCTGCTCGCTCTTTTCGGTCGCCTGGGAAAACCGCTGACGCCTGTCGTCCCCCGGCATCGGCACGATGAAACCGTAGCGCCGCATCTCCTGGAGAAAGGTGTAGAACGTGTTGCGGCTGGCGATGCCTGCGCCCTGCATCGCCCTGATCAGGTTCATGGGGGAAATCGGCGGAGCGGTGGGATCGAGCTGGTTCTCGAAATGCAGGGCAACGGTCATCTGGCTGAGTAGCCATCGCTGCAGGTCCGCGACGTAGTGAACCTCCCGCGGCAGGGCGAGATGCGTTTCCAGCAGTTCCCGCGCCGCCGAGGCGAGCCCATCCCGGAACCGCTCCATCCGGACGAGAGCGTCCGCGGTGTAGGCAAGTGGCGCTGTGGCCAGGACGGGCAGACACATTGGCTTTGACCCGCGAATCGGTGCGTTGGGCAAGACGATTAGGGGTCAGGGCGTGCTAGGACAAGCCCAGCACGCCTCCGCCAGCGGCGGTGCAGCAAGGTGATTGGTTAGATTGGCAGGCAGGCCCGTTTGACGGCGAATCATATCGACTATGACGCCTGACGGGCGCATCGTTCATTTGTCGTAAACGGGGATATGAACGCGAACCCAGGAGCCGAAAATGTCTGCTACCAGCACTTTTCTGGCCACCACCTTCCTTGCTTGCCTCACAATCAACATTCCCTCGATCGCAGCGGAGACACCAAAGCTCCAGCCGATCAACATTTCCAAAGAATGCAGCAAATACACCGGAGAAACGCCAAGCTTCTGTACGATAGTCGAATCCGACTTCAAGGAAATACCGGTCGGTACGGATGTCTTGTACTATGGACCGATGCTCAATAGCCCGCTGTTTTCGAGCAGCTCCGTCGTCCTCGCGGTGGGGCCCGGCAACACGGCCGTTGGACACTGCATTGTCTACGATACTGCGAGCCCGCCTACCGGACATTGCGCATTCTCCGCTGGAAGCGGAACCCTGGCGGGCTTTCAGGCCATCTTGAACGTAACGGTGGATGCCAAGCAGATTTGGCATTGGGAGGGTGGCTATCATATTGCAGCGCCGGCCAAGTAGCAGCCGCCGTGCTACCGCGCCGAATGCGGCGCGAACGGGGCGCGAATGCCCCGCTTGGCACCCCGTCAGGAGCGTGGTCTGCCGGATTTCTGCAAGAAACCACCCAGCCGCCGGTTTGGCCGGTGCCTAGCTTTGCTTGGAGTGGCGAAAACTGGCGCGCCCGACAGGATGAAACTGAGAACTGCTATGTTATTGTAAGTACGTTGTAATTTCTGGAATCTGTTTTCGGCACTAACGACAGTCGTCAGGTGATTTCCACATCGACCTCTATTCCGATCGCGTTGGCAATCTCGGTATAGAGATCAATCGCCGTTTGCGCCCGCAAGGAGAGAATAAGAGCGTATCGCACTTCGCGGTCATAGCGTTGGAGACCTTTTTTCTCGCGCCACCAGCCGCCCGTGGGGTACACGGCTATGCCGTGCCGGTTGGCAAGGTCGGCGGCCGTACCCTCCCAGATATCGGAGTGTAGAGAGCCTCGGTCGCGCAAGCGAGGACCAAGGACCCAGCCATCATCCTGCCCCCCCGCGTAATCGCCGTCCTCCTCATCGCGTGCAGCTGCGTTGATGCGCCCGCGGAAGGTATCCACATCCTCTTCGGGGCGTTTGACTGCAAAACGAAGCCCGTGTGAAGCATAGCGATGACGTTTGGTCCAACCCCGTTCGCCTGGGTTTGGTTCGACAAAATAACTCAGCGTCACGCGCAGTTGGACCTGTTCCTCGCCAAGGGCCTCTAACGTTCCGGCTGGCCATGGCAGATCGTGGAAGATCATGTCGCGCGTCTTGATCGTGGATCCGTCCAGAAAGAACGGCTGCATCGCGTTCTCGATCACAAGCGTCACATCATTGGGCTGGCTGCGGATGGCCCTGGCGAAATCAGGAACGCCATAACCGTAGCGACGTAGCAGGAGGCGTTTGTGGCTCTGCCTCGGATTGACCGGTAGGTGGCCACGCATTGCCGGCGTCCAGTCAGCAGAATGAACAATCAGTCCTCTGACGGTTTCAGGCCAGAGGTCTGCGCGGTCGGCCAGTATCTGCGCTCCCATCCGTGCTGCGAGGGCAGTAGCGGCGCTCGTGTCCGCTATGACGTTGAAATAGCCGTTCTGCAGACGGTTATTGGTTGAGAGCAAAGCGAGGTCATCAAGATGATCGCTATCGCCACTGGCGGGATTAACCCCGTAATTTCCACCCTCGAAGACGACGTCGGGCTTGATCGGCCACTCATTCTGCCATGTCAGCGATGTACGGCTGAGCGGAGAAAGATCGCCCGCCGTCGCCAGCGGACTCCACCCAGCGAAGGTGGCATCCAAAATAGTACATTTTTCGGTTACTGCCCCAACCGTCAGTGCGTTCCACGCCTGTGCCGGACTCTCTATTGGCGTGGCGTCATTCTGTTGAAGGTATTCGGCTGCCGGGTAGAGAGCATTCACGTTACCCGCTGAAATGGCAATAAACCTCTGGTCCTCTCCGTCACCATAAGCCAGTTCATCTACGGCAGCAGACCAGGACGACGGGCGGCCCCTCCAATGATCGCCCGCGCTGGTTACGGCCAGACAGAAGACCCGCGAACGCTCCGGCGCCTGTATCTCTGCCCGGCTCACGGCTTCTGCTGTGATGTAGCCGTAGAGATCGGGATCGTTCGCCCCTTGGTCCGGCAGGATCTTCACCGACTCCAGTACATGGCTGAGGCTGATCGGATCGGTGCTGGCGAGCGTATCGGACAGGTCGCCGTAGAGCGCAAGGCCGCTCATTCTGGTTCCGTGTCCGCGCCACGTGGCGCTGATGTCCTCGACCGGCCAGACGCCATTCCACGCTTGCTGGTCTCCTACGTCGAGGACCGGCTCGATAAGGGGATGCAGCCTTGTTGAACCGGAATCGAGAATGCACACGGAAGGCGCGTCGGCATTGGGAAGCACCAGCCGGTCCGCGAGTTCATCGCTCCAGTCGCGCTGCTCCAAAGCATCCATGGCCAAAAATACGGATGGGGTGTCTCTGGCCAGCCGCAACTCGGCGATAGCGTCTGTATTGGCGACGATCATCCCGATCTGATCTGGGGTCGCCAGCGCGAGCACCACCTCGCGCTCAGGAAAGCGGACGACGTGCTCTCGCAATATGATGTTGAGAAAATTGGCCGCATGCTCAAGAATCGGCCTGGCGCCGGTACGCAACCAGACTTCCCACCAGGCCTGCTGACCTACGGCCGGAAAGAGTTGGATATCATCCGTGAAGAGTGAGCGGGCGTGCGCGAGCCGCACGTCCTGCAAAGACGCCACTAGGGGCTCGTTCTTGGGCTTCCCGGTGGGCGTGTTCTTGGTCCGGTACTCGTCGACCTTCTTTAGATAAAGGTCCCGTTTGGCCTCCGGCACGAACACGGTCGCCGAGAGGCTATTTTCTGGATCAGATTCCGCCGGTCGTACTGCTACGAGCTCAATATGCTTCTGGCCGCGCTTGTCTTCGAGCTTGTCGAGCAGCGCGCGCTGCTCCTTGCCGATATCAAACTCAAGATAGAATCCGGTCTGCCCGCCGGCGATCTCCGGATCGCGCGCTGCGACCTGTTCGGCAGCAGCGGCGATTGCAGCCGTTAGGGCCCCTTCCAGCCGTGCAGCATGCGCCGCGCGGTTGCGCTGCGGGAGCACGACTTCACCACCTCCGCCCCTCGGCCAAGTGAACTGCTCTCGCCGACCGTTGTCGGTCAGATAGACGTGCTTGAGGTTGCGGTTTTCCCCGTTCGGCATCTGCGCCCTTACCTATGCGCTGCCGAACGCCGCTCCTTAAGGGAGCTCGACAAGTCGTCGTTCGTGATACTCAGGCGGTCGGCCAAAATTGCCCGTTTGGCCGCTTCCTCTGCAGCCCGCGATATCTCCGCTTGGCTTAAACCTGCCGAAAGCTCCACAGTCCGTGTCCAGTCGACCGTCTTGGCGTCAAAGCCGACCAGGCGCGATTGCAGTATCTTCAGAGTCACATCCTGATCGGGGAATTCGTACTGAATCACGTCATCAAAACGACGGAACAGGGCGGGGTCCAGAAGCTCTACATGGTTCGTGGCAGCTATTATGAGACTGTCGCTGTCATCCTTCTCCAAGAACTGGAGAAACGAATTCAAGACGCGACGAATTTCGCCGACATCATTGCGCTCCGAGCGACGCGAGCCAATCGCATCAAACTCGTCAAAAAAGTACACACCCCGCGTTTCGCTCATGGCGTCAAAAATAATCCGCAGCTTAGAAGCCGTCTCGCCCATGAACCGCGTGATCAACGTGTCAAAGAGCACAGTGAATAGCGGCAGGTGAAGCTCACCGGCGAGCGCCCCGGCAGTCATGGTTTTGCCGGAGCCGGGTGGACCCACGAGAAGAAGCTTTCTGCGCGGCTGCAATCCCCGCTCCACCAATTTGTGCTGCTGGCGCTGTTCGATCAGAACCCGCTTTAGGCGTTGCTCCAGTTCATTGGTCAGGGCCATGCTCGCGAGCCGCGTCTCCGAAAACGTGACGGACACCAAAGCGGCGAGGTCGCCTTTGGGCTGGGCGATGGGAACAGGACGGCGTGCTCGCTCCACCTTGCCACTCCGTGCCTGATCGACGAGCGCGCGCAGCTGCTGGGCAACCTGTCCGTGGCCCTTGCGCGCTTCATGGGCAGCCATCTGCATCGCGATCGACAGAAACTGGTCGTCATCACGGGCGATATGGCTCTTCAGGAGCGCAATCAGATGCTTAGAGGCCGTCATAGGCGGTTCATCAGGTTGCCAAGGTTGCACGCAGCACAGGGGCGTGCGCCGAACACGACCAGGGGATTGATGCCCGATCTCACCGACCAAGGCAAGCAGACCCTGCTCTGTCCTTCAATATCCCATCTTGCAATGAGTATATTTGCCCAAACCATCATCTTATGAAAATAGCGCCTCGATGATTTTGTCACTTCAGAAAGTTACCTCGCTTATATTACCACATGGTTGTTTTCGTTACGACTGTGGAAGTGACACTAGGCTCGTGACCCATGATAGCCAGACCTCTGCCGGGGTCGATCGATTCATTGACCAGGCGAGAGAGTTCCATGACTACCCTGCCGAAACCTGTTCACCTGCTCGGGAAACGTTCTCTTCACGTAAAGAGTAGCGAGTCAGAAGATCAGCATCGACTGAGCGTATGTGAGCTGCGCGCAAACCTGAGACCGTTGCATTTGGTAGCACCGCGGTTTCCGGAACGAGCAGGTAGGACCAAGGCTTATCACCATCGCCCCCGCGGGCGCGATTGGCAATGTGACACCACAAGGCAGCAGCGTCCGCCTTCTTGGTCACCAGCGGGTTGGTCACCTCAGATGCCCGTTTCGTTTCGATAATTAGTTTGTCAGTGGCAGTCTCTACAACGAAATCAGGCTGATAAGGCGTGTTGTCCTCATCGTAGATTTTGAATTGGTTGGGCCCCGGCTTCATCCAAAGCTCCACGGTGGAGTCTTGCTCCAGAACGACCGCCATCCGCCGCTCAGGATCCGAGTCGAATTTGGCCATGTTGTAGCAGGACTTCTCGAATCCGACGAAGATGAAGCGCTTCATGTCGCTCAGACGTTCAGGCGGGCTGCGGTAATCGCGTATCGCATCTTTCCCGCTACCATCGAATGTCTGGGGCTTCAGCTGATCAAACGCGGCGACGCGCGTTACGCGGTAGTTTGTCTGCTCCCGCCACATATTGCGCTTCATCTGAGCAACGAGTGCTTCCGCGATCTGGCGGGCATGGCCTTGAAGAATTGAGCGCACCTGCTCGTCGTCCGGGTGCTTTGCCCGAAAGTGCGTGACCACCTGACCAGCGAGGTCGTAGAGGATGTCGGCGTGGGTGTCGTAGTCGATCTCGGGCACGTCGACCAGCTTGGCGACGATGTAATCCTCCAGCCGCGACGGCGTTTCACCCCCGGCATCGCCGGAAATCACGCTGCGCTCCTCTGTTCGGAGAATTTGGATCAAAAGCTCTCGTGAGAGAGGCTGATAGTTCCAAGTCTTTAGGTCAACGTCGAAGCGGCGGAAGCCAAATGATCCTTGTTGCTCCGGCGTAATCGTCAACATCGGGATAGCGATCGTCCGCTGGACAAACTGCTTGCAGACCTCAGCCGCCACGGCCTTTGCCTGCTCCGGCGTAACAGTGGGCAACAAGCCGTCCTCGAACTTTTGAGCGGCCATAGCTGCTTCGGCAATGCGCTGTACGACCTTCGGGTCCTCCAGATCCTTGATTGAAGAGACCTGCTTACTGATCTGCGGCAGGACAACACTCAATACTGTCTTGGCCAGACCGATTTCCTCGGGCTTAGCGTATTTGAATGGCGGAGTGACTGGCGTCAGAGGGCCGGTTGGCGTAGCTGCCACGCCGTCCGTAACAGCGGACGCTGCGGGCGCGGTCGCCGCCTGTGCGCCCTCGGCAGCTTGCAGAACCATTTGCTCGACCAGCGAGGGCGCCGTCACCATCACCGGCTTCGATGCGGGAATGTCCCCGCCCTCGCCAATGGTGACGGCTTTCAGCTTGCGTGTGACACCGTTCTCTTCCTTCGCCTTCTCAATCAGATCGTTGAACCGCTCATGAGCAATCACGGTGAGCGTATCGACAACTTCCACCCCCGTGCGCTTGCCATAAGGCAATCGAAGGCCGCGCCCGAGAGTCTGTTCGGTCAAGATTTCCGATGCTGAGGCCCGAAGAGGAACGATGGTAAAGAGGTTGGTGACATCCCACCCTTCTTTCAGCTTGTTGACGTGAATGACGATATCCGTGTCGCCGCCCTTCTCAATATTGAGAAGCCGCTGAGCGTTTTCATCGCTTTCTTCGCCGGTCAGCTTAGAGTGGATTTCGATCACGCGCCCCTTATAGCGCCCGCCGAAAAATTGTTCTGACTGAACGAACTCGTTAACCTGCCGCGCGTGGTTCGTGTCCTGCGTCACGACCAGCATGAAAGGGCGCACCACATGGGTTTGGTGCTGTAAGGCATAGGTTTCTAACGCGACCCGAACGTGCTCGTGGTAGTTGACGCCGTCTTCGAGCTTGATCCGCTCCAGCGTCGCTTCATCGACCGTTTTCGGATCGAAATTCGCGCGTGTGCCTACGGCGGGCTCCTTAACGTAGCCGTCCTCCATCGCGTCCGGCAGCTCGTAGCGATAGACGACATTCTTGAACTCGGCTGACCGCGCACCAACGCTTTTCGGCGTCGCTGTCACCTCCAGACCAAGGATCGGCTTCAGCTCGGCGATCGCCTTAGCGCCAGCCGACGCGCGATAACGATGCGCCTCGTCCATCAACAGGACAAGGTCATCGAGACCTGAGAGGTAGGCGAAGTAGCTATCGCCGATGTACTCCTGAAGGCGCTTGATGCGAGGCGAATTGCCGCCGCGAACCTCGGAGTTGATCTTCGAGATATTGAAGATGTTGATAATCGCGCCCTCGCGGCCGAACAGGTCGGTGCCGCGAACTCCGCGCCCTTCCTCATAGTTTTCGGCGTTCACGATCAAAGGCGCCTGATGTGCGAAGGCCTCAATGCCCCGGAAGACGTACTTCGGGCTCGTCGGTTGGAAATCTGCCAGCAGCTTTTCGTAAATGGTCAGATTGGGCGCCAGGACGAAGAAATTCCGGCTTTTCCCGATCATGTAGAGGTAGCTGATGAATGCCCCCATGAGCCGCGTCTTGCCGACACCGGTGGCAAGCGCAAAGCAGATAGAGGGGAAGTCGCGTTCAAATTCCTCAAATTGGGCATCAGGCATCGGTCCGTAGACCTGACGGACGGCGTCCCGTGCCGCCTCGACATCGGTGTCTTTCGAAGGAGCAATTAGATCGACAATATCGTCGAGCCGCCGCAGCGACTCAGCCTGCGGCTTTCGCAGGGAGAGGCGCTGAGTGATCTGGCTGACGGCGCGCTTGGGGTCGACAGTCTGCATTCTCAAGCCTCCGCTTCATCGGCGAAGAGGTCGCCCGTGGCTGCGTCCTGCTTACCACTCCGCTTAGGGGCGAATGGCACATCGTCGTCATCGTCCTCCTGCATCATTGGCAGGGACTCAATTTTCAACGAATAATCGTCCTTGCCCCACTCGCAGCGGTCCAGCACAGCGCCAGGGATTTTACGGATCGTGAGGTTACCCAAAGCGCGCGCGCTTGGCTCCTCGAAGGCCTTGCAGCAGATGAGCAGACTACGATGCTCGCCCACCTCGTCCGACAAGGCGCGAAGCTGCTCGCCGGTCAAGCTGTTCGTGGTGACATAGATGTAAGAGGTCTCAGAGCTATGGCCATGCATCCAGAATTGCTCAGCCGAGGGCGCGTAGGTGTAGTTGAAGTGCTTGCACATTGCTTCAGCAAGCATGGCCGGGTTGTACTCTTTTCGGATAACCCAATTGCCCCAAGCATCCTTCTCCAGAAGCGACGGAGCAAGGCGGACAAATCGATAACCGCCGCCACCTTTCCAACCCACGGCCTCTGTGACCCCACTCTTATCAGAACCGTCGATGACATTTTTTAGTCGCGGCACGATATGTGTTTTTGCGTGTTCTCCGAGTTCGACCATGATCCAACGACGACCCATTTTGTGGGCAACTGCTCCGGTGGTGCCGGAGCCCGCGAAGGAATCGAGAACGAGGTCGCCTGGTCGGGTCGAAAGCTCGATGCATCGACGAATAAGCTTCT
>MEEF01000022.1 GCA_001724355.1 Mesorhizobium sp. SCN 65-20 | reverse complement strand
GAAGTGCGCTACGAGGGTTACGGCCCCGGTGGCGTCGCCGTCATCGTCGAGGTGCTGACCGACAACCGCAACCGCTCCGCATCCAACGTCCGTGCTGCCTTCACCAAGGCCGGCGGGGCGCTTGGCGAAACCGGCTCGGTGTCGTTCATGTGGGATCGCGTCGGCGAGATCGTCTATCCGGCGACCGCCGGCAGCGCCGACAAGGTGATGGACGCGGCGATCGAGGCCGGCGCCGAGGACGTGCAGTCGGACGAGGACGGCCACACCATCATCTGCGCCTTCGGTGACCTCGGCGACGTCTCCAAGGCGCTCGAAGGTTCGCTCGGCGAAGCCCAGTCGCAGAAGGTCATCTGGAAGCCGCAGAACAACATTCCGGTCGACGAGGACCGCGCCCAGTCGCTGATGAAGCTGGTCGCCACCCTCGAGGACGACGACGACGTGCAGAACGTCTACGCCAACTTCGAAGTCGACGACGAGACGCTGGCCAAGCTCAGCGCTGCATAAGATTGAAACGCCCCGGTAATCCCGGGGCGTTTTCTTGTCTTGTGCGTCCTTCGAGGCTCGCCCGTTGGGCGAGCACCTCAGGATGAGGACCGTCGGCACCCTGCGCGATTTGGCGCTTCCTTGCCCTGGCTGACGATGTCGGCCAGCACTATCCTTCCTCATCCTGAGGTGCCCGCGAAGCGGGCCTCGAAGGACCCGCCACACAGCATCGAGATGCCAATGACCGACATCCCCCTCCCCCAGATCCGCATCACCTATTGCACCCAGTGCATGTGGCTGCTCCGCGCCGGATGGATGGCGCAGGAACTGCTGTCGACCTTCGGTACGGAGCTCGGCGAAGTGACCTTGGTGCCGGGCAGCGGCGGGGTCTTCACCATCACCTGCAACGGCGAGCTGATCTGGGACCGCAAGCGCGATGGCGGTTTTCCCGACGCGGCCAAGCTCAAGCAGCTGGTGCGCGACGTGATCGACCCGGAGCGTGATCTCGGCCATTCCGACCGCAAGGGCCACAAGTCCGAGGCCTGAGCCCACGAGAAGCAACCGGAAAACTCCGCGCGGCGGTGCCGGCTGCCACAGTTAGGCGGCATTTGCCGTTCCCCATGACCGGCAGTGTCGACGAGCCACGACGATCCAGAGCAGACGGAAATCACCATGACCAGCAGACCGCGCATCGCAGTCCTTTTCGGCGGGCGTTCCGCCGAGCACGACGTTTCCATCATGTCCGCCAGCAACGTGGTCAAGGCGATCGACACCTCCCGATACGAGGTCGTGCCCGTTGGCATCGCCCGCGACGGCCGCTGGTTCCTGGCGCAGCTCGGCACCGACGGCGCCCCGCCCCAGGCCGTGCCCGCCGGTGGCACCGAGGTGGCGCTGGTGCCCGGCGGCAAGGGGCGGCTGATCGCTCTCCCCTCGGGCGAAGCACCGTTCGAGCTGCCGAAGGTCGACGTGCTGTTTCCGGTGCTGCACGGCCCGTTCGGCGAGGACGGCGCAGTGCAGGGCCTCGCCGAGGTCGCCGGCATTCCCTATGTCGGCTGCGGCGTGCTCGGCTCGGCCAACGCAATGGACAAGGATACCGCCAAGCGGCTGATGAAGGAGGCTGGACTGCCGGTTGCCCGCGCCGTGACGGTGCATTTCGCTGAACGGCCGAGCTTCGAGGCGGTGAAGGCAGCACTCGGCCTGCCCGTCTTCGTCAAGCCGGCCCGCCAGGGCTCGTCGGTCGGCGTCAGCAAGGCCGAGACTGCGGAGCAGCTGGAGAATGCGCTGGCGGAGGCGTTCAGGCATGACCGCAAGGTCTTGATCGAGGAGTTCATTGCTGGCCGCGAGGTCGAGTTCGCCGTGCTCGAGGCGACCGACGGCTCCCTATCTGTGTCCGTGCCGGGCGAGATCGTGCCGGCCGCGAGCCACGGCTTCTACACCTACGAAGCCAAGTATATCGATGCCGATGGGGCGGCGCTGCGCATCCCCGCCGAGCTTCCGGACGGTGCCACGGCGAAGCTGCAGGAGATTGCCCGCAGCGCCTTCCTGGCGCTCGGCTGCGAGAGCATGGCGCGCGTCGACTTCTTCGTGAAGGCCGATGGCTCGGCACTCGTCAACGAGGTCAACACCATCCCCGGATTCACCAACATCAGCATGTATCCGAAGACGATGGCGGCATCGGGGGTTTCCTATCCCGAGCTCGTCGGCCGGCTGATCGAACACGCCGTGGCGCGCTGGAAGCGCCAGGCGTGAGGCAAGAAGGCCGGGGCTGACCCGGCCTTTCTCTTATGCGGCGTCCTATGCCATGCGCAGGAGCGCCATGACGTAGGATCCGAGCGAGACCGTGCAGGCGACCGTCCGGACGTGGTTCCACGGCAGCCATTCGCGCAGATAGGTGGCCCACAGTGGCGCCCCTTCGGCACCAGCCGGATCGACAGCCGCCAACTGGTCGTTGAGCGGCACGTTGAAGATAATCGTCACCAAAAAGCAGCCTACCAGATAGGCAATGGCGCCGGCGAGCAGCCAGGCCGAGCCTGCCTCCGACCAGCCAAGCAGCGCCTTGGCGCCCAGCACGAGCGACAGTGCGGCCAGCCCCATGAACACGGCCATGAAGACCGGGTTGATGATGGTGAGGTTGATCTGCTGCATGGCGGCGATGCCCTGTGCCGCGGGCAGCCTGGCAAACGACGCCATGATCGTGTTCGAGAAGATGAAGAACAGCCCGGCAGCGAGGCCGCTGCCGATCACGGCGAGGAAGGTGAGCGCGGGAAACAGCATGGCGATCACCTTGCCTCTCCCCAGGCACCCGACGCGGCCGCGGCCTTGGCAAAGTCGCCGAAATCGCGGGCGGGCCGCCCGAGCGCCCGTTCGACGCCGTCGGCGACTTGCGCGTTGCGCCCGTCGAGCACCTCGGTGAACAGCATCATCAGCAGCGCGACGAGGTCCGCCGGCAGCCCTGCTGAGACCATGCCGGCCTCGAAGTCGGCGGGCGCGATCTCGGTGAAGCGGACGTCCCGCCCGCTGGCGGCAGCGATCTCGGCCACGGCGTCGCGGAAGCTGAGCAGTCGCGGCCCGGTCAGCTCATAGAGCTGGCCGATGTGGCGGTCGTCGGTGAAGGCGGCGACCGCCGCGTCGGCGATGTCATCGGCATCGACGAACGGCTCGCCGACATCACCCACCGGCAAGGCGACCTCACCCGAAAGCACCATGTCGCGCATGAAGCTCTCGCTGAAATTCTGGGCGAACCAGCTGCAGCGCAGGATGGTCCAGTCAGCGCCGGAGGCAATGACCGCCTCTTCGGACCGCTGCGCCTCGGGCTCGCCGCGCCCGGACAGCAGCACCAGGCGCTTGACGCCCAAACCGACGGATAGACGGGCGAAATCGCCGATGGTGTCTGCTGCGCCAGGTACGGCGAGGTCGGGCTGGTAGGCGATGTAGGCGGCCCGCACGCCGTCAAGTGCCGCAGGCCAGGACGAACGATCGTCCCAGTCGAAGGCGGGCGCTGCGGCACGAGAGCCGATGCGGACCGGCAGGCCGCGTGCGGCAAGACGTTCAGCGACGCGGCGTCCGGTCTTTCCGGTGCCGCCGAGGATGAGGAAAGGAGCATTCGTGGTTTCAGACTGCATCTTGGCCTCCACTAAATATGAGCAATCCTCACATTTGCAAATGTGATAAACCCTCATATTATGATCGTCAAGCGGAATCGCCGCTGCGGGACTGGACCATGGAAAAGACCGATGAGACCGGCGCGCTGCGCCGCGCGCCGAGCCAGAAGCGTAGCCAGGAGCGGGTGGAGCGGATGCTGCAGGCGGCAACTGCCCTGATCGAGGAAGGCGGCAGCGACGCCATGCGCATGGGCGAGGTGGCCGAACGCGCCGGCGTGTCGATCGGCTCGCTCTACCAGTATTTTCCGGACAAGGGCGCAATCGTCCGCACGCTGGCAGAGCGTTACAACGCCGAGGGTCGCGCCTGCATTGCCGAGGGGCTCGCAGGCGTGCGCGACATGGACGGCCTGCTCCGGGCCTTCGGCGGGCTGATCGACACCTACTACGGCATCTTCCTCGCCGAGCCGGTGATGCGCGACATCTGGTCGGGCACGCAGGCCGACAAGGCGCTGCGCGACATCGACCTGCGCGACAGCCGCGCCAACGGCGAGCTTCTGGCGGAGGCCTGGCAGCGGGTGGCGCGAAACAACGACGGCGATGATATCCGGCGCAAGGCGTTCCTCGTCATGTCGCTCGGCGAGGCGACGATGCGGCTGGCGATCTCGGTGGAGCGGGCGGAGGGTGACGCGCTGGTGGCCGACTACAAGGCGATGGCGCTGCGGGAAATCGGGAACGCTTGACGGCGACCGTTCCCCTCCCCCTTGTGGGGAGGGGTTAAGGGTGGGGTCATGAAACGCGCACATGATCGAATTTAGATAGCAAATGCCACCAACCGAAAACGATACGGCGTTGGCCGCTTTGCGCCAAAACAAGATATTTGCTTCGGGTCGGATAGATACCCCTTTGGGGCCGACGGCCGACCGTCCGCCGCTTGGACACCCAACACGAGAAGTGGACACCAAAGTATTCTTGCCGCCAGGGTCTGTGATTGGCCCCCAAGCGGAAGTTCGGCCGGTTTGACTGCTTCAAACTGCGTTAATACAATCTCTTTTGGTCGAGTTTTAAGAGCCAGCGGTCAAGCAGGGGCGACGTTTTGGAACCGGTCATTGGTCGGCTGCCACTCAACAGAGTGAAAGAGGCAGTTGCCCTGTTGACGCGGGCATTCATGCCCGACCCGATCTTCTCGTATTACTTTCCTGAAGCCAACCGGCGCGCCGAGGTGTTCCGAGCCTTCTTCAACGATGTGGTGCGTGCGCACATCAGGTTTGGGCACGTCTATGCGGCCATGATGGATGAGAAGATTGTGGCGGCGGCTGTCTGGCGGCCACCAGACGCTGGACAGTCGACCGCCAGGGACCTCAGGCGCCAAACGCTGACTGAAAACCGGGTACGCGCGATCGACCCAAAAGCTGCGGTCGCCCTATTCGAAGGCTTCGCTGGGCTCGAATCCGGGCATCCCTCCGAGCCGCATTGGTACCTTTTCTTCACCGGTGTTGAGCCTGAGATGCAAGGTAGCGGCATTGGATCTCGCCTGCTTGCCCCGGTATTGGAGAACGCCGACCGGTCGCGCGCGGCATGCTATTTGGAAACCCCCTTTCCGCAAACCCACGACTTCTATCGTCGGCTTGGCTTCGTAATCGCCGTGGAGGGGCATCCGTTTGCGGGGGCGCCCACGCTCTGGGCAATGACTCGGGCACCGAAATTGAGTCAAAACTGATGTATTAGGCCGAAATCTACTTGTTCAAGCGCTGGTCCGCCTCTGGCGCGAACTAGCCGCCTGACTCGATCGCATAGACGACCATTTTCCGAAATGAGGGCGCAAATCGGTCATTCGCGCCATGATCACCAGACGGCAGCTTAGGGCCAGAAGCAGTCGTTGGTGCCACACGCGTTTGCGTGGCAACACGCGTAAATCCAACAAACAAAAAACCCGCCACAAGGGCGGGTTCTTGTAGTCCGGGAAGCAGGGTCGGCTTAGATGCCGAGGCCTTCGTAGCGCTTCTTGAACTTCGACAGACGGCCGCCGCGGTCGAGCAGCGTCTGCTGGCCACCGGTCCAGGCCGGGTGCGTGGTCGGGTCGATATCGAGGTTCATCGTATCGCCTTCCTTGCCCCAGGTGGAGCGGGTAAAATACTCGGTGCCATTGGTCATGACGACCTTGATGGTGTGGTAGTCGGGATGGATATCGGCCTTCATCGCTCTGTTCCTGCTGTCGCGGCGCGGCTTGCGCAGATGTCCTGCGGCGATGCGCCTCTTCCTAAACTTCGAAGCCGCAGCTAGATAGGCCACGGCTTCAGAAACGGTCGGCGTGCCTATACATCAGCCGATTTCGAATCACAAGGCCGCGCAGCCGGCAAATGGGCCGCGGCCCAGAGGGAATGATCATGGCGAACACGACCGAGAGCGCGAAAGAAGAGCGCGGGCGTTCGCTGCGACCGCTCAGCAGGCTTTCGCCCTATCTCGGCCGCTACCCCAAGCTGGTCGTCGGCACCGTCATCTCGCTCATCCTCGCCGCGGTCACCACGCTGACCCTGCCGATCGCCGTCCGCCGGATGATCGACCACGGCTTCTCCTCGTCCGATTCGGGCTTCATCGCCCGCTATTTCGTCATGCTGGTGGCGATCGCCGCCCTTCTCGCGCTCGCATCCGCCTGCCGGTACTATTTCGTCATCACGCTCGGCGAGCGCGTCGTTTCCGACATCCGCCGCGACGTGTTCAGCCACGTCACCCGGCTGTCGCCGGCCTTCTTCGACACCGCCATGTCGGGCGAGATCGTCTCGCGCCTGACGGCGGACACCACCCAGATCAAGTCGGCCGTGGGCGCCACTGCATCGGTCGCCCTGCGCAACATCATCCTCGGGCTGGGCGCTCTCGCCATGATGGTGGTGACCAGCCCCAAGCTCTCCGGCCTGGTGATCGCCGCCATCCCGCTGATCGTGCTGCCGCTGGTCGCCTTTGGCCGCTCGGTCAGGCGCAAGTCGCGCGCGGCACAGGACACGCTGGCCAACGCCACCGCCTTCGCCAGCGAGCAGATCGGCGCGATCCGCACCCTCCAGGCGTTCACCAACGAGAGGTTGGTGACCGGCCGCTTCTCCGCTGCGGTCGAGACCGCGTTCCAGGCCGCCCGCGCCTCGGTGCTGGCGCGCGCTATCCTCACCTTCGTCGCCATCTTCACCATCTTCGGATCGGTGGTGGCGGTGCTGTGGTTCGGCTCCCGCGACGTGCTGGCGGGCACGATCTCTCCCGGCACGCTCGGCCAGTTCCTGCTCTATTCCGTCTTCGCCGCCGGCGCGCTGGGAGCCTTGTCGGAAGTGTGGGGCGAACTGAGTGCTGCGGCCGGCGCGGCCGAAAGGATCACCGAGATCCTCGCCGAAGAGTCGAGCGTCGCCGCTCCGGCATCGCCGGTGGCGCTGCCCGCCCGCAGCACGGGCGCGATCGAGTTCCGCAACGTGAATTTCTCCTATCCCGTGCGGCCGGACCGCGCCGCCGTCCACGGCCTGAGCTTCACGATCAAGCCGGGAGAGACGGTTGCCATCGTCGGCCCCTCGGGTGCCGGCAAGAGCACCGTGTTCTCGCTGCTCCTGCGCTTCTACGACCCGGAGAACGGTGCGGTGCTGATCGACGGCGTCGACCTGAAGAAGGCCGACCCGGAGGCAGTGCGTTCGCGTATCGCAATCGTTCCGCAGGACGTGACCGTCTTCGCCAGTTCGGCCGCCGACAACATCGGCTTCGGACGTCCCGGCGCGACGCAGACGGAGATCGCGGCCGCGGCCAAGGCAGCACTTGCCGACGAGTTCATCGAAAAGCTGCAGCATGGCTACGACACCCAGGTCGGCGAGCGCGGCGTCACCCTTTCGGGCGGCCAGCGCCAGCGCATCGCCATTGCTCGCGCCATCCTGCGCGACGCCCCGATCCTTCTGCTCGACGAGGCAACCTCAGCGCTCGATGCCCAGAGCGAGAGGCAGGTGCAGACCGCGCTCGAGCACCTGATGCAGGGCCGCACCACCATCGTCATCGCGCATCGCCTCGCAACCGTGCTCAAGGCCGACCGCATCCTGGTGATGGACGGCGGCCGCGTCGTCGAGGAAGGCACGCACCAGAGCCTGGTCGCCAAGGGCGGCGTCTATGCGCGCCTCGCCAAGCTGCAGTTCGACGCCGGCGCAACCGCGCTTCAGGGCGCAGCGGAGTAGCGCTTCACAGGAACGTGGCGATCTCCGACAGCGGCCTCTTTTCCATGGCATGCGCCGGAATGGTCGCGCCTTCCTTGGGATAGCCTACGACCATCAGGATGTAGGGCTTGTCGTGCGGGTCGCGGCCGCAGATTTCGTTGAGGAAACTCATCGGATTGGGCGTGTGGGTAAGCGTCGCGAGCCCGGCGCGATGCAGCGCCGCGATCAGGAAGCCGGTGGCGATGCTGACCGATTCCGGCACGTAGTAGTTCTTGCGGGCCACCCCATCGGCCGAGCGGCTCTTGCGTTCGCCGAAGATGCAGATGAGCCAAGGCGCTTCCTCGAGGAAGGGCTTCGACGCATCCGTGCCGAGCGGCGCCAGCGCCTTCAGCCACTCCTCGCCCGCCTTGCCCTCGTAGAAGGCGCGCTCTTCGACCTCCGCCGCCTCGCGGATCTTCCGCTTGACCCCGGGATCGCCGATGACGGCGAAATGCCAGGGCTGGTGGTTGGCGCCGTTGGGCGCGGTGCCGGCGGCGAGAATGCAGGTCTCGATGATGTCGCGCGGCACCGGCCGGGTGGAGAAATCGCGCACCGTATGGCGGGTGCGGATTTCGTCATAAAAGGCCTGGGCGCCGGCGCGCATCTCCTCGACGGGCCTTTCCTGGTAGTCAGGCAACGGAACCGCGCGATAGGCGTGAGCGGTTGAGACGGTCATGTATTCCTCCCCGAAGATTCTGATGCGGGGGACAATCGTGAATGCGACGGCCTGCGTCAACGCACGACGCACCGCCTTGTGACTCGCTGAAAGCTTCACCACGTGCAATCGACGAACGCCTCGGCCAAGGCGCCACACTTGCAGCGTCTCTCCGAAATCTCGCCGAACCGCTCAGCGTCCGTAGCGCTTCTTGAGGTGTTCCGTGAAATGGGCGGCGTTGAGCTTCTCGCCGGTGGCGCGCTCCAGAAGCTCCGGCGTCGACCAGCGCGAAGCTTGCGACCAGATGTTCTTGCGGCGCCAGTCGTTGACCGTCTCGAAGTGGCCGCGGGCGATCTCCTCGTCGATCGCGGGATGCGCCTTGACGATTGCCGCCCATTGCTGTGCCGCCATCATCGCGCCCAGCGTGTAGGACGGGAAGTAGCCAAAGGCGGCGCCGGGCCAGTGTACGTCCTGCATCGGGCCGTCGGCCGGATTGTCGATGGTCGACAGGCCAAGATACTCGCGCATCTTGGCGTCCCACGCCTCGGGAAGGTCCGAGACAGCCAGGCTGCCGGCGATAAGCTCCTGCTCCAGCTCGTAGCGCAGGATGACGTGCAGCGGATAGGTCACCTCGTCGGCGTCGACGCGGATCAGGCCGCGCTCGACCCGATGGACGTGCGGCAGGATCTCGTCCAGCGACCAGCTCTCACCCAGGTGCTGTTCAACGAGCGGCAGGGCCCAGCGCCAGAAGGCGGGATTGCGGCCGAGCTGCTTTTCGACGAACAGGCTCTGGCTCTCGTGCACCGACATGCCGCGCGCCTTGCCCAGCGGCCAGTGCGACCAGGCCTGGGGCAGGTTCTGTTCGTACATCGCGTGTCCGGTCTCATGCAGCACGCCCATCAGGGCGGACAGGAAATCGGATGTCTTGTAGCGCGTGGTGATGCGCACATCGGTCGGCACGCCGCCGCAGAACGGATGGTGCGACACAGAAAGGCTGCCGCGGGTGAGGTCGAACCCGGCCGCCGCCATCATGGCCAGAGCGAGTTCGCGCTGGCGCTCGACAGCATAGACGCCGGACAGGGGCCGCAGCGGCTTCCTCGCACGCCGCTCCTCCTGCACAGCAAGCGCTTCGGGAACGAAGTCCTTCAGGAACGCCTTGAGATCGGAGAAGACCGGAGTGATGTCGGCCGTCCGGTGGCCCGGGTCGAATTGCTCCATCAATGCGTCGTAGGGATCGAGCCCCAGCGCCTCGGAACGCAACGCCGCCTCCTCGCGGATCAGGGCAACCACCCCCTCCAGCGCCGGTTCGAAGCCGGCCCAGTCGTTCTTGGCCCGCAGGTCGCGCCACAGCTGCTCCGAGCGCAGCCGTGCCGCCATGAGCCGTTCGACGAACTCGGCGGGCAAGCAGGTCAGGTTGGTGTAGTGGCGGCGGAACTCGCCTAGCGCCGCCTTCTGCTCCTCGTTCAGGACCTCCCTCTCGGCGGCCGCGATCCAGTCGGCAATCTCGGGCGCAGTGGCCTGCCGGTGGTGCATGCCGGCAAGCGCAGACATCGCTTCGGCGCGCTTGGCACCACCGCCGACGGCCATGTGCGTCGCCTCGTCGGCGCCGAGTATGGCAAGCGCGTGTTCGAGCGCTTCGAGCTTGCGGCCGAGCTCATCGAGTTTTGCGAAGGACATAGCTTCTCCTCTGTCTCAAGTCGGCGGCGAGAGGATACCAAACCGGAGACGACCGCAAGGGCCCATCGCTCGTCTCGACAACATCCGGCATTCACTGAGGCTCGCCGTTTCCGGAGACGCAAAACGCCCCCGGATTGCTCCGGGAGCGCCTTGTTCGGGAGGTCGTGGAAAAGGTCAGCCGCGGCCCGAGTCACGGGCGATCTGGCTGTCCAGATTGGAGACCTCTGCCGTCAGCTGGTTGTACTGGGACGAAGAAACCACGCCGCGTCCTCCGGCGTCATTGAGGGCGGCGCGACGGATTGCTGCGTCCTCGCCGGTGAGAGCGCGTGCCTGCGCCGGAGTGACGAGCCTCATCTTCCGGTCTGCGGCGATGCGGGCGTCGTCGGAGTGCAGTTCGCCGAGGATCACGTTCACCGGATACATTCGCTGCAGCTGCGGCTGTCCCGAGATCGGCTTGGATGAATCACTCGAATCGCCCTCGCCGGCCATACCGTTTAAGGCACCGATGCCGGAACGGCTGATTTGGGAAGACGAAGCACCACTGGCGGGGTGGTGGTCGCGTGCGAAGGCTGAGGCCAGGGGAGTGGTGACGAGAACTGCGGCAAGCGCCGCCTTCAGGGTCAAAGAGCGCATTTTGCGTCTCCTGAATACGGGGGCGAGGTTCCGCCCCGCGATGGCAGCCCGTCAGGATCCGTCGCGTCGCGGTGGGAGGACACCGCCGGCGGTTCCCGGACTGCATGCGGAGTCTAGGTCCGCCCCCCGAGGCAAGGCCAATTAAGAAAAGATAATCTTCGCCCGATCCGGGCAGCCGCAATCCGGCTGCGGCCGCCCCAAAGCTGCCCCATATCGGGCAACCGCAGCGGGCACACGCAATCTTGATCTACCGCTCGGTAAGCTTCAGTTCGATGCGGCGGTTCTTCGAGCGGGCATCGGGCGTGTCGGCGGCGTCGAGTGGCTGGAACTCTCCAAATCCTGCGGCGACGAGCCGGTTGGCGGGCACGCCGTTTTCGATCAGGAACTTGACCACCGACGTCGCACGCGCCGACGACAGCTCCCAGTTGTCGCGATAGCGCCCGGTGCCCGACAGCTGGATGTTGTCCGTATGGCCGTCGACACGCAGCACCCAGTTGATCTCCGGCGGAATTTCCTTCTGCAGCTCGATGAGCGCGTCGGCGAGCTTCTTCATCTCGACCTTGCCGGCATCGTTGATCTGCTCAGAGCCGGTCGGGAACAGCACTTCCGATTGAAACACGAAGCGGTCGCCGACGATGCGGATGTTCTCGCGGTCGGAGAGGATTTCGCGCAGGCGGCCGAAGAAGTCCGAACGGTAGCGGTTGAGCTCCTGCACGCGCTGGGCAAGGGCGACGTTCAGTCGACGCCCGAGATCGGCGATCTTGGTGTTGGATTCCTTGTCACGGGCTTCCGAAGCGTTGAGGGCTTCCTCGAGCGCGCCGATCTGCTTGCGCAGCGCCGCGATCTGCTGGTTGAGCAATTCGACCTGGCTGAGTGCCCGCTGGCTGACCTGCCGCTCATTGTCGAGTTCGCCCGACAGCTCGCCGACGCGCGCCGTGGCTGCCTCGCCGGCGCCCGCCCCCTGCGACAGCAACTGCTCCAGGCGGCTTTTTTCGGCCTCGGCGGCGGAAAGCGAAGCCTGCAGGTTGGCCAGCGCGTCCTCGGTATCCTGCGAGTTCGACTTCTCCAGCGCCAGAAGCTGCGTCAGCTCGTTGATCTGCGAGTTGAGCCTGTTCAGCACTTCGTCCTTGCCGGAAATCTCGCGGCTGAGCAGGAACTGCGCCAGCACGAACACCGAAAGCAGGAACATGATGGCAAGCAACAGCGTCGACAGCGCGTCGACGAAGCCCGGCCAATAGTCGATGCGGCGGTCGCCGCGCCGCCCGCGCGCCAATGCCACTTAGTGGACTCCCTCTTTCTTGAGGGCATCGGCGATCTTCTCGAGCGTGGTCCGCATCGCTTTCTGTTCGTCCGACTGAGCCTCTACCCAGTCGCGCATGATCTGCTGCTCGCTGCGCATGTTCTTGACGAGGCCGGAGATGCCGTCGGCAAGGTTGGCCATCGCGGCTGCGACGCGCGGGTTGGAGCCACCCTGCTCCTGGAGATGCCGCAGGCGCTCGGAGAGCACGCGGATCTCGTCGGCCGAGCCGCTCTTGGCGTCAGCGACGACGATGTCTGAAGAAAGATCCGTGGCGGTGGACAGCCAGTTTTCGAGCTCGGTGTAGAAGCGGGTCTGCGCACGCCCGGCCTGGAGGTCGAGGAAGCCGAGGACCAGCGAGCCCGAAAGGCCGAAGAGCGAGGACGAAAACGCCGTGCCCATGCCCTGGAGTGGTGCCGCGAGCCCCGCCTTCAGCGCCTCGAGCACCGCTGCGGCATCGCCCGATCCGGGATCGAGGGACTGGATGGTGTCGCCGATGGAGCCGATGGTCTGCAGCAAGCCCCAGAACGTGCCGAGCAGTCCGAGGAAGACCAGCAGGCCGACGAGATAGCGCGAGACGTCCCGCGTCTCGTCGAGGCGGTTGGCGATGGAATCGAGCATGGTGCGCATCGAACTCGCCGAGAAGGCCATCGACGAGGATCGGCTGAGCATTGCCTTCATCGGCGCGAGCAGAACGGGCTCGGTGACCTCGGACCCGGCCCTGAAGGAATTGACCCAGCGCACTTCGCGGAACAGCCGCCCGACCTGGACGAAGGCCAGCCCGATGCCGATGACGAGCACGCCGAGGATGAGGCCGTTGAGACCGGGATTGGTCGAGAAGGCGTGGGTGATCTGGCGGGTCAGGATCGCCGCGATGAACGCCACGATCGCCAGGAACACGATCATCGTCAGCAGGAACACCTGCGGACTGGAAAGACGGTGCGGGTCGTAGCTGAGGACATCCGAGCCCCTGCCCGCCCCGAGTGATTTCAACAATGCCATCGGCGCCCCGGTTTCCAGTTCCCCATGTTCAGAGCGCCGCGCCTCCACCGGAGGCGCCAGAGGCGCTCTAAAACCAAGAGTTCGCGCATCGCGCTGCCCAAGCCGACCCCGGCATCGGTGCGATGCGTTATTGGACCACGACTGTAAGCGGAAATGTGACGAAAATGAAAGGCGCTTGCGCGACGTGCCTGAGGATAGCGGCCCCTCAGAGCCGGGCTACCACCAGGAGGTCGATCATGGCCGCCACATGCAGCCCGGCTCCGGTGATCACGAAGCAGTGCCAGACAGCACTCTGGAAGCGCAGCTGGTGCCGGGCATAGAACATCACGCCGCAGGAATAGACGATGCCGCCCGCGATCAGCAGCCACAGCGTCGCGGAAGGAAGTGCGGCGACCAGCGGCCGCGCGATGACGATGCCGCTCCAGCCGAGCGCCAGGTAGAACACGAGCGCGAGGCGGTCGAACCGGCCGGGCAGGATCAGCTTTATCGTCATGCCGGCCAGTGCGGCCGCCCATACCACGCCAGCCATCAGGCCGGCGGTGGCGCGGTCGGGCAACTGTGCCAGGAACGGCGTGTAGGTGGCCGCGATCAGGAGATAGATGCCGGCGTGATCAAAACGGCGCAGCATCCATTTGGCCGGCGAGACCGGCCACAGATTGTAGGCCAGCGAGACCGACAGCGAGGTGAGCAACGCGACCACGAAGAACACGGCTGCGATGTACTCGCCGGCTGCCGTGTGGAACGCAGAGATCGAGAGCAGCGCCGAACCGGCCGCGATGGCCAGCACGATACCGACGACATGGACAACCCCGTCGGCGATGAGTTCGGCACGCGAAAGGGCGAAGCGCCCGATGAAGGGCGCGGACGTCTCAGTCTTGCGGAAATGCTCCGTCATCGCTCGTCCCTGCGCCTCGGACAAATATGGTCGGGCGCAGGCGGGGTACGCAAGGTACCAAAAAGGGCGAGCCGCTCAGCGCGGAGTGACAGGCTTCTTCAGCGTCTTGAGCAGAGCCTTGTGGATCAGCTCGTTGCCTGCGACGATCGAGCCGCCCTCGAGCATGTCCTGGCCACCCTTGCCGTCGGAGACGAAGCCACCGGCTTCGCGCACCAGGAGGATGCCGGCAGCGACGTCCCAGGGCGAAAGCGCGGTTTCCCAGAAACCGTCCATGCGACCGGCGGCCACATAGGCAAGGTCGAGCGCGGCCGAGCCGAGGCGGCGGACGCCTGCGACTTCGCCCATGACGTTGCGCAGTTCGAGCAGGAAGTTGCCGTGGTGGCCGCGACCGAGATGCGGCACGCCGCAACCGATGACGGCATCCACCAGCTTGGTGCGGCCGGAGACCCGCAGGCGGCGGTCATTGAGGAAGGTCCCGCCACCACGCTCGGAAGTGTAGAGTTCGTCCATCGCCGGGTTGTAGACTACCGCCGCGACGATCTGGCCCTGGCGTTCCAGTGCGATCGAGATCGAGAACACCGGGATGCCGTGCAGGAAGTTGGTGGTGCCGTCGAGCGGGTCGACGATCCAGCGGTGCTGGCTGTCTTCGCCCTCCACGGCGCCGCGCTCTTCCATCAGGAAGCCGTAGCCGGGCCGCGCCTTGGACAGCTCTGCGAAGATGATGTCCTCGGCCTTGCGGTCGGCCTGGGAGACGTAGTCGCCCGGGCCCTTCAGCGAGACCTGCAGGTTCTGCACCTCGCCGAAGTCGCGCGCCAGCGACCGGCCAGCCTTCATCGCGGCCTGCACCATGACATTGATGATCGCCGAACGCGCCATTCTCTAGACCCTCAGCTATACAGAAATCAGTCCGCGCGGCGGACGTAGGTGATCTCGTTGGTGTCGACGATGATGCGCTCGCCCGACGAGATGAACGGCGGAACCAGAACGCGGACGCCATTTTCGAGCACGGCCGGCTTGTAGGACGAAGCAGCCGTCTGGCCCTTCACGACCGGATCGGCCTCGGTGATCGTCAGCGTAACCTGATCCGGAAGCGCGATGCCGATCGGACGCTCTTCGTAGAGTTCGACGGTAACCATCATGCCGTCCTGCAGGAAGGCAGCGCGATCGCCGACAAAGTCCTTGAGCAGTTCGAGTTGTTCGTAGCTCTCGGTGTCCATGAACACCAGCGCATCGCCCTGCTCGTAGAGGAACGAGAAGTCCTTCTGCTCGAGGCGGACCTTTTCCACCGTCTCGGCGGAACGGAAGCGCTCGTTGAGCTTGGTGCCGTTGATGAGGTTCTTGAGTTCGACCTGGTTGTAGGCACCGCCCTTGCCGGGCTTCACCGCATTGGTCTTGACTGCCACCCACAGGCCGCCGTCATGCTCAATGACGTTACCGGGACGGATTTCGTTGCCGTTAATCTTGGCCATGTTTCGATTCCGGAAGAGAGGTTTGCGCCGGAAGGGGCGCCATCGGCGCTCCCAAGACCACAAAATGCCGTTTGAGGCAAGAGAAGTCGCGTTTCTCGCGACTTCAGCGAATGCGGTTGGCCCTCTCCAGCGCCTTCTTCATCTCTTCGTCGGTGAGCCCGCGCAGGAAGTCGTCCATCTCCGGATCGGTGAGCCCGGCGCGGCGCGCGCTGATGTACCAGGCCCCGGCCAGGATCGGATCGGCATCGACGCCGATGCCGCCCATGTAGAACTTGGCGAGACGGTTGCGGGCGGCCACGTTGCCGCCGTCGGCGGCGAGCTTCATCCAGCCGAAGGCGGACTTCAGGTCGCGGTCGCCGCCGCGGCCGCTGGCCATCCAGAGCGACAGGTCGAATTGGGCCGTATCGTAGTTCTGCCGCGCCGCCTGGACCAGCAGCAGCCGCGCCCGGTGATCGTCGCGCAACCTGCCGCCGACCCCGTTGGCATAGATCTGGGCCATCGCATATTGAGCGTCGGCGAGACCGGTCGCAGCCGCGCGCTCGTAATAGGGAACCGCCTTCACCAACCCCTTCTCGCCCGGCTCGCGCTTGACCAGCATCTGGGCGTAGTTGAACTGGGCGAAGCGGTTGCCGGCCTCGGCCGCCGACTGCATCAGCGCCGTGGCGGCTTGGTCATCACGGGTGACGTATTTTCCGTCGAGCAGCATCAGCGCGTATTGGAACTGCGCCTCGGGCACGCCCTGCTCGGCGGCGCGCTGGTACCACTTCGCCGCGTCGGCATCGTTGCGCGCCATGCCCAGGCCGCGCGACAGAATCTCGGCAATGAGAGTTTGCGCCGCCGCATCCCCGGCCTCGGCCCGCGGGAGGGCCAGATTGTAGGCCGTCTTGTAGAGCCCGCGCTGGAAAGCGCCGTAGGGCTCGTCGGTGTGTTTGCCGCCGAAGCGGTTGGGGTCGATGCCGTCTGACGGCTTCGCGGACGGATTTGCGCCGAGGTCGGGCGAGGATGCGGGCGTGGGCTGCGCGGGCGGTGCCGCCGCGGGCGCTGGCGTAGCCCCAGCCGGCGGAGGTCCGAAGCGGCTCGGGTCGATGGTCTCGGTGGACTTGCCGAGCGAAGGCACCGCGCCGGCATCGCTGGGCGTCAGCGGCCCGCTCTCCATGGCCGCTGCGGGGTGCAGCCCGAAGCCCAGGCACAGCACTGCGGAGAGAAGGGCCGGACGACGCATCATTCTTCCCCGAAACGCGGCGCCACCTCGTCGAGCAGCGCATTTGCGGCGGCGACCGCCTCGCGCGGGTCGACGCCATCGCCGAACACTGCGGCCGAGAGAGCGACGAACTCTGCTCCGGTCGCAGCCACTGCCTCGACGGAGGCGATGTCGGAGCCGGCCATGACGATGCAGGGAATCTCGATCATTTCGGCCCACCACTCCCCGAGCGAGAGGTTTCGCGGATGCGGCTCGGGCTTGGTGTCGTAGCCGAAGCGGCCGAAGAAGATGTAGTCGGGGCGTTCTTCACCCAGTTCGAGCGCATCGTCGCGCGTCTTGGCGCCGCCGGTACCGACCATCATGCGGCCCTGATGGCGCTCGATGGCTTCCGCGAGTTCTTCCTTGCCGCCCTCGACATGGATGCCGTCGGCATGGATGCGGCCGGCGACACGGGTATCGCCAGCGACCACCACAGCCACGCCGGCCTCCTGTGCCTTGGCAGCCACCTTTTCGGCGAACGCCTGGAACGACGCGGCGTCGACGCCTTCGTCCGGCAGGATGAGCGATGCGACGTCGCCTCCGGCGAGTGCAGCCTCGACCCGGGCGGCCTCGACCGTGGGCGGCGCGATCAGCACGATGCGGCAGCGATTGGGCGGCGTGTTTGCGTTCATCTTCCTCGATCCGGATGCCTGTCGCCTATGCAAGGCGATCATGTTTGCAATGGGGCATAGAACAAAGTGCCGCCCTTGAACAGGATGCCGGGCCTCGCGCAAGCGCATGAAAAGATTGGCGCAGCACTCGCCAAGCCACCACGATCCGGCTATCCCTGGCGAAAAGGCACCCCATGACGGCTCTTCTCCTCGACCCGTGGTTCTACGCAGCGGCGGTGCCGGCGGTGATCCTCGTCGGCCTCTCCAAGGGAGGCTTCGGCGGGGCGGTCGGATTTGTCGGCGTGCCGCTCATGGCGCTGGTCATCTCGCCGGTGCAGGCGGCGGCGATCCTGCTGCCGATTCTCATATTGATGGACCTCGTCTCGTTGTGGACCTGGCGCGGGGTCTACGACCGCTCGATCCTGTGGCAGATGCTGCCCGGCTCCGTGGCCGGCATCGCCGTCGGATGGCTGCTAGCCTCTGTGGTGACGGCCGACATGGTGCGCTTCATCGTCGGCGCCATCGCCATCATCTTCGTCCTGCGCTGGATCTACACCAGCCTCCGCCACGGCGCCGAACACCAGGAAAAGCCGAACCGGGTCGCCGCCGCCTTCTGGGGCTCGATCGCCGGCTTCACCAGCTTCGTCGCCCATGTCGGCGGCCCGCCCTTCCAGGTCTACACCCTGCCGCTGCGCCTCGACCCCAAGGTCCTGACAGGGACGAGCGTGATCTTCTTTGCCGTGACCAACGCCATCAAGCTGATCCCGTATTTCGCCCTCGGCCAGTTCGACACCGCCAACCTGACGGCGTCCCTGGCGCTGATGCCGCTCGCGCCGCTGGCCACGCTGGCCGGCGCCTGGCTGGTGAGAAGGATGCGGCCGGAGATATTCTACCCCTTCACCTACGCCACCGTGGCGCTGGTCGCGGTGAAGCTGCTTTACGATGGGATACGCGACTTTATGTGAGGATGACCCTCCGGAACCGGTGACCTAGGGTCGGGACGACAAGGGAGAGACGCCATGGGCAAATACGAGGACAACCTCGAAAAGAACCCCGCCAACCACCAGCCTCTGACGCCGCTGAGCTTTCTCGAGCGCGCGGCCAAGGCCTTTCCCGACCATGTAGCGGTGATCCATGGCGGCCAGCGGCTCTCCTACCGAGACCTGTGGAAGCGGTCGCTGCAGCTGGCCTCGGCGCTCGCCGCGAAAGGCATCGTCAAGGGGGACACGGTGACGGTGATGCTCTCCAACACACCGCCGATGCTCGAAGCCCATTTCGGCGTGCCGATGACCAAGGCGGTGCTGCATTCGCTCAACACGCGCCTCGATGCCGCGATCATCGCCTTCCAGCTCGACCATGCCGAGACGAAACTCCTGATCGTCGACCGCGAATTTTCCGGAGTGGTCAAGGAGGCGTTGGCGATCGCCAAGGTCAAGCCGCTCGTCATCGATTACGACGACCCCGAATATCCCGAAGACGCGCCCTACCCCAAGGGCGAACGCATCGGCAGCCTCGACTACGAGGCCTTCGTCGCCTCGGGCGACGACAGCTACGCCTGGTCGATGCCCGACGACGAATGGGACGCGATCTCGCTCAACTACACGTCCGGAACGACCGGCAATCCCAAGGGCGTGGTCTACCATCATCGCGGCGCGGCGCTGATGGCCTACACCAACACGATCCATGCCGGCATGGCCAAACACGCGGTCTATCTCTGGACGCTGCCGATGTTCCATTGCAATGGCTGGTGTTTTCCCTGGACGCTCGCCGTACAGGCCGGCACCCATGTCTGCTTGCGCTGGGTCCGTGCCAGGCAGATGTACGACGCCATCGCCGACCACGGTGTGACCCATCTCTGCGGCGCGCCGATCGTCATGTCGTTGCTCATCAACGCCAAAGACGAGGACAAGCGGGAGTTTCCGCAGACGGTGACCTTCAACACCGCGGCCGCCCCGCCGCCCGAGGCGGTGCTTTCGGGCATGGCGGACGCTGGCTTCTCCGTCACCCATCTCTACGGCCTCACCGAGACCTACGGTCCGGCAGTCGTCAACGAGTGGCACGCCGAGTGGGACGGGCTCGACAAGGGCACACGCACCTCGAAGAAGGCACGGCAGGGCGTCCGCTACGCCGCGCTCGAAGACCTCACCGTGATGGATCCCGAGACGATGGTGAAGACGCCCGCGGACGGCGAGACTCTGGGCGAGGTCATGTTCCGCGGCAATATTGTCATGAAGGGCTATCTCAAGAACAAGAAGGCCACCGACGAGGCCTTCGCCGGCGGCTGGTTCCATTCGGGCGACCTCGGCGTGATGCATCCGGACGGCTACATCCAGCTCAAGGACCGCTCCAAGGACATCATCATCTCAGGCGGCGAGAACATCTCGTCGATCGAGGTCGAGGATGCGCTCTACAAGCACCCGGCCGTCGCCTCCTGCGGCGTGGTCGCGCGCCAGGACGATAAATGGGGCGAGGTGCCGGTGGCCTATGTCGAGCTCAAGCCGGGCAAGGAAGCGACCGAGGCCGAGATCATCGAGCACTGCCGCACCCTGCTCGCCCGCTTCAAGGTGCCGAAGGCCGTGGTCTTCGCCGAGATTCCAAAAACCTCGACCGGCAAGATCCAGAAATTCCGTCTGCGCGACATGGCCAAGGGATGATGTGGGCCAGGGGATAGACGGGGAAGCGGCGCCCCCTTGGACGCCGCCGCGTTGATCTCAGGCGGTAGCGGGGGCCACCGGACGCAGTCCGTCGAAGGCAGCCCACAGGCCGAGACCGAACACCGCCGCCATCGCCGCGAGGATCGGCATGTCGGATAGGGTCGGTTTGAACACCATGTCGGCAACGATGACCAGCATCACGGCGTAGTCGAACCGCGCCACCTTGAGGATCCGGCGGCCCTGCTCGAGGGCAGCAGGCGTGACGCCGTCCTTGGCTATCATCGCTGCCATGCGATCGCCCGTCGGCTGGAAGATGAGCGTGCCGACCAGGAAGGTCGTCGCATAGCCGGCCAGCCCGATGATGATCCACAGTTCGCCGAAGCCGACCCAGAACCAGCACATGACGAGACCGAGGATGAGCGTGGCCAGCGATGCCGGCACGAACAACTTGTTGCCCAGTTCGCCGATCGCCCGCATGGCCTGCAGCATGCCTTCGACATTGCCGGCACGGTCTGCGCGAAAGGCCACGAGCATGAGAGCAAAACCTCCGCCGGCCCAGGCCACCGCGGCGACGACATGCAGGAACTTGACGAGAGAATAGACGTCCATTTCCGAACCTTTCATCCGAGTTGTCGAAGTCGCGATGGGATTTCAGCAGCGACTACACTTCAGCTACGGTCATTTGCACCGGTGTTGTTTCGACCTTATGCCGGCAACGACCACGGGATGTTTCGGCGGAGACCGCCGCACGTATCGTTCGTCGCCAGCTGTAGCCACATGACTGCCGACCGGCCGCCGAGCACGCTGGAGTAGCTGTACGATACAGATCCGCGCCATTGGCCGGAATGATGTGAGCGCTCCCGGAAAACTCCGGAAATTCCACCCGTCAGCCATGGTGACAGCCAGGCGGGGAACGTAACAGCGGCCTGAAACCACGGCGCGACCACATGCGCTGCCGGAAAGACCTGCGGTACCCGCATCGGCCGGCGACCAGGTTTCAAATGTATCTAGACAGGAGGCATGTCGGGCGGTCGCGCGGCATGAGCCTGAAACAGACAAAGCGCAAATGCGCCATCGGCCGCCTGCGCGGCCTGCACGTCAACAACCCATTCCCTGCGGGGGGAGAGGCATCGGAGAACAGCATGCAAGGGGTCGCACGGAATTTCTTCACGCTCGCCATCGTCTATGCCATCGCCGGCATGGCGCTCGGCCTGCACATGTCGATCAGCCAGGACCACAGCCAGACGCCCGTTCACGCCCATACCATGGTGGCGGGCTGGCTGATGTCGGCGGTGTTCGCCTTCTTCTATCACCTGTTCCCGCTCGCGCGGGAGCGCGTGCTCGCCAAGGTCCATTTCTGGCTGACCGCTGTCAGCGGCATAGGGCTGCTCGTCGGATTGTTCTTCCTGCTCGGTGGCAACGCCGCGGTCGAGCCAGTGGTCGCGATATCGTCGATGGGATTCTACGCAGCGATGTTCCTGTTCGTGTTCATCGCCTTGCCGGTCGTATGGAAGTCCTGATGGTCGGTGCCGATGGCAACAATCTTAAGCAACTGTTCCGTGTCGGGACAGTCGCACGACCAATCGGCGCAGCCTTAAGCCTCCATTAAGCATTACGGGCGTTTACTGTGGGTATCCAGTGATCTGGATTCTTACCGAGTGGTTGGAGCCACTTTGTTTGACGCCTCCCTGTTAAACTCCTGAGAGCCGCGCACTTTCCGCGGCTCTTTTTTTTGCGCGTCGAAACCGGGGCGCCGCCTTCCAGAAGCGGCCGGCAGCGGCGCGTTAACCCTTTGTTAAACATGAGCTTGCGTTCAGCCGACTGGAAGCGCATTTTCAGACGGCATAGCGTATAGGGGTCGGCACGCGCAGAATTCGTCGGAAAAAGACGGGCACGACGCGAACCAGGGATGCAAGGTACCGATGATGAACGAGCCTTCGAAGGAAAGCGCGAACACGATCAAGCTCGCCGAGAGGCGGGTGTTTTCGCCATCCTTCAAGCCCCTCTACAATGAGGGCATGGGGCTGGTCGAACAGGCAGCCGAGTATCTTGACGGCGCCGGCCGGGTCGAGGCCAAGAAGCTGTCTCGCCTTGCGGCAACGCTCTACGCGGCCGAATCGATGCGTCTCACCACCAGGCTGATGCAGATCGCCTCGTGGCTGCTGCTGCAGCGTGCGGCCAATTCCGGCGAAATGACGCGCGACCAGGTCGCAGCCGAAAAGGCCAAGGTCAGGCTCGACACCGCCTCGGCGCATGACGAGGCCGCCGGCTGGAACGAATTGCCCACCGCATTCGTCGATCTCGTGCGCCGCTCGCTCAGGCTACAGGCACTCGTTCGCCGCATGGACGAGGAGATCTACGGCAACGGCGCGACCGTGTTGCCTGTCCAGTCGATGCGCCGCAGCAGCAATCCGGTTTCCGACCAGATCAACCTGCTCAACACCGCCTTCGCCCGGAACTAGGCGACGGGCCTCTCCCGGACTTCGTTTCCGGTTTGTTCACAATTCTCTGGCGTCCTGCGTCCGTGGAGATAGAGTTCGCGGATGAAAGAGACGATTCGAATCATAGGTATCGACCCGGGGCTTCAGCGCACCGGCTGGGGCATCATCGAATCGCTCGGCAATTCGTTGCGTTTCGTCGCCTCCGGCACCGTGCGTTCCGATAGCAAGGCGTCGCTCGCCAGCCGGCTCTGCCAGCTGCATGACGGGTTGGCCGACGTGATCCACCGCGAGATGCCGCACGAGGCGGCGGTGGAGGCGACCTTCGTCAACAAGGACGCAACCGCCACGCTGAAGCTCGGCCAGGCGCGCGGCATTGCCATGCTGGTGCCTGCCCGCGCCGGCCTCGTGGTCGCCGAATACTCGCCCAATGCCGTCAAGAAAACCGTCATCGGCGTCGGCCACGGCGACAAGAAGCAGATCGCCATGATGGTCAAGGTGCTGTTGCCCAAGGCCGGCTTCGACACCGCCGACGCCGCCGACGCGCTGGCGATCGCCATCTGCCACGCCCACCACCGCCAGAGCCCGGCCCACAGGCTGGCCCAACTGGCAGCCGCCGCCCAGGCCTGATGTTCTTGACTTGTTCTCATGCGGCGGGTAAGTAATACCTGTGAGGTATTACCATGCGCGTGACCACAAAAGGCCAGGTGACCATCCCCAAGGAGATCCGCGACCGGCTGGGCATCGAGCCCGGCTCGGAGGTGGAGTTTGTCGTCTCAGGCGACGTCGTCACGCTGGTAGCGCTCGAGGACGACGAGGCGCGTCGGCGCCGGGCACAAGCGATAAATGCCTGGGCGGACAAGGTGGCCGGGACGATCGACCTCGGCGGCATGACGACGGACGAATACATGGAGTGGCTGAGGGGGCCGCGCGATGACCTCGGTCCTCGTTGATTCCAACATCTTCCTGGACATGTTCCAGGGCGGTCCGGGGAGCCACTGGTCGAGAGGCAACCTCGTCAGGGAGGGAAGCGCCGGGGCGCTTGTCGTCAATCCGGTCATCTGGTCGGAGATATCGGTACGATTTCCGACCGAAGCAGATCTTGCGCAATCGCTGGCAGGCCTGACCGTCCACAAGGCGCAGATCCCCTTTGAGGCAGCCTTCGCCGCAGGTAAGGCGCATCTGGCATATCGCCAGAATGGCGGAACCCGCGAGCGCACCCTGCCCGATTTCCTCATCGGTGCGCATGCGCAGGTGGCGGGGCATCGGTTGTTGACGCGAGACGCCACGCGCTATCGCAGCTATTTCCCCGGCCTCGACATCATCGCACCAGATACCCATCCATGACGGGACGTACAAAATGATCGGCAAATTGAAGGGGACGGTCGATGAGATCGGCGAGGACTATTGCGTGCTCGACGTGCATGGCGTCGGCTATGTCGCCTATTGCTCGGCCCGCACACTCGCCTCGCTCTCTGGCCCCGGAGAGGCGGCGGTGCTCCATATCGAGACCTATGTGCGCGAGGACATGATCCGGCTCTACGGCTTCCAGTCGGAGCTCGAGCGCGAGTGGTTCCGCCTGCTGCAGAACAACGTCCAGGGCGTCGGCGCCAAGGTGGCGCTGGCGGTGCTGTCGACGCTGGCGCCGGCCGACCTCGCCAATGCGATCGCGCTGCGCGACATCGCCATGGTCAGCCGCGCGCCCGGCGTCGGCAAGAAGGTCGCGGAGCGCATCGTCACCGAGCTCAAGAACAAGGCGCCCGCCTATGCCGGCTCCGCCTCCGGAACCATCGGGCTCAAGCAGGAACTGGGCGAAGGCGTGGCCCCTGCCCCGGTAGCCGACGCCGTCTCGGCACTGGTCAATCTCGGCTATTCGCGCGACATTGCGGCCAACGCAGTGGCGGCCGCGATGAAGACGGCGGGTGAGGACGCCGATTCCTCCAAGCTGATCCGCTTCGGTCTGAAGGAGTTGGCGCGGTGATTGCCTTGCTTGGCGTCAAGCTTCTTACTATTTTCGACAGGTAAGAAATCTTCGGAAGGGTAAGACATGGGCGCGTATACGACCATGACATCCAAGGGCCAGTTGACCATCCCAAAGGACGTGCGCGACGAACTCGCGCTGACCCCCGGCACGAAGTTCTTTGTCACGGTTCGGGATGGCGAGGTCGTTGCACTGCCAAAGAACAGGCGGATCAGCGATCTCGCAGGCTTTCTGGGAACGCCCCCAAAGGGCGCCGGCGCGTCGCTCGAAGACCTTGATGAGGCGATTGGCGAAGCTGTGTTCGATGATGATACGCGTATTGTTCGCGACTGGAGCGCCGAACATGAGCCAAAGACATGAAGGCCGTCGATACGAACGTTCTGCTGCGCTTCGTTCTGCGCGACGACGAACGGCAGTTTGAAAAGGCAGCTGCCTTCTTCGCTACCCGGACTGCGGACGACCCGGCATTTGTCAGCCTGATCGTACTTGCGGAGCTCTCCTGGGCCCTGCGTCAACGTTATGGCTTCGACAGGAGCCGGACACGCGCCTTGATCGAAGCGCTTCTGGAAACCGCCGAGCTTGTTTTCGAGGATGAGGCTTCACTCTCGCAAATGATCGCCCAGGCCGACCGGGGCGACATAGCCGATCACCTGATCTCCTATTCGGCGCAGCGCGCCGGCTGTTCAACGACGGTTACGTTCGATCGCGACGCCGTCAAAACCGTGACCGGTATGGAACTCCTCGCATGAAGCGGCTGGCACGCCCTGACGCCACCGCATCCGTCATAGAAAGTGCAAGTACTTGACTGCCGATTCCCGCCTCATCACTCCCGAAAAGCGCGGCGAGGACGCCGACAACAGCCTGCGTCCGCAGACGCTCGACGATTTTGTCGGCCAGGCGGCGGCGCGCGCCAACCTCAAGATCTTCATCGAGGCGGCCAAGCAGCGCGGCGAGGCGCTCGACCACGTGCTGTTCGTCGGCCCGCCCGGCCTCGGCAAGACGACGCTCGCCCAGATCATGGCGCGCGAACTCGGCGTCAATTTCCGCTCGACCTCCGGTCCGGTCATCGCCAAGGCCGGCGATCTTGCAGCGCTTCTCACCAATCTCGAGGAACGCGACGTGCTGTTCATCGATGAGATCCACCGGCTCAACCCGGCGGTCGAGGAGATCCTTTATCCGGCGATGGAGGACTACCAGCTCGACCTGATCATCGGTGAAGGGCCCGCCGCGCGCTCGGTCAAGATCGACCTTGCCAAGTTCACGCTCGTCGCCGCGACCACGCGCCTCGGCCTGCTGACCAACCCGCTGCGCGACCGCTTTGGCATCCCGACCCGCCTCAACTTCTACACGGTCGAGGAACTCGAACTGATCGTGCGCCGCGGCGCACGCATCCTCGGAATGCCGCTGGCCGACGACGGCGCCATCGAGATCGCCCGCCGTGCCCGTGGCACGCCGCGCATCGCCGGCCGCCTGCTGCGCCGCGTGCGCGACTTCGCCGCCGTCGCCGGCTCCGGCCCCGTCGATCGGCGTATCGCCGACGAGGCACTATCGCGGCTCGAGGTGGATTCGCTCGGCCTCGACCAGCTCGACCGGCGCTACCTGTCGATGATCGCCATGAACTTCGGCGGCGGCCCCGTCGGCATCGAGACCATCGCCGCCGGCCTCTCCGAGCCGCGCGATGCCATCGAGGATATCATCGAGCCCTACCTGATCCAGCAGGGCTTCATCCAGCGCACGCCACGCGGCCGCATGCTGACGGCCAACGCCTGGAAGCATCTGGGACTGGAGGCGCCGCGGGAGGTCGCCCAGGCGCAGATTAACCTGTTCCAAGAAGAGGATTGACCGTGCTCGGCTATCGTCCCGGACTGATAGCCGACATCGTCAGGCTGCACGCAGAATACTACGCTCGCGAGTGGGGGTTCGGACTGCCTTTCGAAGCCAAGGTTGCCAGCGAGCTGTCGGCCTTCCTGCGCGATTTCAGGCCCGGGCTGGACTTTTTCGCGGCCGAACATGACGCCGACGGTGCCCTACTCGGAACCATCAGTCTGGAGGCGCCGGTCGCGTCCGAGCCACTGGCGCACCTGCGCTGGTTCATCACCAGCGACAAGGCGCGCGGCACCGGGCTTGGGCGCAGACTGATGGGCGCGGCGATCGAGCATGTCGATGCGAGGAGTTTTTCCGGCGTCTATCTTACGACTTTCGCCGGGCTCAATCCCGCCCGCCATCTCTATGAGTCGTTCGGATTTGCGCTTGTGGCGGAGGAAGAGCGGGACCAGTGGTCGGGCGGCGTGAGGGAGCAGCGTTTCGAGCGCCACCGCTCGGACACGAAGGTTTGATCAGTCGCGGCGGCTTAGCGAAACGCCTCCTGTCCACGGCCCCAAGCAACCTGACATCGTCTTGCTCGGCGGCTTGCCAACGCCAGCTTCACCACCCCGTCAGGTCTTGAACATCGCAGCCATTGCTGCCATCGGGTTCTGGGACCAGGAACAACTGGTGCCTGAAAGGCTGGAAAAGGGACCGCCATGGCCGATCATGACGAACGCGATGTGCTGGCTGCCGGGCTTTCCGGCGCATTGACGCCGTTCGGCCACAGGCTGATGGCGCGGGTCTATTATGCCGACACCGACTTCTCCGGCGTCGTCTATCACGCGCGCTACCTCGAGTTCTTCGAGCGAGGCCGCTCCGACTTCCTGCGTCTCGCCGGCGTACATCACACCGAGCTGCACGACGGCAAGCACGGCGAGAAGATCGTGTGGGTGGTGCGCCGCATGGAGATCGACTTCCGCGGCTCGGCGCGGATCGACGACGTGCTGACCATCGACACACGCACCGATGATATCTCGGGAGCGCGGATCTACATGGCCCAGCAGCTCAAGCGCGGCGACGAGGTGCTGGTCGAGGCCCGGGTCGAAGCCGCGATCGTCGGCGAAAACGGCAGGCCACGCCGCTTCCCGAAGGAGTGGATTGCGGCGTTCATGCCGGGCCGGTGAGGCCTGGCCGCGCGCGCAGCAGCCGAATCGGCTCCTGCGACAACAGGTGACCAAGAGTCAACCGCTGGCGCCGCATCTCCTAACTCATCCTTAACCATAACGGTCCATTAAGGGACAGGTGAAAGTCGTAAGGATTCCGAGCGGCCTTCCTTTCACCAAATTTCGCCCCGAAAAGGCCGCTAAAGGCGCATTTTGGGGCACTTCCGGAAGCTTCGCGCGAACGGACCACATGGGATCATGCGCATGGGCTAGCCGAAAGCCAGGCCCGGAACTGTTAAGGACTGTTTCAATGGAAAACCTACCTCTCGCCCAGACCGGCGCAGAATTGTCGATCTGGGCCCTGTTCTGGCAGGCCGGCTGGGTAGTCAAGCTGGTGATGCTGGGCCTGCTCGGCGCATCGATCTGGACCTGGGCGATCGTGGTCGACAAGTTGGTCGCCTACAACCGCATGCGCGCGGCGCTGAACCGGTTCGAGCAGATCTTCTGGTCGGGCCAGTCGCTCGAGGAACTCTACCGCACCCTCTCCGACCGCAAGACCACCGGCATGAGCGCGATCTTCGTCGCCGCCATGAAGGAGTGGAAGAAGAGCTTCGAGAAGGGCGCCAAGTCGCCGCTCGGCCTGCAGACCCGCATCGACAAGGCGATGGACCTGGCCCTGACCCGCGAGATGGAGCGCCTGGAGGGCCGCCTCGGCTTCCTCGCCACGATCGGTTCGGCCGCGCCCTTCATCGGCCTGTTCGGCACGGTCGTCGGCATCATGACCTCGTTCCAGGCGATCGCCGGCTCGAAGTCGACGAACCTCGCGGTCGTCGCGCCCGGCATCGCCGAGGCGCTGCTCGCAACCGCCATCGGCCTGCTCGCCGCCATCCCCGCTGTCATCGCCTACAACAAGCTGTCATCCGACGCCGGCAAGATCGCCGTCCGAATGGAGGGCTTCGCGGACGAGTTCTCCGCCATACTCTCGCGCCAAATCGATGAAAAAGTCGCACAGCGGGCCTGAGGAGTAGACCATGGGAATGTCAGTCAGCGCGGGCGGTTCAGGCCGAGGCTCACGCGGCCACCGGCGGCGCGGCCGCCACCACGGCCTGATGTCGGAAATCAACGTCACGCCCTTCGTGGACGTGATGCTGGTGCTGCTCATCATCTTCATGGTCGCAGCCCCGCTGCTCACCGTCGGCGTGCCGATCGATCTGCCCGAGACGCAGGCCAAGGCGATGAATTCGGAAACCCAGCCGATCACCGTCTCGGTCAACGACCAGGGCCAGATCTATCTCCAGGAAACCGAGATCCCTATCGACGAGGTCGTCGCCAAGCTCGAGGCCATCTCCAAGACCGGCTACGAGGAGCGCATCTATGTGCGCGGCGACAAGACCGCCGACTACGGCACGGTGATGAAGGTCATGGCGCGCATCTCCGCCGCCGGCTTCCGCAATCTCGGCCTCGTCACCCTTCAGGAACAGGACCAGTAGTCCGCCAAAATGAAGACCGGCATTACAACATCGGTGATCATGCATGCGGCGGTGCTGGGCTTCGGCCTGTTCTCGCTGTCCGCGCCCAGTGCCCTCGAGGTCGCCGACGTCGAGGCGCTGCCGGTCGACATCGTGCCGGTGGAATCGATCACCCAGATCCAGAAGGGCGACAAGAAAGCGCCTGCCAGCGAAAAGCCGGCGCCCACGCCGACCAAGCGGCCCGACATCGTCGCCGACGCGCAGAATGTCGGCGACAACCAGATCGACAGCGACAAGCCGCCGACGCCCGAACCGACCAAGAAGCAGGTGGAGGCTACCGGCACGCCGCCGCCCTCGCCCAAGCCCGAGCCCAAGCCGGCGGACCAGCCAAAGCCCGAACCGGTGAAGCAGGCCGAAGCCAAGCCGACGCCAGTGCCCGCCACCGAGGTCACGCCCGAGCCGCAGCCGAAGCAGGACGTCAAGCCCGACCCGGTCGCCGAGGCAATCGTCTCCGACCAGGCGGAAGCCGAGGCCGTCAAGCTGCCTGAGAACGCGCCTGCCCCTGAATCCAAGCCCAAGCCGCCGCAGGCGCAGACGGCGAAGACCCCGGAGCGCAAGCAGGAAGACAAGCAGACGCAGCAGGCGGCGGCCAAGCCGAAATCCGAGGAGAAGGAGTTCAACGCCGACGAAGTCGCGGCCCTTCTCAACAAGGAGAAGCCCTCGGGCGGCGGCGCCAAGCGCTCGACCGAACAGGCGGCGCTCGGTGGCAAGAAGGATACCGGCGGCTCGAAGCTGAGCCAGAGCGAGATGGATGCCCTGCGCGGCCAGATCCAGCGGTGCTGGAACGTTCCGGCCGGCGCCATGGACGGCGGCAGCCTCAAGGTTTCCGTCCAGTTCAAGCTCAACCAGACCGGAGAGATCGAGGGCCGGCCCGAGATCATTTCGGGCGGCGGATCGGCCGGCATCGAGCGCGCCGCGGCGGAATCCGCGCGACGCGCCGTGATCCAGTGCTCCCCCTACAACCTGCCCGCCGACAAATACGAAGCCTGGGCGGACGTCATCGTCAATTTCGACCCGAGCGAGATGTTCTGAGCGCCCCGCGCTCACCCGGAACTAAAGAGGCCTGTCTAATGAAGCATTTCATCAAAGCGATCCTCCTGATTGGCGCGATGGCCAGCGGCATGACCGCCCTTGCCACTTTGCCCGCACGCGCGCTGGTCGAGATCGATGTCAACAAGGGCAATGTCGAACCTCTGCCGATTGCCATCACCGACTTCCTGTCGGGCGACGGCATCGGCGCCGAGATCGCCAGCATCGTCGCCGCTGACCTGCAGCGCTCGGGCCTGTTCGCCCCGATCAACAAAGGCGCCTTCATCGAAAAGATCTCCAATCCCGACGTGGCGCCGCGCTTCGAGGACTGGAAGGTGATCAACGCCCAGGCACTGGTCACCGGCCGCGTCAGCCAGGAGGCCGACGGCCGCCTCAAGGCAGAGTTCCGGCTTTGGGACACCTTTGCCGGCCAGCAGCTCGCCGGCGAGCAGTTCTTCGCCAACAAGGCCAATTCGCGCCGCATCGCCCACATCATCGCCGACGCCATCTACGAGCGCCTGACCGGTGAGAAGGGCTATTTCGACACCCGCGTCGTCTTCATCGACGAGTCGGGCGCCAAGACGGCGCGCAAGAAGCGCCTGGCGATCATGGACCAGGACGGCGCCAATGTGCGCTACCTGTCGGACGGCCGCGCGATTGCGATGACCCCGCGCTTCTCGCCGACGCGCCAGGAAATCACCTACATGTCCTACGAGAGCGGCCAGCCGCAGGTCTATCTGCTGCAGATCGAGACCGGCCAGCGCGAACTCGTCGGCAACTTCCCGGGCATGACCTTCGCTCCGCGCTTCTCGCCCGACGGCCAGCGCGTGATCATGAGCCTTATGCGCGAGGACGGTAACTCCAACATCTTCTCGATGGACCTGCGCAGCCGCACCACCACGCGCCTGACCAATTCCAATGCGATCGATACGTCGCCGTCCTATTCTCCGGATAGTTCCAAGGTCGTCTTCACTTCGGACCGGGGCGGCCAGCCGCAGATCTACGTCATGGGCGCGGACGGCTCCGGCCAGACCCGCATCTCCTTCGGCGGCGGCAGCTACTCGACACCGGTGTGGTCGCCGCGCGGCGATCTCATCGCCTTCACCAAGCAGTCCGGCGGCCAGTTCCAGATCGGCGTCATGAAGACCGACGGCTCGGGCGAGCGCATCCTGTCGACCGGCTTCCAGCAGGAAGGCCCGACCTGGGCGCCCAACGGCCGCGTGCTGATGTTCTTCCGCGACGCGCCCGGCGGCGGCGGCCCGAAGCTCTACTCGATCGACCTGACTGGCCGCAACGAGCAGGCGATCCCGACCCAGGGCTTTGCTTCCGACCCAGCTTGGTCGCCCCTGCTCGACTGAGCCGGGAGCGCCCCGTTAACCTTCCAGTGGGGGGCGCGACCAATCGAATCAGGCGGCGTCATTTTGCCCAGTGACGCCGCCTTTCTGCCGTATTTACGCCTAGGGTGCGCGGCGAAATTGTGAATGAACGGGGCTGCGGCGCGGGGACACACACGCCGGTAGCAACGGATTTTTAACCATGTTTCTTGAACGGCGGTTAACCGCAACGTGGTTACTGGACGTTCAACGAAATCACTCGAATGCGAAGGAGAGGCGGCATGCGCCGTATCGCAAAGTTTGCAACTAACCCCGTCGTCGTGGCCCTCGTCGCCACCTTGGCAATCGCTGGCTGCGCCTCGAAGAAGGGCCCGAACAGCGCGGCCGATCTCGGCCTCGGCGGCGCTGGTGCGGCCACTCCGGGCTCGTCCCAGGACTTCACCGTCAATGTCGGCGACCGCATCTTCTTCGATACCGACTCCTCGTCGATCCGCGCCGATGCGCAGGGCATCCTCGCCCGCCAGGCCCAGTGGCTGAACCAGTATCGCCAGTATGCCATCGTCGTGGAAGGCCACGCCGACGAACGCGGCACCCGCGAGTACAACCTGGCGCTCGGCGCCCGCCGCGCCGCAGCCACCCGCGACTACCTGGCCTCGCAGGGCGTCGCCGCCAGCCGGATCAAGACGATTTCCTACGGCAAGGAGCGCCCGGTCGCCGTCTGCGACGACATCTCCTGCTGGTCGCAGAACCGCCGCGCGGTCACCACGCTGTCGGGCGCCGGCAGCTGATAGCTGCAGTCCTGCAACACTCGAAGTCATAAAGGCGGCCCCAGGGCCGCCTTTTGCATGCCTGGCCTGCTGAAACAAAATTTGGCCGAAGTCTCGCGTCCTGATAAATGACGACGGCGCGTCGGCGCAAAGCAACCCATTCCGTTCCACGGCGAGAGGCTAATGCATTTTCGATCAATACTGAGTGGCACACTTGCCATCCTCCTGATGACCGGGGCCGCTGCGCATGCGCGCGACGGCATCGGCATCGACCTGCCCAAGATCGGGCTGCCGGGCGTGTTCGGCGGCAAGACCCAGAGCAACGAGGGCATGATCCAGCTCGCCCAGGCGGGCGATCCGCGGGTCACGGCGCTGGAAGAGCAGATCCGCAAGCTGAACGGCAGCATCGAGGAGCTCAACTTCCAGATCCTGCAGATGCAGGAGCAGATGCGTAAGATGCAGGAGGACAACGAGTTCCGCTTCCAGGAACTCGAGGGCAACGGCGGACAGAAGAAGTCCGACGCCTCCGGCAAGTCGAACAGCTCGATCGTTGAGGCGCCTGCGGCGCCTCAATCGGGCCAGCAGGTGGCCCGCACGTCGGCGCCGGCCGGCGGCGGACAGAGCGTCGAGGACGTGATCGGCGACTCTGGCACGGGCGAGCCCGGCCGGGCGACCGGCGGAACCGGCGCGCCGCCGACCACCTTCGGAACGATCAGGGTCGACGCCAATGGCAACGTCATCTCGGATTCGGCCAGCCACCCGGCAACGACCCCGACCGAACAGCCGGCGGCACCGGCAGCAGCGGGCTCCAACGGCACCGCCGTCGCCGCGCTGCCCACCACGGACGATCCGGACGAACTCTATCGCAATTCCTACCAGTTCGTGCTTTCGGGCGACTACTCGACCGCCGAGCAGGGCTTCCGCGACCACATCTCGCGCTTCCCTGCCGACCCAAAGACGGCGGACGCGCGTTTCTGGCTCGGCGAGTCGCTTCTCGGTCAGAAGAAGTATCGCGACGCGGCCGAAATCCTCCTCAACGCCAGCAAGGAATATCCCAAGTCCAAGAAGGCGCCCGAGATGATGCTGAAGCTCGGCGTGTCGCTGGTTGGCCTCAAGCAGCGCGAAGTGGCCTGCGCCACCTTCAATGAAATCGGCAAGCGCTACCCCAACGCCTCCGGCGCCATCAAGGAGCGGGTCAAGCAGGAACGGGCTCTCGCCGCGTGCTGACGCAGGTGATCGACGCCGGCCTTCTCCATAGTTTCTCCGAATTCGACTTCGCCTCGCAGCCTGCCGTCGTCGCGGCGGTTTCTGGCGGAAGCGACTCCACCGCCCTCCTCCTTCTTCTCAAGTCGCATCTCGACCTGCACGCGCCGGGGACGCGACTGCTCGCAGTGACAGTCGACCACGCGCTGCGTCCTGACTCTGGCGCCGAGGCCGAGCAAGTCGCTCAATTCTGCGCCGCGCGCGTCATCGATCACCGCACCATGCGCTGGACCGGCGACAAGCCTACAGCCGGGGTGCCGGCCGCAGCCCGCGATGCGCGCTACGAGCTACTGGCGCAGGCCGCGCGCGAAGCCGGCGCGAGCTTGGTCGTCACCGGCCATACCGCCGACGACCAGGCCGAGACGGTGCTGATGCGCGAGACGCGCGGTCCCGGCCGCGGCAGCGCCGGCATGGCGGACGCGACTTTGTTCGACGGCGACATCTGGATCCTTCGGCCATTGCTCGCCGTTCGGCGCGAGCGGCTGCGCGAGACCCTGCGCGGCATCGGCATCGGCTGGCTGGACGACCCTACCAACATCAACGAAGCGTACGAGCGCCCGCGCCTGCGCAACGCCCTGAGGGACAGCGGTGACCGCGTCGCCGAGGCCGTCGCGGAAGCGCGGCGGGCCGGGGCCGCCCGCTCCGATCTCGGCCGGCGGGCATCGGCACTTGTCGGCCAATACGCCAGCAGGGCCGCGTCCGGACTGATCCGCCTCGACCCCGCCTTCGCGCATACACCCGACCTTGAAGCCGTGGCCTATGTCCTGCGCATCCTCGCCGCTGTCGCCGGCGGCACGAGCCATCTGCCAGACGAGCAGCGGACGCTGGCACTGCTCGCCCTGATCACGGATGCCGGAGCGCAGCAAAAACCCCGCCGCGCCACATTGTCGCGCGCGCTCGTCGATGCCCGCCGCCAGGGCATCTTCCTGCAGCGCGAGCATCGCGGATTGCCCGGCCCTGCGCCGCTCGCCAACGGCGTCTGGGACGGCCGCTATCACATCGCCGCACGGCCCGATCTGGCCGGCTGCACGCTGGCGCCGCTCGGCGACGCAGCCGCGAAACCGGCCGTCGAAGGCAGCGGTGTTCCGGAAAGCCTTGCGAGGTCTGGACTCGCGGCAGAACCGGCACTTTGGCGCGGCGAAACGCTGCTGGGCAGGGTCACCGCGCCGGACGCGGTGCCGCTCGTTGCACCATGGTCGCGCTTCCTGCCGGGCTTCGATCTGGAAGCCGCCCGGGCCGTGGCAAACCTGCTCGGCGCAGCCGCCATTCCAGCCTCGCCATGCCATGGCCACAATGGCGTCGAAGCTTAACCGAGACTTAGGGACGCGCTTGGCAAGGTGGCAGCCCGTCCCTATGTTAGGGACAAGCTTACTCTCACCAAGTGCGTTCAACCTGAACGCCGACGGGACATTCGATGAATCCGAACTATCGCAACTTCGCGCTGTGGGCGATCATAGCCGTTCTGCTCATCGCCCTCTTCAATCTGTTCCAGACCCCGCAAACCCGCGGCGCGTCGAGCGAAGTGGCCTATTCGCAGTTCCTCCAGGAGCTTTCGTCGGGTCGCATCAAATCGGTGACGATCGCCGGTGACCGCATCAGCGGCACCTACATCGACAACTCGACCGGCTTCCAGACCTACTCGCCCGGCGACACCACGCTCGTGTCGCGCCTCGAGGAGAAGAACGTCACCATCAACGCCCGTCCCGAGAACGACGGTTCCGGCTCGATCTTCAGCGTGCTGATCTCGTGGCTGCCGATGATCCTGATCCTCGGCGTGTGGATATTCTTCATGCGCCAGATGCAGTCGGGCTCCGGCCGCGCCATGGGCTTCGGCAAGTCCAAGGCCAAGCTTCTGACCGAGGCGCACGGCCGCGTCACCTTCCAGGACGTCGCCGGCGTCGACGAGGCCAAGGAGGATCTCGAGGAGATCGTCGAGTTCCTGCGCGACCCGCAGAAGTTCCAGCGCCTGGGCGGCAAGATCCCGCGCGGCGTGCTGCTCGTCGGCCCTCCCGGTACCGGTAAGACGCTGCTTGCGCGCGCCATCGCCGGCGAAGCCAACGTGCCGTTCTTCACCATCTCCGGATCGGACTTCGTCGAAATGTTCGTCGGCGTCGGCGCTAGCCGCGTCCGCGACATGTTCGACCAGGCCAAGAAGAACGCGCCCTGCATCATCTTCATCGACGAAATCGACGCGGTCGGTCGCCATCGCGGCGCCGGCCTCGGCGGCGGCAATGACGAGCGCGAGCAGACGCTGAACCAGTTGCTCGTCGAGATGGACGGCTTCGAGGCCAACGAGTCGATCATCCTGATCGCCGCGACCAACCGTCCCGACGTTCTCGACCCCGCGCTGCTGCGTCCGGGCCGCTTCGACCGCCAGGTCGTCGTGCCGAACCCCGACATCGTCGGCCGCGAGAAGATCCTCAAGGTCCATGTCCGCAACGTGCCGCTGGCGCCGAACGTCGACCTCAAGACGGTCGCGCGCGGCACCCCGGGCTTCTCGGGCGCCGACCTGATGAACCTCGTCAACGAGGCGGCCCTGCTGGCGGCGCGGCGCAACAAGCGCATCGTCACCATGGCCGAGTTCGAGGACGCCAAGGACAAGGTGATGATGGGCGCCGAGCGCAAGTCGCTCGCCATGACCGCCGACGAGAAGCGCAACACCGCCTATCACGAGGCCGGCCACGCCATCATCGCGATGCTGCTGTCCTCGACCATCGACCCGATCCACAAGGCCACCATCATTCCACGCGGCCGTGCGCTCGGCATGGTGATGACGCTTCCGGAATCGGACCGCTACAACTGGACCTACGAGAAGGCCAAGTCGCGCCTGATCATGCTGTTCGGCGGCCGCGAGGCCGAGATCCTGACCTTCGGTCCGGAGAAGGTGACGACGGGCGCTAGCGGAGACATCCAGATGGCGACCAGCCTCGCGCGCTCCATGGTGATGGAGTGGGGCATGTCCGAGCGTCTCGGCCGCGTGCGCTACCGCTCGAACGAGCAGGAGGTCTTCCTCGGCCATTCCGTGGCGCAGTCGACCAACATCTCGGACGAGACCGCCAAGATCATCGACGAGGAAGTGCGCAAGCTGATCGAGGAGGGCGAGAGCGAGGCGCGGCGTCTCATCACCGAGAACCGCGACAAGTTCATCGCCATCGCCGAGGGGCTGCTTGAATACGAGACGCTGTCCGGCGAGGAGATCAAGAACCTGCTCGACGGCAAGCCGCCGATCCGCGACACCGGCGACGACGTGCCGCCCTCGCGCCCGTCCGTGGTTCCGACCACGCGCGGCCCGCGCCCGAAGGGCGATCCCGGCCTGGAGCCGCAGCCGCAGGCCTGACCGGCGGCAACCGAATGCAAGAAGGGCGGGACCTCGCGGTCCCGCCCTTTTTTCATGCGCGCTCGGCGCGATGCGCTTGTCAGGCCGCCCTGGCGATGTCGGCGGCGATGATCGTGGCGCTGTCGGTGATCGTCGCGCCGTAGATGGTGCGCAGGTAGTCGATGGCGGCGGCGTTGTCGACGCCGTCGAAGACGCAGACGCCGTCCGTCGGGATCTCGATGCCGTAGCCGCGGATGAACGCGCCGTAGCTGGTGTGGCGGACGCAGCAATGGGTGTGCTGGCCGACCACGACGACGTCGGTGACGCCGAACTCCCTGAAGATCGCGTCGAGCCCGGTCTCGTCGAAGGCGCCGTAGAAGCGCTTGGGCGAGACGATCTCGCGCGGGGCGCCGATCGGGGTCAGTTCGTCGATGACGTCGGCGCCGCGCGTGCCGGCCATGGCGTGCGGCCCCCAGACGGCGATCTCGGCGTCGTCGGCGCGGTGCGCGTCGTTGGAGTAGACCACCAGCCAGTCCGGATTGCCGCGGGCATGGTCGATCAGATCGCGGATGACGGGCACGATCTTCGCGGCATGGACCTGGTTCTGCAGCACGCCGGTGTAGAAGTCGTTCAGCATGTCGACGATGATGAGGGCCTTCATGGGCAGCTCCTGCTCGGGGGAAGGAAGCCTCCCTTGCCATCCGGCTTGCCGCTCGGGAATGCACGTTCCGTATCGCCCTGTAACATTCGCCGGCCTGACCGGCCGGCAGTGGCGGAATCCCGGAATTCCCAGTAAAATCTGGACCTTATGGTAAAATTCCCGACGCTGCCGATCGAGGCCCGGTGCGACGGCGCGGTCGCGGCGGGGGAGCGTGTGACAGCCGCTCATGATTTTTGAACCCTTTCGGCGCCATGCTGGTCTATGACTGCCGCGAATGCCCGAGGCGGGCCTCTCCGATCGGATGAGCCGCCCAGCTCGGGTTCTTGATTTGACGCACGGTCCCGTTCCGGAAAATCTGCGGCTTTCGGACCGCGCTTTGGGAAGTGACGACGCATGGTACGCAAATTCTTCGGCACGGATGGCATCCGCGGCAAGGCCAACGCCTTCCCGATCACGCCGCAACTCGCGTTGCAGGTCGGGATCGCCGCCGGGCTCGCCTTCCGGAACGGCGGCCATCGGCACCGCGTGGTGATCGGCAAGGATACGCGCCTCTCCGGCTACATGATCGAGCCGGCGCTGACGGCGGGCTTCACGGCGGCGGGCATGGACGTGTTCCTGCTCGGCCCGATGCCGACGCCGGCCGTCGCCATGCTGACGCGGTCGCTGCGCGCCGATCTCGGCGTCATGATCTCCGCCTCGCACAACCCCTACGAGGACAACGGCATCAAGCTGTTCGGCCCGGACGGCTACAAGCTCTCCGACGAGACGGAGGCGAGCATCGAGGCGCTGATCGAGGAGGATCTCTCCGGTCGCCTGGCGGCCTCGGCGGATCTCGGCCGCGCCAAGCGCATCGACGGCGCGCAGGAGCGCTATGTCGAGTTCGCCAAGCGCACCTTGCCGAAGTCGCTCGATCTCGCCGGTCTGCGCATCGTCATCGATAGCGCCAATGGCGCTGCCTACAAGGTGGCTCCGGAGGTTCTCTGGGAGCTCGGCGCCGAGGTCATCACGATCGGCGACAAGCCCAACGGCTTCAACATCAATCTCGACGTCGGCTCGACGGCGACGGACGCGCTGCGCAAGAAGGTGCACGAGGTCCGCGCCGATATCGGCATCGCGCTCGACGGCGACGCCGACCGCGTCATCATCGTCGACGAGAATGGCGAGGTCGTCGACGGCGACCAGCTGATGGCCGTGGTCGCGCAGTCCTGGGCCGAGGACGGCCTGTTGTCGCAGCCCGGCATCGTCGCCACGATCATGTCCAATCTCGGCCTGGAGCGTTATCTCGGCTCGCTCGGCCTGTCGCTCGCCCGCACCAAGGTCGGCGACCGCTATGTCGTCGAGCACATGCGCAACCATGGCTTCAATGTCGGCGGTGAGCAGTCGGGCCACCTGATCCTGTCGGATTTCTCGACCACCGGCGACGGCCTCGTCTCGGCGCTGCAGATCCTGGCCGTTGTGCGCAAGACCGGCAAGCCGGTCAGCGAGGTCTGCCGACGCTTCGAGCCGGTGCCGCAGATCCTGAAGAACATCCGCTTCGGCGGCGGCAAGCCGCTCGAGGTGGCGAGCGTGCAGGCGGCGATCTCCGAGGGCGAGGCGCGGCTCGGTCGCAGCGGCCGCGTGGTGATCCGCCCGTCGGGCACCGAGCCGCTGATCCGCGTCATGGCGGAAGGCGACGACCACGCGCTGGTCGAGGCCGTCGTCGACGACATCATCGGCGCGCTGAAAGAAGTCGCCTGAACCACGGCCGGTCGGTCGGCATTCCTCTTTTCGACGAAGGCGTCGTGCGGATCCGCGCGGCGCCTTTTTCGTGTCGGCGCGGTCGCCCTTGTTGCAGCCGCGACACGCCAATTATGCTTAAGCTTCCCTTACCGATGAAACATCGTGGTTAAAGGTTGTAGTTAATCCGATGTTAAAGAGTAGCGGTTGAAAACACCCCCATGCGTTTTCGGGATTGCGTGTCGTCGCGGTCCGACCTTTGAGGGGGTTCTGAATGAGCACTTCGCGGATCTTGGCAATCGCGATCGCGGCCGGGCTGAGCGCCGGCGGTCTCTCGGGCACGGCCGTGGCCGCCGACCTCGAGCCCTATGTCGAGCCGGTGCCGCTGGCCGTCGGCGGCTGGTATCTGCGCGGCGCCATCGGCATGAGCAACCAGCAGCTCGGCAGTCTCGACTACGAGTATTTCACCGCGCCCGGCTACGCTACGGAATGGATGAACGACGGCGATTTCTCCTCCGCCCCGACCTTCAGCCTCGGCGCCGGCTACAAGTTCAACGACTGGTTCCGCGCCGACCTGACCGGCCAGTATCGCGGCAAGGCGGACTTTTCCGCCGCGCAGCGCGTGACGCCTCCGATCGGGGCGCCTTATTCGGACGACTATACCGCCCGCAAGTCCGAGTGGCTGTTCCTCGCCAACGGCTATGTCGACCTCGGCACCTACAAGGGCATCACCCCCTATGTCGGCGCCGGCATCGGCACGTCGCGCAACACCATTTCGGGCTTCCGCGATGTGAACACCGAGCTGAACGCGGGCGGCTATGCCGGCATCGATTCGCAGTGGAACTTCGCCTGGGCGCTGCATGCCGGCCTCGGCTTCCAGGTCACCGAGAACCTGATCTTCGATCTCGGCTACTCCTATGTCGACCTCGGCAACGCGACCACCGACACGGCCTACAACGTCAATCCGGCCTATTCGCGCCCGAACGACGGCTTCAAGTTCAAGGACATCACCTCGCACGACGTGAACTTCGGCATCCGCTACCTGTTCAACTGAGCCGGATCCCTCCGAATTCCAGGGCGCGCCGCGGCAACGCGGCGCGCCTTTCCGTTTCCGTGTCGACCTCTCTTGCATTCCCTCCGGCGCAGGCGTAAACGCGTCGGCGGGACACGCCTCCCCAACGAGGCGCTTACTATCTGAGAGGGTAGATCATGGCTGATCTCGCCACGCCCGGCCGCCGGCCGGTGAACGTTAACTATTCTTCCGGCCCCTGCGCCAAGCGTCCTGGATGGACCTTCGAAGCGCTCAAGGATGCGGCTCTCGGCCGATCCCACCGGGCCAAGATTGGCAAGACCAAACTCCAGAAGACCATCGACCTGACGCGCGAGGTTCTCGGCGTGCCGGCGGATTACCGCATCGGTATCGTTCCGGCCTCGGATACCGGCGCGGTCGAGATGGTTCTGTGGTCGATGCTCGGCGCCCGCGGCGTCGACATGCTGGCCTGGGAATCGTTCGGCGAGGGCTGGGTCACCGACGTCGTCAAGCAGCTGAAGCTCGAGGACGTGCGCACTTTCAAGGCCGATTACGGCCAGCTGCCGGACCTCGCCAAGGTCGATTTCGACCGCGACGTCGTCTTCACCTGGAACGGCACCACCTCCGGCGTCCGCGTTCCGGACGGCGACTGGATCGCCGCCGATCGCGCCGGCCTCACCATCTGCGACGCCACCTCGGCCGCCTTCGCGCAGGATCTCGCCTGGGACAAGCTCGATGTCGTCACCTTCTCCTGGCAGAAGGTGCTCGGCGGCGAGGGCGCCCACGGCATGCTGATCCGCT
>MEEF01000021.1 GCA_001724355.1 Mesorhizobium sp. SCN 65-20 | reverse complement strand
GTCTCGCGGGGGGAGAAATTACTCATGGGTCACACAATTCCTGCTTGCCACTGCCTGATGGAGTCGAAGGGATGCAGCAGCATGATGACGTTGAGCGTCAGATTGTCTCGGATGACGTAGCCGACGCCGATTTCGAAGATGAGTGCGAGGGCCACGATGCTCCATATAGGAAGCCGTGCGGCCATCACAAAGCCCAGCACCATGGCCAGCGTGTCGAACACCGAATTGAGGACGCTGTCGCCATAGTAGTCGAGGGAAATGGTCGCCTCGCGATAGCGGTTGATGACGAAGTCGCTGTTTTCGACCAGCTCCCACGCCACCTCGATGCCCACGGCCACGGCCAGCCGGAAGCCGAGCGAACTCTTCGGCGCGATCCAGCTGAGCAGCGCATAGAAGAGGAAGCCGTGGATGACGTGCGAGAAGGTGTACCAGTCGGAGATGTGCTGCGAGTTCTCCGAGCTTTGCACCACCCCGTGCCACAGCTTGACGTATCCGCATTTGCAGATCGCCGGATGGCCCATCCAGTAGAGTGCCACAGCCTGTCCCGCGATCAGCAGGGCCGCGACCAGCAGCCACACGCCGAGTTTCTGGCGTTGCGCCTCGTCTGCCGCGAGGTCCTGCGATGCATTCATGCGGGAAGCTCCTCGTCTTCGGCATCGAGCGCCATCAGCAACGCCTCGCCGGTCGCGGTCTTGAAACGGCGAACCGGGTGGAAACCGACCTTCTCATAGACCCTGATCGCGACCGTATTGGCCGTGTCCGGATCGATGATGACGCGCGGCGCCCCTTCCTCGAACAGCATCTCCACGAACTCGCCGATCAGCCTGGTGCCATGCCCCTTGCCGATGAGATCCGGCTCGCCGATGAACTGGTCGATGCCGAGCGTGCCGGTCGGCTGGTCCTCGAACGGGTTCTCGCCGTCATCGAGATACGGATCGTAGCTCTGGATGTAGCCGATTGGCTTGCCGTCGAGTTCGATGATGAAGGGCTCGACGGCAATGCTGTCGATGTCCTCCTCGATGCCTTTCAGTTCGGTTTCCTTGTCACCCCACCACTGTGCGACATGCGGCGCTGCCAGCCATCTGGCAAGCAGCGGCATGTCCTTCTTTTCGAGGGGCCGGAAGCTGTAGGAGACGTCTTCCTTATTCGGCATCGAGCGTCTCAACCACGAAGTTGTGGTTGGTGTAGACGCAGATGTCGGCAGCGATCTGCATCGCCTTGCGGGCGATCTCCTCGGCATCCTTGTCGGTGTCCATCAGCGCGCGGGCCGCGGCCAGCGCGTAGTTGCCACCCGAGCCGATGGCCATGACGCCATGTTCGGGCTCCAGCACGTCGCCGGTGCCGGTCAGCGCCAAAGAGACGTTCTTGTCGGCCACCAGCATCATCGCTTCGAGGCGGCGCAAATAGCGGTCGGTGCGCCAGTCCTTGGCGAGTTCGACGCAGGCGCGCGTCAACTGGTCGGGATACTGCTCGAGCTTGGCTTCGAGCCTTTCGAGAAGGGTGAAGGCGTCGGCGGTGGCACCGGCAAATCCGGCGATCACGTTGCCCTTGCCGAGGCGGCGGACCTTGCGCGCATTGCCCTTCATGACGGTCTGGCCGAGGCTCACCTGGCCGTCGCCGGCGATGACCACCTTGCCGCCCTTGCGCACCGTCACGATGGTCGTGGCGTGCATGCTCTGTTCATTGGCCATATGTTTCTCCGATGGCGCGCAGCCCCTGCCGAGGCAGCTTGCGCGTTACGAGTGGAAGTTCGTCATATGTATGCCGCCGGGCAAGGATTGCAAATCGGTCCGCGCGGCAGCGAAATGACCTTTCGCGCAATTGGCAATCGGCCGATCATGCTGCTAGAAGGCTGACGTTTTTAAGGACAAGGATCGCCATGGCCCCCCGTTCCGCCGAAGTCAGCCGCAAGACCAAGGAGACCGAGATTTCCGTCTCGGTCCACGTCGACGGCACCGGCCGCTCGGAGATGGCGACCGGCGTCGGCTTCTTCGACCACATGCTCGACCAGCTGTCGCGGCATTCGCTGATCGACATGAAGGTCTCGGCCAAGGGCGACCTGCACATCGACGACCACCACACCGTCGAGGATTGCGGCATCGCGCTCGGCCAGGCCCTGTCCAAGGCGCTCGGCGACCGCCGTGGCATCATGCGCTACGCCTCGATCGACCTCGCCATGGACGAGACGCTGACGCGCGCCGCAATCGACGTGTCGGGCCGTCCGTTCCTGGTCTGGAACGTGAATTTCTCGGCGCCGAAGATCGGCACCTTCGATACCGAGCTGGTGCGCGAGTTCTTCCAGGCGCTGGCCCAGAACGCCGGTATCACGCTGCACGTGACCAACCATTACGGCGCCAACAACCATCACATCGCCGAGACCTGCTTCAAGGCCGTGGCGCGCGCGTTGCGCATGGCCCTTGAAAGCGATCCGCGCCAGCCTGACGCAGTACCCTCGACCAAGGGCAGCCTGAAGGGATAGCCATGGCCATCCATGTCGTCATGGAGCCGCCCGCGACAGCGGGAAAGTCAGCCTCGGAAAGCGCCGTCTTCATCCGCGACGGCTTCCATTTCTTCGGCTTCGTCGCGCCGCTGCTGTGGCTGGTCTGGCACAGGCTCTGGCTCGAGGCGGCCCTGATCTTCGCCGCCTCCCTCGCATTTGCCGCGGCAAGCGAATGGGCGGGGCTCGGCCTTTCCGCCGCGGTCCTGCCGCTGCTGGTTTCGCTCTATGTCGCGCTCGAAGGCGGAGCTTTGCGCATCGCAGCCTTCAGCCGTGCAGGCTGGCGGCACTGGGGCGTGATCGAGGCGGACTCCGCCGACGATGCCGAGACGCGTTACATGTTCGCCGCCGAACCCGTGGCCGACGTTTCGGCCCCGGTGGCAGTCGTCGCCTCCCCCGCCGCGCCGCGCCCGCATGCGTCGGGCGCCGCCCTAGGCCTCCTGCACTATCCTGGAAGACACTGACATGCGCGTCGCCATCATCGACTACGGTTCGGGCAATCTGCGTTCGGCGACCAAGGCCTTCGAGCGCGCCGCCCGCGAGGCCGGGATATCCGCCGAGATCGACCTCACCGCGGACGCCAGCCGCGTGCGCACCGCCGATCGCATCGTATTGCCCGGCGTGGGCGCCTATGCCGATTGCGCGGCGGGCCTGCGCGCCGTCGAAGGCATGTGGGAAGCGGTCGAGGAGGTCGCCATCCGCAAGGCCCACCCCTTCCTCGGCATCTGTGTCGGCATGCAGCTGATGTCGGAGCGCGGGCTCGAAAAGACCGTGACGCACGGCTTCGGCTGGATCGCGGGCGACGTCAAGGAGATCACGCCGTCCGATCCGACGCTCAAGATCCCGCAGATCGGCTGGAACACGATTCACGTGAAACACGACCATCCGGTCTTCAATGGCATTGAGACGGGCCCGCAGGGCCTGCACGCCTATTTCGTGCATTCCTACCATCTCGACGCGACCAATGAGAAAGAGGTGCTGGCGACGACCGACTACGGCGGACGTGTCACCGCAGCCGTGGCGCGCGACAATCTCGTCGGCACCCAGTTTCATCCCGAAAAGAGCCAGGCGCTTGGCCTTGGCCTGATTGCCAATTTCCTGAGGTGGAAGCCATGACGACGAAGAAGGCCTACTGGATGGCGATGATCGAGATCACCGACCCCGAGGCTTATCCGGCCTACATCGCGGCCAACCTTGCGGCGATCGCTCCCTATGGCGCCAAGCTTCTGGTGCGCGGCGGACAGTACGACCAACCGGAGGGCCCGACCGGCAACCGCCACGTCCTGGTCGAATTCGAATCCTACGAGCAGGCAATCGCCTGTTACCACTCCCCCGCTTACCAGGAGGTGGTGAAGCTTCGCCACGCCGCCTCCGTCGGCAAGTTCGTCATCGTCGAAGGCGTCTGAGCATGATCCTTTTCCCCGCCATCGACCTCAAGGATGGCCAGTGCGTGCGCCTCAAGCTCGGCGACATGGACCAGGCGACCGTCTACAACAAAAACCCCGGCGCGCAGGCGAAAGCCTTCGAGGACCAGGGCTTCGAATGGCTGCATGTGGTCGACCTCAACGGCGCCTTTGCCGGTGAGAGCGTCAATGGCGCGGCCGTCGAGGCGATCCTCAAGGCGACGAAAAACCCGGTCCAGCTCGGCGGCGGCATCCGCACGCTCGCCCATATCGAGAGCTGGCTGGACAAGGGGCTAGCCCGCGTCATCCTCGGCACGGTCGCCGTACGCGACCCCGAACTGGTAAAAGAAGCCTGCAGGAAATTCCCGGGCAAGGTCGCCGTCGGCATCGACGCCAAGGGCGGCAAGGTCGCCGTCGAGGGCTGGGCAGAGGCCTCCAGCCTTGGCGTGATCGAGCTCGCCAGGAAGTTCGAGGGCGCCGGCGTCGCCGCCATCATCTACACCGACATCGACCGCGACGGCGTGCTCGCCGGCATCAACTGGGACTCGACAATCGACCTCGCCGAGGCCGTGTCGATCCCTGTCATCGCCTCGGGCGGCCTCGCCTCGCTTGCCGACATCGTCCGCATGACCATGCCCGATGCGAAGAAGCTCGAGGGCGCCATCTCCGGCCGCGCGCTCTATGACGGCCGCATCGACCCGGCCCAGGCGCTTGCCATCCTCAGCGGCACGCTGAAGCCCGAGCCCGGATTGTTCGAGGACCGCCCATGACCCTCAAAGCCCGCGTCATCCCCTGTCTCGATGTAAAGGACGGCCGCGTCGTCAAGGGCGTCAATTTCGTCGACCTGATCGACGCCGGCGATCCGGTCGAGGCCGCCAAGGCCTATGACGCCGCCGGTGCCGACGAGCTCTGCTTCCTCGACATCACCGCCTCTTCCGACAACCGCGAGACCATTTTCGACGTCATCGCCCGCACCGCCGAGCAGTGCTTCATGCCGCTGACCGTCGGGGGCGGCGTGCGCCAGGTTTCCGACATCCGCAGGCTCCTGCTCGCGGGTGCCGACAAGGTGTCGATCAACACGGCTGCGGTGAAGAACCCGTCCTTCGTTGCTGAAGCGGCCGACAAGTTCGGCAACCAGTGCATCGTGGTTGCCATCGACGCCAAGAAGGTGTCGCAGGGCAGCGAGGCTGATCGCTGGGAGATCTTTACCCATGGCGGACGCGAGCGCACCGGCATCGACGCCGTCGAATTCGCCCGCAAGGTCGTCGACCTCGGCGCCGGCGAGATCCTGCTCACCTCCATGGACCGCGACGGCACCAAGATCGGCTACGACATTGCGCTCACCCGCGCCGTCGCGGACGCGGTGCGTGCGCCCGTCATCGCCTCGGGCGGCGTCGGCAACCTTGACCACATGGTCGAAGGCATCCGCGAGGGCCACGCAACTGCGGTTCTCGCAGCGTCGATCTTCCATTTCGGCACCTACTCCATTGCCGAGGCCAAGGCCCACATGGCAAAAGCGGGCCTGCCGATGCGGCTCGATCCCATAGGCTGACCCGGTTCCGAGGCCCATAATGAGCGGTTTTTCTCTTTCCGATCTCGAGAAGATCGTCGCCGAGCGCGCCCGCTCGGGCGATGCCAGTTCGTGGACTGCGAAGCTCTACCAGGGCGGCATGGAGCGGGCGGCGAAGAAGCTCGGCGAGGAAGCCGTCGAGACGGTGATCGCCGCGGTCAAGGGCGATGACAAGGGCATCGTTTCGGAAAGCGCCGATCTCCTCTATCATTGGCTCGTCGTGCTGGCAGTCGCCGGCATTCCGATGTCCGAGGTGATGGCCGAACTGGAGCGGCGCACTTCGCAGTCCGGAATTGCCGAGAAGGCCTCGCGGACGAAGTAGTCTGCCCCGGGCTCATGCCCCTGCAGGGAACATGCGATGGATCAACTCGCGCCGACGGAAAAATATTCGCCGTATTGGTTCTTTTCCGCCGAGCATTGGGCGGGTTTCGGTGCCGACACGCCGATGACCCTGACCCAGGACGAGGTCGCGCGGCTGAGTTCGATGTACGAGCCGATCGACCTCGAGGAGGTCCGGCGCATCTATCTGTCCCTGTCGCGGCTGCTGTCTGCCCATGTCGAGACCAGTCAGCAACTGTTTCGCCAGCGCCAGCGCTTCTTCAATTCGGACCGCAAGGGCACGAAGACGCCCTTCATCATCGGCATGGCCGGTTCGGTGGCGGTCGGCAAGTCGACCACGGCGCGCATCCTGAAGGAGCTGCTGACCCGCTGGCCGTCGAGCCCGAAGGTCGATCTGGTCACCACCGACGGTTTCCTTCACCCCAACCAGGTGCTGCGCCGCGACAATCTGATGGAGCGCAAGGGTTTCCCGGACAGCTACGACGTCGGCGCCCTGCTGCGCTTCCTCTCGGCCATCAAGTCGGGGCAGCCAGACGTCCGCGCCCCGGTCTATTCGCACCTGACCTACGACGTGATCCCGGGAGAGTTCGTCACGGTCGACCGGCCGGACATCCTGATCTTCGAGGGCATCAACGTGCTGCAGCCGCGCGAACTGCCCAAGGATGGCAAGTTCGTGCCGTTCGTGTCCGATTTCTTCGACTTCTCGATCTATATCGACGCCGAGGAAAGCCTGATCCACGAATGGTATATCGAGCGCTTCATGCGCCTGCGCGAGACCGCGTTCCGCAATCCGCAGTCCTTCTTCCACCGCTATTCGCAGCTGTCCGAAGACGCTGCCCGCGCCATCGCCGAAGGCCTCTGGAGCAACATCAACCTCAAGAACCTGCGCGAGAACATCCTGCCCACGCGCCCGCGCGCCGACCTGATCCTCAAGAAGGGCGCCGGCCACCTGGTCGAGGAAGTCGCGATCCGCAAGCTCTGAGGCCCGTCCTCACGCCGGCTTCGTCACGCGTCTCAGCGTCAGGTTGATCCGCCCGCCGTTCTTCAGCAGCGCCGAGGTCATCGGATAGATCCGGTCGACACCGTGGAAGGCGAGCCTCCCCTCCCCGCCGAGCACCACCACGTCGCCGCTTTCCAGCCGGAACGACACGGTACGGTCGTCGCGCTTGCTGCCGCCGACGCGGAACAGGCAGGCATCCCCCAGCGATACTGACACCACCGGTGCTGCGAATTCCTGCTCGTCGCGGTCCTGGTGCTGGCCCATCTTCGCTTCGGCCGTATAGAAATTGACCAGGCAGGCCTCCGGCGGATGAGGATAGCCGGACACCTCGCGCCACAGAGCCAGCAGCGCTTCCGGAATGGGAGGCCAGGGTTCGCCGGTGAGCGGATGCGTCGGCTGGTAGCGGTAGCCGCGCTCCCTGTCCGTCACCCAGCCGAGGTCGCCGCAATTGGTCATGCGTACGCTCATCGGCTTGCCGGTGCGCGGCATCTCGGGCGTGTAGAGCGGCGCAGCCTTGACCACCTCCCGCACGCTTTCGACCAGCCCCTCCTGCGCCTCGCGGGAGAGGAAGCCTGGCATGTGGCGGACGCCTTTCGGAAGCACGAGCACGGTCATGAGGCCTCGTCGATTCTGCCCACCGAGAATGCCACCCGAAAAGCAAAACGGCGACCCGAAAGCCGCCGTTCGATGATATCCGCTTGCCCGGGATCAGGCCGTCGCGATGTCGGGGATGCGAAGCACCTGGCCGGGATAGATCTTGTCGGGATGCGTCAGCATCGGCTTGTTGGCCTCGAAGATGACGGTGTACTTCGACGCCTTGCCCTTGCCGTAATGCGCCTCGGCGATCTTGGACAGGTTGTCGCCCTTCTTGACGGTGTAGAACACCGGCTGCTTGGCCGGGGTCGCGGCCTTGACCAGTTCGGTCATGTCGGCGCTGGCGTCGAGCTTCAGGCCGGAATCCGGCGCGACCACCTTGAGTTCGTCGGCCTGCACCTTGGAGATGCCGAGCGTGTTGCCGACCGCGATCACCGCCTTCTCGAATGCGGACTGGTCCTTGACCACGCCGGTGAGCACGGCCGTGTCGCCCTTCACCACGACGTCGACCTTGTCGGTGCCGAGCTTGTGCGAGTCCAGTTCCTTCTTCAGCGTCTCGGCGGTGGGTGCCTCCTCGTCGCCGCCGAAGCCGAGCTTCTTGCCGACGTTCTTGACGAAATCGAACATACCCATTCGTGGTCTCCCTTGCTGTGGCAGTCGCGGGAGCTTGGCACTGGCGCGGCCAAATTGGAAGCCGCATCCGAGGCTTAGTGGTCGTCGACGCGACCCCTGAGCTTCTTGACCGTGGAGCGGCCCGCCTTCGACTTGAGCCGCCTTTCGACCGAGCCCTTGGTCGGCCTGGTCTTCTTGCGCGGCGGGGGCGGCGGCTCGGCCGCCTTGGCGACGAGCGCCGCCAGCCGGGCGCGAGCGTCGGCGCGGTTCTGCTCCTGGGTACGGTAGCGGCCGGCTTCGATGACGATGACGCCGTCCTTGGTCGCCTTCTGGCCGGCGAGCTTGATGGTGCGTGCCCGCACCCGCTCCGGCAGGCCCGGCGCGTTTGCCGCGTCGAAGCGCAGCTGTACCGCGGTCGCCACCTTGTTGACGTTCTGGCCGCCCGGACCCGAGGAGCGGATGAAGCTCTCCTCGATGTCGTCGGGATGGATGACCACGTCTTCGGCGATGATGATCTTGTCGTCGGCGCTCATACGCGAAGTCATGCCGCGTGGCCGTGAAAAAGAAAAGGCCCGGCGAGTGCCGGGCCTGACGGAGGTTCTTCTTGCTTGGCGGCGCTTATTCGGCCGCCTGGCGCACCTGCGGGGCCGCGCCGAGCACCGTGGTGTCGACATGGCTTTCGAACTTGCTGAAATTGTCGATGAACATCGACACCAGCTTCTTGGCGTGGCGGTCATAAGCTGCACCATCGACCCAGGTCGAGCGCGGGTCGAGGATCTTGCCGTCGATGCCGGGCACCGAAACCGGCACTGCGAAGCCGAAATTCGCATCGGTGCGGAATTCGACCGAATTCAGCGAGCCGTCGAGAGCTGCCGACAGCAGCGCGCGCGTCGCCTTGATCGGCATGCGCGAGCCGACGCCATAGGCGCCGCCGGTCCAGCCGGTGTTGACCAGCCAGCAGTCGACATTGTGTTCGGCGATCAACTGGCGCAGCAGGTTGCCGTATTCCGACGGATGCCGCGGCATGAAGGGCGCGCCGAAGCAGGTCGAGAAGGTCGCCTCCGGCTCGGTCACGCCGCGCTCGGTGCCGGCGACCTTGGCCGTGTAGCCCGACAGGAAGTGATACATCGCCTGCGCCGGCGTCAGCTTGGCGATGGGCGGCATCACGCCGAAGGCATCGGCCGTCAGCATGATGATGTTCTTCGGATGGCTGGCGCGGCCGGTGGCGCTGGCGTTCGGGATGAAATCGAGCGGATAGGCGCAGCGGGTGTTCTCGGTGCGCGAGCCGTCGTCGAAGTCCGGCACGCGCTTCTCGTCGAGCACGACATTCTCCAGCACGGTGCCGAAGCGGCGGGTCGTGGCGAAGATCTCGGGCTCGGCCTCGGCCGAGAGCCGGATGGTCTTGGCGTAGCAGCCGCCCTCGAAGTTGAAGATACCGTCCGGACCCCAGCCATGCTCGTCGTCGCCGATAAGGGTGCGCTTGGGATCGGCCGAAAGCGTGGTCTTGCCGGTGCCGGAAAGGCCGAAGAACACCGCCGCGTCGCCGTTCGGGCCTTCATTGGCCGAGCAGTGCATCGGCATGACGCCCTTGGCGGGAAGGATGTAATTGAGTGCGGTGAAGACCGACTTCTTCATCTCGCCCGCATATTTGGTGCCGCCGATCAGCACGATCTTGCGCGTCAGGTCCACGGCGATCAGCGTCTCGCTACGCCCGCCGTGACGCGAGTTGTCGGCGCGGAACGACGGCAGGTCGATGATCGTCATCTCTGGCACGAAGCTGGCCAGTTCGGCCTCGTCGGGGCGGATGAGCAGGTTGCGGATGAACAGCGAATGCCAGGCATATTCAGTGATCACGCGGGTCGGCAGGGAGAGCGAGCGGTCGGCGCCGCCGATCAGGTCCTGCACGAAGAGGTCCTTGGTCGCCGCATGCGCCAGGAAGTCGGCATGAAGCGCGTCGAACTGCGCCTGGGTCATGGCGTTGTTGTTGTCCCACCAGACCTGGGACTCGGTCGCCTCATTGCGGACGACGAACTTGTCCTTTGGCGAGCGGCCGGTGTACTGGCCGGTGTCGGCGACCAGCGCTCCATGCGCCGTCAACCGGGCCTCGCCGCGCCGGATGGCCTCTTCGACCAGCGAAGCCGGGCCAAAATTGTAGCGGACCTCGCCGGATGTCTTGAGCCCTGCCGTCTCGATCCCGCAGGCGGGGTTTCGCTTACCGGTTTCCGACATGTGGTACAGCCTCGTTCGCTTTGTCGCCATGTCCGGTCGACGGCCGGACGCCGCTGTCCCGAGGGGACTAGAGGCAGGCTGAAACAGAAAAGCCAAACGATATCAAATCATTAATCGATTTAAATATTTTGAGAAATACCTAAATCGTTTAAATGATCACGCAGCGAGCGGGCGTGCACAGGACGTGGGCAGTTTTTTGTTCGAGTTTTGGCAGGCCCGCCCCATATAAGGCAGGCGTTGGGCGTGGTGGTTGCGCTCCCCCGCGGCGGGGGGTATGCCACATTTTGTACCTAATTTGTCCTGCAAAAGCCCTGCTCCAAGCAGGAAGGGACACTTGCTCATGAGGGAGCCGCTGGAAATGGCAACGATCGCGCTTGTCGACGACGACCGCAACATTTTGACATCGGTTTCGATTGCGCTCGAGTCCGAAGGCTATCGTGTCGAGACTTACACCGACGGCGCTTCCGCGCTCGAAGGACTTACCGCCCGCCCACCGAACCTGGCGATCCTCGACATCAAGATGCCGCGCATGGACGGCATGGAACTTCTGCGCCGACTGCGCCAGAAGACCGATCTGCCGGTGATCTTCCTGACCTCCAAGGACGACGAGATCGATGAGCTGTTTGGGCTCAAGATGGGCGCCGACGATTTCATCCGCAAACCCTTCTCGCAGCGCCTGCTGGTCGAGCGCGTCCGCGCCGTGCTGCGCCGTGCCAGCGCCCGCGAGGCGGCAGCCAAGGCGCCGACGCAAGCGGCGCGCTCGCTCGAGCGCGGCCAGTTGGTCATGGACCAGGAGCGCCATACCTGCACCTGGAAGGGCGAACCGGTCGTGCTCACCGTCACCGAATTCCTCATCCTGCATTCGCTGGCGCAGCGCCCCGGCGTGGTCAAGAGCCGCGACGCTCTGATGGATTCGGCCTATGATGAGCAGGTCTATGTCGACGACCGCACCATCGACAGCCACATCAAGCGCCTGCGCAAGAAGTTCAAGGCCGTCGATGACGACTTCGAGATGATCGAGACCCTCTACGGCGTCGGCTACAGGTTCCGCGAGGCGTGATTTCCGGCCGGGGCTGAGATCACATGGCGATGGAAGCAGAGATCAGGAAACCGGCAGCCGCCACCAAGCGGCCGCGCGGTCGACTGTCGAGCGTGCTTGACCGGATCCGCATCCGGCTCAGCCGCTTTCTCGGCCATCATTTCTTCTCCAGTCTCACCCGGCGAATCCTCTTCCTCAACCTTGCCGGCCTGGCCGTGCTTGTCGGCGGCATTCTCTATCTCAACACCTTCCGCGACGGTCTGATCGACGCCCGCGTCGAAAGCCTGATGACACAGGGCGAGATCATCGCCGGTGCCATCGCCGCGTCGGCCACGGTCGAGACGGATTCGATCAGCATCGATCCGGAGAAGCTGCTCGAGCTGCAGGCCGGCGAAAGCCTCGGGCCAGGCAACGACCAGCTCGACAGCCTCGATTTCCCGATCAATCCGGAGCGCGTTGCGCCGGTCCTGCGGCGGCTGATCTCGCCGACGCGCACGCGGGCGCGCATCTTCGACCGCGACGCCAACCTCCTGCTCGACTCGCGTCACCTCTACTCGCGCGGCCAGATCCTGCGCTACGACCTGCCGCCGGTGGAGGAGGAAGAGGCGACGGTGCTCGAGCGGATACAGAAGTTCGTCTTCGATTTCTTCCGCGACAGCGCCCTGCCCGTCTACAAGGAGCAGCCGGGCGGCAACGGCGCGGCGTTCCCCGAAGTGATGCAGGCCCTGACCGGCAGCCCCGCAACCATCGTGCGTGTCAGCGAGAAGGGCGAGCAGATCGTCTCCGTCGCTGTCCCCATCCAGCGTTTCCGTGCCGTTCTCGGCGTTCTGATGCTCTCAACCGAAGGCGGCGACATCGACAAGATCGTGGCCGCCGAGCGCAAGGCCATCCTGCGCGTCTTCGGGGTGGCGGCGCTGGTGACCGCGCTGCTGTCGCTGCTGCTCGCCTCGACCATCGCCAACCCGCTGCGGCGCCTGTCCGCTGCCGCGAACCGTGTCCGTCGCGGCGGCAAGAGCCGCGAGGAAATCCCGGACTTTTCCGACCGGCAGGACGAGATCGGCAATCTCTCCGTCGCCGTCCGCGACATGACCAACGCGCTCTATGCGCGCATCGAGGCAATTGAGAGCTTCGCGGCCGATGTCAGCCACGAACTCAAGAATCCGTTGACCTCGCTGCGCAGCGCCGTCGAGACGTTGCCGCTGGCCAAGAACGAGACATCGCGTGAACGGCTGATGGAAATCATCCAGCACGACGTGAAGCGTCTGGACCGTCTGATCACGGACATCTCCGATGCCTCGCGCCTGGACGCCGAACTGGCACGCGAGGACGCCGCGAAGGTAGACCTCAAGAAATTCATCGGCGACCTGGTCTCGGTGTCGCGCGAGACCGGTCGCCACAAGAAGCCGGTCGAGATCGAGTTCACGATCGCCAAGCTGCCCGCAGGCGCCAGGGGCTATACGGCGCTCGGCCACGACCTGCGCATCGGCCAGGTGATCACCAACCTGATCGAGAACGCCCGCTCCTTCGTGCCCGACGATCACGGCCAGATCGACATCGGCCTTGCCCGCGTCGGCAAGTTCAACGTCATCACCGTCGAGGACAACGGCCCCGGCATCCGCGCCGAGAACATCGACCGCATCTTCGAGCGCTTCTACACCGACAGGCCTTCGAGCGAGGCCTTCGGCCAGAATTCCGGTCTCGGCCTGTCCATCAGCCGCCAGATCGTCGAGGCGCATGGCGGAACCCTGAGCGCCGAAAACATCTCCGGCACCAAGCCCGGCGAGATCAAGGGCGCGCGCTTCATCGTCACGCTTCCGGCAGAAGGCTGACCCGTGACGCCGGCCAACGTGCATGCGACGGCGGTGCTGCTGGGCGATCGTGGCGTGCTCGTCACCGGCCCTTCGGGGTCGGGCAAGACGGCCCTGGCGTTGGCCCTGGTCGATCGCGTTCGGGTGGGCGGCGGCTTTGCGCGCCTGGTATCGGACGACCAAGTGTTTCTTTCCGGCCACAGGGGGCGCCTGCTCTGCCGCGCTCCCGCCACCATAGCCGGCCTGGCGGAGGTTCGCGGCATAGGTCCCATGCGTTTTGTGCATGAACCGGCCGCCGTCGTAGACCTCGTCGTGCGGCTGGTTCCGCGCAAGGACGTGCAAAGGCTTGCGGACGCTGCGGAAGAAACCCTTGCTGGTTGCAGTGTTCCTGTATTGGCGCTCGCGGAGCGCGAGATCACCGTTTCGGTGCCCGCCGTGCTTGCACGCATGGGCATCGAAATCGCCCCTTGAAGCTGCCTAAAATTTTTGCTGCATTGCGTCAAAATGGCGGCTTGTGCCGCAAATAGGGGCTTGTAAACGCCTTCGCCGTCGACAAGATAGCGCTCCTGCCATCCGAAGGCGGCGAGCATACTGCGCGGCTGTGAAGGGGCCATGACGGGAGCCAAATCAGAATGATCGGACTCGTGCTTGTGACGCACGGTCAGCTGGCCGACGAGTTCCGCCATGCCGTGGAACATGTCGTCGGGCCTCAGGAGAACTTCGAGACCGTCTCCATTGGTGCCGACGATGACATGGCTCAGCGTCGCAGCGACATCATCAATGCGGTTGCCCGCGCCGACACCGGCAGCGGCGTCGTCGTGCTCACCGACATGTTCGGCGGAACCCCTTCGAACCTGGCCATCTCGGTCATGGAAGCAGGCCGTGTCGAGGTCATCGCGGGCATGAACCTGCCGATGCTCATCAAGCTGTCGAGCGTGCGCAAGGCCGACAATATGGCCGCCGCCCTCGACGAGGCGCAGGCCGCGGGCCGCAAGTACATCAACGTTGCAAGCCAGGTGTTGAGCGGCAAATGAGCGGCATGCCCTATTCCGCCGAAAAAGGTCACGTCGTGCGCGATCTCCAGATCGTGAACCAGCGTGGCCTGCACGCCCGAGCGTCGGCCAAATTCGTTCAGATCGCCGGCGAGTACGAAGCCTCGGTGACCGTCGAGAAGGACGGCATCTCGGTCGGCGGAACCTCCATCATGGGATTGATGATGCTGGCCGCGAGCCCCGGCTGCTCGATCCGGGTGACTGCCAGCGGACCCGAGGCCGCCGAGGCTCTGGAAGCGCTTGCCGCGCTCGTCGCCAACCGTTTCGGCGAGGAATGCTGATCTCCGGCCGGCGCCGGATGATATGCACGAATAAAGATTTCTTTATATCCCATTGTCGCTGACGGCCTGATCTGGTAGTCAGGCCGATCTTCCGCGCGCCCAAGACTGGCCTCCCGCGCCGGCGCGCAACAACAGGAATCGGAGCAAACCATGACGGGTAGCAAGGATTATCTGGTCGCCGACATTTCGCTCGCCGGCTGGGGTCGCAAGGAAATCGAGATCGCCGAAACCGAAATGCCGGGCCTGATGGCCTGCCGCGAGGAGTTCGGTGAACAGCAGCCGCTCAAGGGCGCGCGCATTTCCGGCTCGCTGCACATGACCATCCAGACCGCGGTGCTGATCGAGACGCTGAAGGCGCTCGGCGCCGACATCCGCTGGGCCTCGTGCAACATCTTCTCGACCCAGGATCACGCCGCGGCCGCTATCGCCGACGCTGGCATCCCGGTCTTCGCCGTCAAGGGCGAGACGCTCGAGGAATACTGGCAGTACACCGACAAGATCTTCCAGTGGACCGATGGCGGTCCCACCAACATGATCCTCGACGACGGTGGCGACGCCACCATGTACATCCTCATCGGCGCCCGCGCCGAGGCTGGCGAGGACGTCCTGTCCAACCCGGGCAGCGAAGAGGAAGAAATCCTGTTCGCCCAGATCAAGAAGCGCATGGCTGAGACGCCGGGCTTCTTCGCCAAGCACAAGGCTGCGATCCGCGGCGTCACCGAAGAGACCACGACCGGCGTCAACCGTCTCTACCAGCTGCAGAAGAAGGGCCTGCTGCCTTTCCCGGCGATCAACGTCAACGACTCGGTCACCAAGTCGAAGTTCGACAACAAGTATGGCTGCAAGGAATCGCTGGTCGACGGCATCCGCCGCGGCACCGACGTCATGATGGCCGGCAAGGTTGCCGTCGTCTGCGGCTACGGCGACGTCGGCAAGGGTTCGGCCGCCTCGCTCCAGGGCGCTGGCGCCCGCGTCAAGGTCACCGAAGTCGACCCGATCTGCGCGCTGCAGGCCGCGATGGACGGCTATGAGGTCGTCACCCTCGAGGACGCCGCCCCCACCGCCGACATCGTCATCACCACGACCGGCAACAAGGATGTCATCACCCTCGACCACATGCGGGCGATGAAGGACATGGTCATCGTCGGCAACATCGGCCACTTCGACAACGAGATCCAGGTCGCTGCCCTGCGCAATCTCAAGTGGACCAACGTCAAGCCGCAGGTCGACATGATCTCCTTCCCCGATGGCAAGCGCATGCTGCTTCTGTCGGAAGGCCGTCTGCTCAATCTCGGCAACGCGACCGGCCACCCGAGCTTCGTCATGTCGGCATCGTTTACCAACCAGACGCTTGCCCAGATCGAACTCTGGACCAAGCCCGGCCAGTACAAGAACGAGGTCTATGTGCTGCCGAAGCACCTCGACGAGAAGGTCGCCCGCCTGCATCTCGACAAGCTCGGCGCCAAGCTGACCACCCTGTCCGACGAGCAGGCTTCCTATATCGGCGTGACGCCGAAGGGCCCGTTCAAGCCGGAACACTACCGCTATTAACCATAGCGAAAATACATACTAGATATTGAAGCCGGGCGATTGACTTTCGCCCGGCTTCTCTTTTTGGGCGCTCGCCTGCTTCACGGCGATTCGCCTAAGCGGTATTGTGACGTGATTCGTCACGCGCCCGTTCTTGGCGGGGAAATCCGGGTGCTTGAGGGCGGTCTTGCATTCGGGCGGCACAAAGGAAAACAAGACATGCCGGGGGATTACCCGCGTCTAGCGGGAAGGGCCGTTTCCGGCGGCCATGAGGATTCGCAGCACGGCTCGTGGGCCGGCAAATGGCAGACCGTTCGCCGGCTGGGCGATCGCGGCGCGGCCATTCTGCTCGGCGCGACAGCGCTCTGTACGCCCGCTTATGCGCAGCAGGCTTCCGTAGCGGGCCTCCCCGTCAGCACCGCCGAAGTCATCCAACTCGCCGTCTTCGTAGGCGTCATCGGCGCCGCGCTGATCTCCGCCGTAGCCCTGATCCGCGAGAAGGCCCGCATTACGGCGGAGAACGCGGACCTGCGCAGCCGCGTCGCCGACCTCAACGCCACGCTCCAGCGCTCGGAAGCGTTGCTCAACCTGCGCGACCAGCGCGTCATCGTCTGGGCGAGCGAAACCCGCAAGCCCGAACTGGTGGGCTCGCTGCCGGTGGAAACGGGTGCGCCCGAAGAGCGCGCCGCCTTCCTCGCCTTTGGCCGCTGGCTGATGCCGCGTTCCGCCGCGGCGCTGGAAAACGCCATCGCCGCACTGCGCGACCAGGGCACGGCCTTCGAACTCGTGGCCGAGACGCATGCCGGCGCCGCCCTCGAAGTCCAGGGCCGCAAGAGCGGCACCCATGTGATCGTCCGCTTCATCTCGATCTCGGAGGCCCAGCGCATCCAGGCGCGGCTCAAGCTCGAGAACCAGCGCATCGGCGCCGACTACGAAAACCTGATCGGCTTGATGGATGCCATCGAGTCCCCATTCTGGATGCGCGACGCCGACGGCAGGCTGAAATGGGTGAACAGGGCCTATGCCAGCGCGGTCGAGGCCGCCGACGCGTCCGCCGCCATCCGCGACGGCAGGGAGTTCCTCGGCACGCAGTCGCGCGAGGCGATCGCCCAACGGCACCTCTCTCGCCCCGTCTTCCAGCAGCAGCTGTCGACCGTCATCGGTGGCGACCGCAAGATGTTCGCCGTCACCGATATCGTGGGCCGCGACGGCTCGGCCGGCATAGCCGTCGACCTGAGCGCGGCGGATGCCATCCGCGAGGAATTCACCCAGGTCGTGCGCAGCCATGCCGACACGCTCGACCAGGTGGCGACGGCTGTTGCGACCTTCGATGCCGGCCAGAAACTGCGCTTCCACAACCAGGCTTTCCAGAAGCTATGGGACCTGGACGTTGGCTACCTTTCCAGCGCGCCCGACAACGCGCTCCTGCTCGACCGCCTGCGCAGCGAGCGCAAGCTGCCCGAACAGCCCGAGTGGCGGCGCTGGAAGGAGAACCTGCTCGGCGCCTATCGCGCCGTCGATCCGCAGGAACATCTCTGGCACCTGCCTGACGGCCGTACCATCCGCGTCGTTGCCAATCCCCAGCCCAAGGGCGGCGTCACCTGGGTGTTCGAGAACCTGACCGAAAAGATCGACCTCGAAAGCCGCTACACCACGGCCGTGCGCGTTCAGGGCGAGACGCTGGACAGCCTGGCCGAGGGCGTGGTCGTGTTCGGGCCCGACGGGCGCATTCGCCTGTTCAATCCGGCCTTCGGCCAGCTCTGGGGCGTTTCCGCCGACGTGCTGCAGTCCAATACGCACATCACGGCCATCCGCGCCGAGTGCGACATGCGCGCCGAGCTGAGCCCATGGGGCGATTTCGTCGCCGCCGTAACCGGCTTCGACGAGCGGAGCGACCGGCGCGGCCAGACCGAGCTGCGCAACGGGACCGTGCTGCAGTATGCCGTCGTCCACCTGCCGAACGGCCAGGTGATGCTGACCTTCGTTGACGTCACCGACAGCGTCAACATGGAGCGCGCGCTCAAGGACAAGAACGAGGCCCTGCAGCGCGCTGACCAGATCAAGAACGAATTCGTCCAGCACGTCTCCTACGAGCTGCGCTCGCCGCTGACCAACATCATCGGCTTCACCGAACTGCTGTCGCTGCCTGGCACCGGCCCGCTGTCGCCGCGCCAGCGCGAGTATGTCGAGCACATCGGCTCGTCCTCGGGCGTGCTGCTCACCATCGTCAATGACATCCTCGACCTCGCCACCGTCGATGCAGGCATCATGCAGCTCGAAATCTCCGAGGTGCGCGTCGACCGCGCCATCGAGGCGGCCGCCGAGCTGGTCGCCGACCGGCTGGAGGAGCACACGATCAGGCTGTCGGTGGACGTGGCGTCCGCTCCCAAGAGCTTCAGCGGCGACGAGACCCGCGTTCGCCAGATCCTCTACAACCTGCTCAGCAATGCGGTGAATTACGCGCCGGCTGCGAGCACCATCGCGCTGACCTGCCGCCAGCGTCCCGAAGGCGTCGAGTTCTCGGTCCATGACGACGGCCCCGGCATGCCACCGGAGGTGCTGGATTCGGTGTTCCAGCGCTTCGAATCCCGCGTCAACGGCGGCCGCCGCCGCGGCGCCGGCCTCGGCCTGTCGATCGTCAAGAGCTTCGTCGAGCTGCACGGCGGCACCGTCCGCATCGACAGCGGCAAGGACCGCGGCACCACGGTCGTCTGCCTGTTCCCCGACGCGCCGGCCGGCGTCCGGGTGGCGGCGGAGTAAGGTCCTTCATGACGGCCAGATCGCTGGAGCTCTTCCTGCCCGACGAGGCCGCGACGACGCGGCTGGGCGAGGATCTCGCCATGGCCGTCAGGCCTGGCGACGTGCTCCTGCTCGACGGCGACCTCGGCGCCGGCAAGTCGACGCTCGCCCGCGGCCTGATCCGGGCACTGGCGGGCGATCCCTTGCATGAAGTGCCGAGCCCGACGTTCACGCTGGTGCAGAGCTACGACACGCCAGTTCCGGTCCATCACTTCGATCTCTATCGCCTGTCCTCGTCGGAGGAACTGGAGGAGCTTGGTTTCGACGAAGCGGTCGCTACAGGTGTGGCGCTGGTCGAGTGGCCGGAGCGCGCCGCCGAAGCCATGCCCGCCACCAGCCTGCGGCTCGCCATCGAGCATGAGGGCGACGGCCGCCGCATTACCATCTCGGGCGATGGCCCTAGCTTCGACCGCATCGCCCGTTCGCTCGCCATGCGCGACTTTCTTGCCGCCTCCGGTTGGGGCGACGCCCATCGCGCCCGCTTCATCGGCGACGCCTCGGCGCGCGCCTATGAGACGGTGACGCTGCAAGGCCAGGCCCCTCTCATACTGATGAACTCGCCGCGCCTCGTGCTCGGCCCGCCTGTCCGCGACGGCAAGCCCTATGCGGAGATCGCGCATACGGCGCAGACAGTTGCCGCCTTTGCGGCAATCGACCGCGCGCTTGCGGCGGGCGGCGTCACCGTGCCGGGCATCGTCGCCCAGGATCTCGAACAGGGCTTTTTGCTGCTCGAGCATCTCGGCTCCGGCGCGTTCCTCGATCCCGAGGGCAGGCCGATTGCGGAACGCTACGCGGCCGCCGCCAAACTGCTGGCGATGATTCACGGGAAACATTGGGACGACCGGCTGGAGGCCGCACCCGGTGTGATCCACCAGGTTCCGCCCTTCGACCGCGACGCGCTGATGATCGAGGTCGAACTGCTGGTCGAATGGTATGTGAAGGCCGTCACCGGCGCGCCCGCCTCCGCCGAGCTGTGCGACGGCTACCGCGCCGCCTGGAACGCCACCTTCGATCGCCTCGTCGACAAGCAATACGGCCTTGTGCTGCGCGACTACCATTCGCCCAACATCATCTGGCGCGCCGAGAAAAAGGGTTTCGACAGGCTCGGCATCGTCGACTTCCAGGACGCGCTGATCGGCCCAGTCGCCTATGACGTTGCCTCGCTCGCCATGGATGCGCGGGTAACCGTATCGCCCGAGATAGAGCGAAGCACCGTCGACGCCTATGTTGCAGCCCGCCATGCGGCAGGCGATTTCGATGAGGCCGCCTTCCGCGAGGCCTATGCCATCATGGCCGCGCAGCGGAACTCGAAGATCCTCGGCATCTTCGTCCGCCTCGACCGCCGCGACGGCAAGCCTCAGTATCTGAAGCACCTGCCGCGCATCCGCGACTACCTGCACCGCGCGCTGGCACATCCGGCACTGGCCGAGCTGCGCGATTTCTACCGCGACAACCGCCTGCTCGAGGACATCGACGCGTGAGTGCTGCCAGGATCCCGTCGGTCGCCATGGTTCTCGCTGCCGGCCTCGGCAAGCGCATGCGGCCGATCACCGAAACCATGCCCAAGCCGCTGGTGAAAATCTCGGGCAAGACCCTGCTCGACTGGGGCCTCGACAGCCTTGCCGAAATCGGCGTCGAAAAGGCCGTGGTCAACGTCCACTATCTCCCCGACCAGATCGTCGCGCATGTCGCGTCCCGCCGTACGCCGCGGATCGCCATCGCCGACGAACGCGACGGCCTGCTCGATTCCGCCGGAGGCATCGTCAAGGCGCTGCCCGAGCTGGGTACCAAGCCGTTCTACATCGTCAACGCCGACACCTTCTGGATCGATGCCGGTGAGCCCAATCTCAACCGCCTCGCCCTTGCCTGGGACGACGCGCGCATGGATATTCTCATCATGCTCGCGGCTCTCTCACAGGCGACCGGACATTCCGGCGGTACCGATTTCCTGATGGCACCGGACGGCCGGCTGAGCCGCGCCAGAGGGGCGCCCGAAGGCCTGATCTACGCGGGCGCGGCCATCATCCACCCCCGCATCTTCGCAGGTGCTGAGCCCACCCCGGCCTCGCTCAACCGATACTTTGACGAGGCGATTTCGGCCGGACGCCTCCACGGCATGCAGATGCAGGGCAGCTGGATCACCGTCGGCACCCCCGACGCCATCGCGCCGGCCGAGGCCGCGGTGAAAAGGGCCCTGGAAGGGACGAAATGAGCGGCCGCGCGTCGCCACGCGTCTTCTCCATCCCGCCCGGCACTCCTTTCCTGCCGACGTTGGCGGCATCCCTGCTCGACGGCCGCCTGATCCCCGATTTCCGCTTCGACGGCGACCCGCTGGCACTTGCAGATGTGACCATCTACGTGCCGACGCGCCGTGCCGCGCGCGCCCTGCGCGGCGTCTTCGTCGATGCCGCCGGCGGCCGCTCGGCCATCCTGCCCGTCATCAAGCCGCTCGGCGAGTTCGATGAGGACGAGGCTGCCTTCGAAACCGAAGGTGCCGGCGCCCTGGATCTCGCGCCGCCGATCTCGTCGGTCGACCGCCTGCTGGTGCTGGCGCCGCTGGTGCGCGCCTGGAAGCGCCGCCTGCCTGCCCATGTCGCCGCCCTGTTCGAGGAAGAGGTCGTGGTGCCGGCGTCCACCGCCGATGCCATCTGGCTGGCGCGCGACCTTGCCGCGCTGATGGACGAGATCGAGACCGAAGGCTCCGACTGGGCCAAGCTCGCCGGCCTCGTCTCGGGCGAATTGTCCAGCTGGTGGCAGGTCACGCTCGACTTCCTGTCGATCGTCACCTCGGTCTGGCCCGACCTGCTCGCCGAACGCGACCAGTCCAATCCGGCAGCGCATCGCAGCGCGCTGATCCGGCTCGAGGCCGAACGTCTTCGCCGCAATCCGCCCGCCGGCCCGGTCATCGCCGCGGGTTCCACCGGCTCCATTCCCGCCACCGCCGAGCTTCTGGCGGCCATCGCCCGCCTGCCGCGCGGCGCGGTCGTCCTGCCCGGCCTCGACGCGACGCTCGACGAGGCCGCTTTTGCGGCGATCACCGCGCCCGACCTGCGGGCCTCCGTGCTCGGCCATCCGCAATACGGCCTCGCCAAGCTGATCGGAAAGATCGGCCTGTTGCGCGGGGACATCGAGGAACTGGGCGCGCCGTCGCAGGCACTGGTCCGCCGGGCAGCCATCGTCGGAGAGGCGCTGCGCCCGGCCGAGACCACCGATGCCTGGGCCGAGAAGCGCGGCGAGGTCAGCGACGCCGAGATCGCGGACGCGCTGGCCGGTGTGACGCTACTCGAAGCCGCCCATGAGCGCGACGAGGCCGCGGCCATCGCCATCGCCTTGCGCGAGGCAGTCGCACAGGACGGCCATCGCGCCGCCCTCGTTACCTCCGATCGCAACCTTGCCCGCCGCGTCGCCTCCGAGCTGCGCCGCTTCGGTATCCAGGCCGACGATTCCGGCGGCGTGCCGCTGGCCAACACGCCACCTGCCGCGCTTCTGCGCACCATGGTCGAGGCGGCGATCCGTCCGGGCGATCCGGTCGCCGTGCTGTCGCTGCTCAAGCATCCGCTGCTCCGCCTCGGGCTGGAGCGTCATGTGGTCAGGCGCGCCGCCGAGACCATCGAGCTCGTGGTGCTGCGCGGCGGCGTCGGCCGTCCGGATATCGCCCAGCTCGCCGAGGATTTCGATACCCGCCTCGCCGGCATCGGCGACGCCTCGCGCAAGCCGTTCTGGTTCGACCGCATCACCGTCCGCCGCATCGACGACGCGCGGGAAGTGGTTGCCAAACTGGTCGCAGCGGTCGCACCACTTACCGCATTCCGTGGCGACGAGAATGTCGAGCTCGGCGCGATCGTCCGCGCCACGGTCGAGGCGCTCGAAAACCTCGGCCGCGACCATCTCGGCGGGCTGGCCGCGCTCTACGATGGCGACGCCGGCTCCAAGCTGGCCGAGGCGCTGCGCGGGCTGGTCTCGGCCCAGGCCGCCTTTAGCTTTGCCGCCGCCGAGTGGCCCGACGTGTTGGATGCGCTCGTCGCCCCCGAAGCGGTCAAGCCGTCGCAAGGCGCCGACCGCGCCATCTCCATCTGGGGCGCGCTCGAAGCACGCCTGCAGACGGTCGACACGCTGGTGATCGGCGCGCTCAACGAAGGCAGCTGGCCGCGCAAGGCCGAAGCCGATCGCTTCATGTCGCGCGTCATGAAGTCGGGCATCGACCTCGAACCGCCGGAACGCCGCATCGGCCTCGCCGCCCATGACTTCCAGATGGCGATGGGCGCGAAAAACGTCGTGCTGTCGCGCTCGGCCCGTTCTGGTGACGCGCCCGCCGTGCCGTCGCGCTGGCTTCAGCGCCTGCTCACCTATGTCGGCCCCGATCATGCGGCGGTGCTGCGCAAGCGCGGCGGAAAGCTGCTCGGCTGGGCCCGCCAGCTCGACGCCGGCACCAAGACCGACTTCGCCGCCCGGCCCGAGCCGAAGCCTCCCGTTTCGGTTCGACCGCGCCGCTTCTCCGTCACCGAGATCGAGACGCTGCGCCGCGATCCCTATGCGGTCTATGCCCGCCGTATCCTCGGCCTGTCGGCGATCGATCCGCTGGTGCGCGATCCGGGTGCTGCCGAGCGCGGCACGCTGTTCCACGACATCCTGCACCTGTTCTCCGCGACAGTCGGCGACCCCAGGACGCCGCAGGCGCTCGACGTGCTGATTGCCGCCGGCAAGCATTGCTTTGCCGAGGCCGCCCTGCCCGCCGATGTCGAGGCCGTCTGGTGGCCGCGCTTCGAGCGCATGGCCGAGGGCATCCTCGAATGGGAACGCAGCCGTGCCGCTGCGGTCGCCAGCCGCCACGCGGAGGAGAGTGCTTCAGCCACCGAGGTCGGGCGCACCGGCATCACGCTTTCCGGCCGCGCCGACCGCATCGATCTTCTCGCCGGCGGCATGGCCGACATCATCGACTACAAGACCGGCTCGTCGCCTTCCAAGGTGCAGGCACATACGCTGATCGCACCGCAGCTGGCGCTCGAAGGCGCCCTGCTCCGCCGTGGCGCCTTCCGCGAACTCGGCCAGCGCGAGCCGTCGCAACTCGCCTTCGTCCGTCTCAAGCCCAATGGCGAGGTGTTCGAGGAATCGATCCTCGAGCACAACCGCAAGCCAAAATCGGCGACGGAGCTTTCGGAAGAAGCCTGGACGAGGCTGGAACAGCTGCTCGTTCACTACGACGACCCGACGACCGGCTACCTGTCGCGCGCCCTGCCCTTCCGCGAGGGCGAAACCGATGGCGACTACGACCATCTCGCCCGCGTGCTCGAATGGTCGGCCGGCGGTGACGGCGGATCGGAGGGCGAGGAATGAAGAAGAAGTTCTTCGTGCCCCAGGAAACCGCCGACCGGCAGGCGCGCGCCTCCGATCCCGGCAATTCCGTCTGGGTGTCGGCCAATGCCGGCTCGGGCAAGACCCACGTACTGTCGCAGCGCGTGATGCGACTTCTGCTGCGCGGCACCGACCCGTCCAAGATCCTGTGTCTGACCTATACGCGCGCCGCTGCCGCCAACATGTCGAACCGCGTGTTCGCCAATTTGTCGGAATGGACGATGCTGCCTGACGCGGAGCTCGCCGAGCGCATCGCCGCCCTCGACGGCGCGCGGCCGGACCGGGCGATGCTGCGCCGTGCCCGCCGGCTCTTTGCCGAGGCGCTGGAGACGCCGGGCGGACTCAAGATCCAGACCATCCACGCCTTCTGCGAGTCGGTGCTGCACCAGTTCCCGCTCGAGGCCAACATCGCCGCCCATTTCGAAATGCTCGATCCGCAGATGGAGGCGACATTGTTCGCCACCGCGCGGCGCGAGATGGTGACCGGGGGGGCTGCCAATCCCGAACTGGCCGAGGCCTTCGCCATGGTGCTGGAACGTGGTGGCGAGGCGGGCCTCGACGCACTGCTCTCCGAAATCGTCGCCAAGCGCGATGGCCTGCGCGCCTTCATCGGCCAGATCATGGATTTTGCCTGGCCGTTCGGCGCGCTCTACGAGGAGTTCGGCTTTTCCCGGGACGACAGCGCCGAGGGCATCGCCACTTCTAACTGGCCGCTGCCCGGTTTCGAGCCCGAATTCTTCAACGCCTTCGCGGCGGCAGCCGAAGCGACCGACGCGCGCAGCGTGCTCAACAACATCCTGCCCTCTGCAAGGCTGGCCTATGCCGAGACGGACCCCATCAAGCGCCTTGGCCTGCTCGCCGATGCCTTCCTCAAGGCCGATGGCGACCCTTATACGTCGAGCGCCTTCAAGAAGTCGCTGCTCGACCGCCTGCCCGACCTGCTGGAGCGCTACCAGGCGACCGCCGATGTCATCATCCGCGCCGCCGATCGTCTCGCCCATTTCCGCATGCTGGAGGCGACGCGCGCAGCACTCACCATCGCCGACTGGCTGATCGCTCGTTACGAGCGGCTGAAAACCGGCCGCGGCTTCCTCGATTTCAACGACCTCATCACCCGCACGGTCAATTTGCTTGCCCGCCCAGACGCCGGTCCTTGGGTGCAGTACAAGCTCGACAAGGGCATCGACCACATCCTGCTCGACGAGGCCCAGGACACCAGCCCCGACCAGTGGGAGGTGGTGAAGCGCCTGGCCGAGGAGTTCTTCGCTGGCTCCGGCGCGCGCGACAATGTCCATCGCACCGTTTTCGCCGTCGGCGACGAAAAGCAGTCGATCTACTCGTTCCAGGGTGCCGCGCCCGAATCCTTCGACGACAGCAAGCACGAATTCGCCGCCCGCATCCGCTCCGCCGAAAGCCGTTTCGAGGACGTGACGCTGACCTGGTCGTTCCGCTCGACCGACGACGTGCTGTCGGCCGTCGACCGCGTGTTCGAGGACCCGACCGTTCGTCGCGGTGTCACCCGCGCGCCCGAGCCGCCGAGCCACAAGGCGATCCGTGCCGGCGCCCCCGGCTATGTCGAGGTCTGGCCGTCGGTCGGTGCAGACGTGGTCGACGAGCCCGACGACTGGCGCAAGCCCATCGATCATGCCCATGCCCCGGCTGTCGTCGTGGCCGAGCAGGTGGCAGCGACGATCCGCAAATGGCTCGACAACAATGAGATCATCGAGGGCACCGGCAGGCGCCTGCGCGCCGGCGACGTCATGGTGCTGGTGCGCAAGCGCGACCGCTTCGTGCATGCGCTGTCCCGTGCCCTCAAGCGCCGCGACATCCCGGTCGCCGGTGCCGACAGGCTGAGCCTGCCCGGCCATATCGCGGTCAAGGACCTGATCGCACTCGGGCGGTTCCTCATCCAGCCGGAGGACGACCTGTCGCTGGCCGCCGTTCTGCGTAGCCCGATCTTCGGCCTCTCCGAGGATGCGCTGTTCGCACTCGCCTCCGGCCGGCCTGGAAGTCGTTCGCTTGTTACCTCGCTGCGCGCTGCGGCCGAAACGGATTTATCGCTGAAGGCCATCGCCGACCGCCTCGACGCCTGGGCCACCGAGGCCGCTTTCCGGCCGGTCTTCGAATTCTATTCGGGTGTTCTCTCAGGCGGCCGCGGCCGCGACGGTGTCCGCAAAAAGATGATCTCCCGCCTCGGCCAGGAAGCCGGCGACATTCTCGACGAATTCCTGAACTTCTGCCTCGCCGAGGAGCGCACCGGCCTGCCCGGCCTCGAAGCCTTCCTCTCGACGCTGGAAAACGCTGGCCCCGAGATTAAGCGCGAGATGGACCAGACCCGCGACGAGGTCCGCATCATGACCGCGCATGCAGCCAAGGGCCTGGAGGCGACGGTCGTGTTCCTCGTCGACAGCGGTTCGGCGCCGTTCAGCGACCAGCATTTGCCGCGCCTCATGCCGTTCCTGCCACGTGGAAAACACTGGCACGGCAAGGGCTACCTCTGGCGCGCCGGTGCCGACGTCGCCAATGCCTTCTCCAAGGGAGCGGCGCTGACCGCGCGAGAACTCGCCGACGACGAATACCGCCGCCTGCTCTATGTCGGCATGACCCGCGCCGAGGATCGGCTCATCGTCTGCGGCTATCACGGCAAGCGTGCACCGGGCGGCAACACCTGGCATTCGATCGTCTCGCGCGCCCTGTCGGCCGCCCCCGAAAGCGAGCTGCGCGACCATCCCGTCGTCGCTGATCTCCAGGTCCACCGCTTCCGCGTCACGCCCCTGTCGGGTGCGGCGGAACTCGCGCCCGAGCGCGAGGCAAGCGAGTTCGTCGCCTCCGCGCCGCTGCCCGAAGGCCTGTTCGACCGGCCGCCGGCCTACGAGGAGCTGCCCCCGCCGCTGTCGCCATCGGGCGCCTCAGCGCTGATCGAGCCAACACAGGAAGCCGTCATATCAGGCCATTCGCCGGTGCTCGACGCGGAGGTCGAGCCCGCCTTCGCCATCGCCCGCGGTTCCGCTCTGCACCGCCTGTTGCAGATGCTGCCACGCCTCGACCAGGGCGAACGGCGGGCGGCGGCCGAGCGCTACCTCGCCCGTGCCGGCAAGAACTGGGACGATGCGCAGCGTGGCGCAGCACTGGCGTCGGTTCTCTCCATCCTCGACGATACGCGTTTCGCCCCGCTGTTTTCGCCCACGTCGCGCGCCGAGGTGTCGGTCATGGGCAGCATCGACGTCAGGGGCAAGCCGCGCTCGGTGTCAGGCAAGATCGACCGGCTGGCGGTGACGGATGACGAGGTTTTGATCGTCGACTACAAGACCAATGCCTCGCCGCCCGCCTCGCTCGAGGGGGTACCCAGCGCCTATGTCGTTCAGCTGGCACTTTATCGCGCGCTGCTCCAGCCGCTCTATCCGGGCAAGTCCGTGTCGGCTGCGCTGCTGTTTACCGAAGCGCCGCGCCTGATCGCCCTGCCGCCTGAGACCATGGATGCCGCGCTTGCTCGACTCACTCAAGCGTGACACAAGAACTGCTTGAACGTCGGGCCCCCAACCACCACATATGGCGCGACAGCTAACTCTAGAGGATCGCATCATGGCCACCGTCAAGATCGACAACAGCAACTTCAAGTCCGGCGTGCTCGAAGCCAAGGAGCCGGTCGTGGTCGATTTCTGGGCTGAGTGGTGCGGACCCTGCAAGATGATCGGACCGTCGCTCGAGGAGATTTCGGACGAACTGGCCGGCAAGGTGAAGATCACCAAGGTCAACATCGACGAGAATCCCGAGATCGCCGCCCAGTTCGGCGTGCGTTCGATCCCGACGCTGATGATCTTCAAGGACGGCGAAGTAGCCGACATCAAGGTTGGCGCCGCCCCCAAGACCGCCCTTTCGCACTGGATCGCCGGCAACGTCTGAGCCGATCCGGCCTGAACAAGGCACCGAATACGAAAAAGCCCGGCACTGCCGGGCTTTTTTTTGTTGGATGTTCGATTGGATCAGGTCGGCGGCGTGCCGTTCTCGGCCAGCACCTCTCCCACCAGATAGAGCGAGCCGCCGATCAGAATGCGCGGCGCCGGCTCGTCCTCGTTCCAGGTGTCGCGCAGAAGCATCAGCGCATTGGCGACCGAACTCACCGGCTCGGCCGAAAGGCCGGCCTCGCTGGCGCGCACCGCCAGTTCCTCGTTGGGCACGCCCGCGTCGCTCATCGTCACCGGCACCGTGTAGACATGCCGCGCCATGCCGTGGAATGGCTTGAAATATCCGGTCTGGTCCTTGGTGTTGATCATGCCGGAGATCAGGAACAGCGGCCGCTGCACCTTCTCTTCCTGCTCGGTCAGCGCCTCGGCGATCACGGTGCCGGCGCCGGGATTGTGGCCGCCGTCGATCCAGACCTCAGAGCCCTTGGGCGCGAGGTCGGTCAGGGCGCCCTGCGGCATGCGCTGCATGCGGCCGGGCCAGGTGACGGAAGCCATCGCCTTGTCGGCGACGCGCTCGTCGACCGGGAAGCCGGCGCTTTTCACCGCCGCGATCGCCGCCGCGGCATTGGCGAACTGGTGGCGGCCCGGCAAGCGCGGCGGGGTGATGTCCATAAGCCCTGTCTGGTCCTGGTAGACCATGCGGCCGTTTTCCTCGAAGGCGAGGAAGTCCTGGCCGTAGACCTCGAGCGGGCAGCCGAGCCTCTCGGCCGTCTCGATCAAGACCTGCTGGGCGGTCTCGCTTTCCTGCGCGCCGACCACGACGGGGCAACCGCGCTTGACGATACCGGCCTTCTCGGCGGCGATCAGTTCGACCTTGTCGCCGAGATAGGCCTCGTGATCCATAGACACCGGCATGATCACCGAGCAGGCCGGCTTCCTGATCACGTTGGTGGCGTCGAAGCGGCCGCCGAGGCCGACTTCGATGATGCAGGCATCCGCCGGATGCTCCGAGAACAGAACGAAGGTGACGGCGGTCAGGATTTCGAAGACGGTTATCTTCTCGCCGCGGTTGGCCTCGCCGACCCGGCGCACGGCATCCGCCAGCACGTCGTCGGCCACCAGCTTGCCGCCGCCGGGTGCCGCCAGGCGGTAACGCTCGTGCCAGTTCACCAGATGCGGCGAGGTATGGACGTGGACGAGCCGGCCCTGCGCCTCCAGCAGCGCGCGCGAGAACGCCGCGCAGGAGCCCTTGCCGTTGGTGCCAGCAATGTGGATCACCGGCGGGATGTGGTCCTGCGGGTTGCCGAGCCGGTCGAGCAGCCGTGTGATGCGGTCGAGTGAAAGGTCGAAACCCTTAGGGTGCAGCGCCAGCAGGCGCTCGATTTCGACATCGGCTTCGAGCGTGGTCATGGCTTCCCCCCGGCACTACGCTGCTATGGTCGGATCAGGCCTGCGGGCGGCGTTCCGGCACGGGCACCACGGGCGGCAGGATCTCGGCATCGGGAGCCTTCGCCTCGGCCGGCGCCTTCACCAGGATCTTCAGTAGGTTGGCGATGGTCGACTTCAGCTCCAGCCGCGACACCACCATGTCCACCATGCCGTGCTCCATAAGGTATTCGGAGCGCTGGAAGCCTTCGGGCAGCTTCTCGCGGATGGTCTGCTCGATGACGCGCGGGCCGGCAAAGCCGATCAGTGCGCCCGGCTCGGCGATGTGCACGTCGCCCAGCATCGCATAGGAGGCGGTGACACCACCGGTTGTCGGGTTGGTCAGCACCACGATGTAGGGTAGGCCGGCTTCCTTCAGCCGGTCCACTGCCACCGTCGTACGCGGCAGTTGCATCAGCGACAGGATACCTTCCTGCATGCGCGCGCCGCCGGAGGCGGCGAACAGGATCAGCGGACGCTTCTTTTCCAGCGCCACTTCGAAGGCGCGGATGATGGCATCGCCGGCGGCCATGCCGAGCGAACCGCCCATGAAGGCGAAATCCTGAACGGTGACGACGACGGGCAGACCCTCGATCTTGCCGGCGCCGGACAGGATGGCGTCTTCCAGGCCGGTCTTGGCCTTGGCGTCCTTCAGGCGGTCGACATAGCGCTTCTCGTCGCGGAACTTCAGCGGGTCGGTGACGACCTTCGGGTTCTCGATCACATCATAACGGCCGTCGTCGAAGAAGAAGCGCAGCCGTTCCTTCGCCGAAATCTTCATGTGGTGGCCAGAGGACGGGATGACGTACTGGTTTTCCTCGAGGTCCTTGTGGAACACCATCTCGCCGCTCTCGGGATCCTTGATCCAGAGATTTTCGGGCATTTCCCGACGGCCGAGCATCGAGTTGATCTTCGGACGAACGAAGTTCGTGATCCAGTTCATGGTTTTGGTCCTCTTCGACCCTAGGACATGGGATATTTATTGGGCGGCAGCAAGGCGTGCGGCGCGAATGCCTTGGGACAAGCCGTTGACCAGCGTGGCAACTGCTTCGGCCGGATCGGCTGTTTTCTCGCCCTTCGGTCCGATGACATTGGCCACCGCGTTGACGATCGCGGTACCCACGACCACGCCGTCGGCGGAGCCGCCGATGGTGCGCGCCTGCTCGGCGGTCTTGACGCCGAAGCCGACGCAGACCGGCAGGTCGGTGTGCGCCTTGATGCGCTTCACAGCTTCCGCAACCTTCGAGGTGTCGGCCAGCGCCGAGCCGGTGATACCGGTCATCGACACGTAGTAGACGAAGCCAGACGTGTTCTCGAGCACCTTCGGCAGGCGCTTGTCGTCGGTGGTCGGCGTGGCGAGACGAATGAAGTTGATGCCGGCCTTGAGCGCCGGGATGCACAGCTCGGCATCCATCTCCGGCGGCAGGTCGACGACGATCAGGCCGTCGATGCCGGCAGCCACCGCGTCCTCGAGGAAGCGGTCGACGCCGTAGATGTAGATGGGGTTGTAGTAGCCCATCATCACGATCGGCGTGTCGTTGTCGTCCTTGCGGAACTCGCGCGCCATCTGCAGCGTCTTCTTCAGCGTCTGGCCGGCCTTCAGCGCGCGCAGGCCGGCAGCCTGGATCGCCGGGCCGTCGGCCATCGGGTCGGAGAACGGCATGCCGAGCTCGATGATGTCGCTGCCGGCCTTGGGCAGCGCCTTCATGATCGACAGCGAGGTCTCGTAGTCGGGGTCGCCGCCCATGAAATAGGTCACGAGCGCCGGGCGCCCCTCGGCCTTCAGCTTCGCCATGCGGCGGTCGATGCGGGTGGTCGTCATGTTCAGATCTCCATGCCCAGCATCTTGGCAACGGTGTGCACGTCCTTGTCGCCGCGGCCGGACAGGTTGACGATCATCACCTTGTCCTTGCCCATCGTCGGCGCTGTTTTCACCGCATAGGCGATCGCATGGGCGGATTCGAGCGCCGGGATGATGCCTTCGACGCGGGTGGTCAGTTGGAACGCCTCGAGCGCCTCATCGTCGAGGATCGGCTGGTAGTCGACGCGGCCGGTGTCGCGCAGCCACGAATGCTCGGGGCCGACGCCGGGATAGTCGAGGCCGGCCGAGATCGAGTGGCCGTCGAGGATCTGGCCGTCCTCGTTCTGCAAGAGATAGGTGCGGTTGCCGTGCAGCACGCCGGGCTTGCCGGCATTCATCGAGGCGCAGTGCTCGATGCCTTCGAGGCCGCGGCCGCCGGCTTCGATGCCGACGATCTTGACGCTGCGGTCATCGAGGAATGGGTGGAACAGGCCGATGGCGTTGGAGCCGCCGCCGACTGCCGCCACGATCATGTCGGGCAGGCGGCCCTCCTGCTCCAGCACCTGCTGGCGCGCCTCGGTGCCGATCACCGACTGGAAGTCGCGGACGAGTTCCGGATAGGGGTGCGGGCCGGCGGCGGTGCCGATCAGGTAATAGGTGTCGTGTACGTTGGTGACCCAGTCACGCAAGGCTTCGTTCATGGCGTCCTTCAGCGTGCCGTGACCGGCGCTGACCGGGCGCACTTCGGCACCGAGCAGCTTCATGCGGAAGACGTTGGGCTTCTGCCGCTCGACGTCGGTGGCGCCCATGTAGACGAAGCAGGGGAAGCCGAAGCGCGCCGCGACCGTGGCCGAGGCCACGCCATGCTGACCGGCGCCGGTCTCGGCGATGATGCGCGTCTTGCCCATGCGCTTGGCCAGCAGGATCTGGCCAAGGCAGTTGTTGATCTTGTGCGAGCCCGTGTGGTTCAGGTCCTCGCGCTTGAAGTAGATCTTGGCGCCGCCGAGATGTCTGGTCAGGCCTTCCGCGTAATAGAGCTTGGACGGCCGTCCGGCATAGAAGGTCGATAGCTCGGTGAGCTCCGCCTTGAAGGCCGGGTCGTTCTTGGCCTCGTCCCAGTGGCGCTGCAGGTCGAGGATCAGCGGCATCAGCGTCTCGGCGACGAAGCGGCCGCCGAAAATGCCGAACATGCCCTGTTCGTCGGGCCCGGTGCGGAAGGAATTGGGCTCTGCCGGCTGGTTCAAGGCCGATCTCCTTGCGGCTGGAGGCACAGTCAGGCGGCGCTGTCTTCGCGCGCGGCCCGGACGGCCCTGAAGAAATTGTCGATCAGCGCCGCGTCCTTGACGCCCGGCGCGCTTTCCACGCCCGAGGAAATGTCGATGCCGGGCGGGGCAGCACACCGTATGGCGTCGCCGATATTGGCGGCGTTCAAGCCACCGGAAAGCATGTAATCGACGGAGGCGTCAAGGCCCGCGAGCAGCCGCCAGTCGAACGAGACGCCATTGCCGCCGGGCAATTCGGAGCCTGCGGGCGGCTTGGCGTCGAAAAGCAGGCGGTCGGCTGCACCCCGGTAAGGCACGATCGCCTCGAAATCGCCGGCCTCGCGGATTGAAAAGGCCTTCATGACGGGCAGGCCGTAGCGCGCCTTCACCTCGGCCACGCGCTCGGGCGTCTCCTTGCCGTGGAGTTGCAGCATGTCGGGCGCCACTTCGGCCACGATCTTGTCGAGGAAGGCGTCGTCGGCGTCGACGGTTACCGCAACGACCTTGGCGCGGCCCCTGGCCGCCTGGCGCAGCTGGCCGGCGAGTTCGGGCGAGACGTTGCGCGGGCTCTTGGCGAAGAAGATGAAGCCGACATGGCTCGCGCCATTGCCGAGCGCGGCGTCGAGCGTTTCAGCGGTGCTGAGGCCGCAGATCTTGATGTCGAGTGCCATGGGCCGGGATTGGCATGAAAAGGCGGCGGAGTCGAGGAAAACAGCGCTGCGCGCTATCGTCCGGCCGCCTCGTGCCGGCTGCCAGAGGGGAGATAAACTCGCTCACTCGAACACGATCGCCTTCAGCGCGCCGCCATTGCGCTTGAGCCACGCCTTGCAGCGTTCGGTGTCTGGGCAGAGTTCTTCGCAGAGCTTCCAGAACTTTGGGCCGTGGTTCATCTCCCTGAGGTGGGCCACTTCATGGGCGACGAGGTAGTTGATGACGGGCGCTGGCGCCATCATGATCCGCCAGGAGAAGGACAGCGTGCCATCCGAGGTGCACGAGCCCCAGCGGCTGGAGGTGTCGCGGAAGCGGATCGCCTTGGCGCGGCGGCCGGCGGCCTCGCAATGCTTCGCCACCAGCACTTCTATGTCGCGCTTGGCCTCGCGCTTGAGGAAGTCGGCGATGCGGCGCGGCAGGTGCACCCGGTCGCCATGGACGACCAGCGTCGGGCCGGTCTCATCCTCGCTCAACCGCACGGTGCCGCGTGTGCCGCCTTCATGCACGATGAGATGCGGGGTGCCGCGGATAGGGATCCTGATGCCGGGGCGCACCTGCGGCCGGTCGGGCACCTTGGCGAGGCGTTGCTCCAGCCAGCCCTGGTGACGGGTGAGGAAGCGCTCGACCTCGCCCTGGCGCAGGCCTGGCGGCACGGTGATGCGCAGGCCGCGGCCGCCGGCGTCGATGCGCAAGGTCAGCCGTCGCGCCCGGTCGTTCTCGACGATGCGCAGCGGCAGGGTCCGTCCGGCCACGACGTGCTCGCGCTCCTGCACGGGAGCCGGTTCGCGGAGCTTTCTCAGGAAACCGAAGGGCATGGGCGGGACAATAGGTGATTCGGGCCGGATTTTGCGGGAACAAAAACGGCGCCGCGGATTGCGGCGCCGTGTCGTGCGGGAGAGGCGCTGGCCTCAGTCGTCGAGCAGGCCCGACTTGCCGCCCTTCTTGGGCGTGACCGTCGGAGCCGTCGGCTTGTTGCGGTTGGCCATGAAGCGGTCGAACTCGTCCTGGTCCTTGGCGCGGCGCAGTTCGCGGGCATAGGCGTCGAACTCGTCGCGCATCTCGTCGAGCTTGCGGCGCTCTTCGTTCAGGCGCTCGAGTTCCTTCTCGCGCCAGTCGTCGAAGGCGACGTTGCCGGTACGGGCGTTGGCCCGGTAGGAAGCCCGGCGGCAGCCGGCGAAAACGCCGTCCGTCGCGCGGTTCACGTCACGCTTGAAGCCGTCAAGCCGGTCGCCCCAGATGATATAGGCAAGCATGGCGAGGCCGAGCGGCCAGAACACCATGAAGCCGATCACCATCAGCGCGATGGTCGCCGGCGTCCAAGCCGGACGGATCAGTGCAGTCGTGTTCATGTAGGTTGCCGTTCCTTTGTTCGAGGCAGCCGGGGAAAAAGCTGCTCCAATCGACATGGGAAAGCAAAAATGGCGATTCAAGACGCCGCCGCCCGAAACCGGACAAGGGATTGCGACTGCTAGCCTTTTTTGAAGTTCTCGAGCACCAGCACGATCAGCCCAGCCACAAGTCCCCAGAAGGCGGATCCGACGCCGAGCAGCGTCAGCCCCGAGGCGGTGACCACGAAGGCGATCGTCGCCGCCATGCGGTGGTGGTCGTCCTTGAGCGCGATCGCCAGTGCATTGGCCAGCGACGAGATCAGCCCAAGCCCCGCCACCAGCACGATCAGGCTCGGTGGCAGCACCGCGAACACCGCCACCAGCGATGCACCGAAGGCGGCGAAGACCAGGTAGGCGAGCGCGTAGAACGGCCCCGTCTTCCAGCGCTCCTTCATGTCGGGATGCACGTCCGGCCCGGTGCAGATCGCAGCCGAGATCGCCGCGAGGTTGGTGGTCGAGGCGCCGAAGGGCGCCGACAATACGGAGAACAGCCCGGTCACGCCGATCAGCGGTCCTGGCTCGGGGTGGTAGCCAGCGGCGCGCAGAACGGCGAGGCCCGACAGGTTCTGCGAGGCCATGGTGACGAGATAGAGCGGCAAAGCGAGGCCGATCGTGGCGGTCAGCGTGAATTCCGGCGCGATCAACGTCAGCGTCGACAGTTCCGGTGTCGGCAGGCCGCCGACGCGGCCGGTGAGGAATGCAGCTAACCCGCCGCCGACCAGCACCACCAGCACCGACAGTGCCGGATTGTAGAGCCGGATCAGGAAGAAGGCGCCTATCAGCGGCAGGATCAGCCACGGGTCGGAGGGCACCGCCTTGGCCGCATTGATGGCAAAAGTCACGACGATGCCTGCCAGCATGCCCGAGGCGACCGATGCCGGAATGCGCGAGATCAGTTGCGTCAGCGGCTTGATCAGCCCGGTCAGCACCAGAAGCACGCCGGTCACCAGGAAGGCGCCCACCGCCTCGCCAATGGTGAAGCCGCTGCTCGCAGCGATCAGCGCAGCCCCCGGCGTCGACCAGGCGGTGATGACGGGCATTTTCGTCCGCCAAGACAGCCAAGCCGTCTCGACGGCCATGGCAAGGCAGATGGCGGTGACCCAGCTCGCGGTCTGGATCTGCGTTGCGCCCACCGCGTCCGCCGCCGCGACGATGATGGCCAGCGTGCTGCCGAAGCCGACGATCGCCGCGACGAAGGCCGAGATCGGGATCGAGATGCGCACGGCGTTCAGCCCGCCCGCCCGATGATCTCGCCCACCGCCCGCTTGATGAGATTGAGGTCCTGTGGCCGCGACAGGCGGTGGTCGCCGTCGGGCACAAGCGATAGTGTCGCGTCGTCGGCCGGCAGGAGGCTCATCAGCTTGAGCGCGTGGCTGTGTGGCACATCCGGATCGGCCAGCCCCTGGATGATGTGGATGGGGCAATGGGTGTGGATCGGGCCGGTCATGACCAGATTGTGCCGTCCATCCTCGATCAGCGCGCGGGTGTAGACGTAGGGCTCCGGCGAATACTCCGAGGGCTCCTCGAAGTAACCCTTCTCGGCCAGATCCCTGCGCTGCGCCTCCGTCAGCTCCGGCTCGATCAGCTCGGCCGTGAAGTCAGGCGCCGGCGCCAGCAGCACGAGCCCCGCGACGCGGTCGCCCTCGCCCGCCTTGTTGAGCTCGTCGTTCATGCGCAGCGCGATCCACGCGCCCATCGACGAGCCGACGAGTATCTGCGGGCCCTCGGTGAAGCCTCGGAAGACGGCGAGGCTCTCAGCCAGCCATTTCGAGATGGTCCCGTCGGCGAAGGCGCCGCCACTTTCGCCATGGCCGGAATAGTCGTGCCGAAGGAAAGCGCGTCCCTCGCCTGCCGACCACTCCGCCAGCGTTTCCGCCTTGGTGCCCAGCATGTCGGACTTGTAACCGCCCAGCCAGACAACACCCGGCGCCCTGCCTGCCTGATGTCGCAATGCGATGCGGTTGCCTTCGACTTCGATGAATTCCGGAGTGCTTGCGGTCATGTCGGATCCTCTCGGCACGGACTTGTGGCACAGGTGGCACTTTCGGAACAGTCCCGGCAAAAACCTTCCTTTGACGCAGGAAGCCTGCGCGGTTGCAGGTGATTTGTTGTGATTGCTGTGCTATTGACAACGCCCGCGCGCTACCCACATTGGCGCGTCCGAAAACCTTTACAACGTCAATGGCTCGAGGAGACAACGACCATTCGCAGACCTTTCAAAGCAGCCGCGCCGACCAAGGACGGCCCGCGCGCTAACCGTGACATCCGGGTTCCCCGGGTCCAGCTCATCGACGCCGACGGACAGAACCGTGGCGACGTCTCCATCAACGAAGCGCTCCTGGCCGCCGAAGAGGCTGGCCTCGACCTCGTCGAAATTTCCCCCAACGCCCAGCCGCCGGTCGTCAAGATTCTTGACTTGGGCAAGCTGAAGTACGCCAACCAGAAGAAGGCTGCCGAGGCGCGCAAGAACCAGAAGGTCATCGAGATCAAGGAGATCAAGATGCGCCCGAACATCGACGACCACGACTACGAGACCAAGATGAAGGCGGTCCGCCGCTTCTTCGAGGAAGGCGACAAGGTCAAGCTGACGCTCAGGTTCCGCGGCCGCGAAATGGCGCACATGGAACTCGGCATGCAGCTCCTCAACAAGGTCCGTGAGGAAACCGCTACCATCGCCAAGGTCGAAGCCGAGCCGAAGCTCGAAGGCCGTCAGATGATGATGGTGCTCGCGCCACGCTGATGCCGCAATGCCCCGGCATCAGCCGGGGCCGGCATACTCTATCAGGATGGGCGTCGACCGACCCGCCGGGCGGGCCGGTGGCGTTGGGCTTGGATGAATTCTCAGGACAAGAACGGGCTGGGTCGCTACCAGCGCATGCGCAGGCTCGTGCTCGCGGTGGCGATCATCGCGATGTTCGCGGCATTGCTTTTCGGCCAGTCCGCCTTCCCGCCCGACAGCACCATCCACGAAGTCCTCGAGATGGCCGGCATCCTGATGATCTTCCTGGGCATCGTCGGGCGCCTCTGGTGCACGCTCTATATCGGCGGGCGAAAGTCCGACGAGGTCGTGACTGGCGGGCCCTATTCGATGACCCGCAACCCGCTATACGTCTTCTCCACCCTGGCCGCGGCCGGCGTCGGCGCCCAGATGGGCTCGATCGTCGCGATGGTCGGCTTCGCGGCCCTGTGCGCGGGCGCCTTCCACATCGTGATCCTGCGCGAGGAGCGTTTCCTTAAGTCGGAGTTCGGCGCGGAGTACCTCGCCTATCTCGACCGGGTGCCGCGCTTCTTCCCCGATTTTTCCCTCTACAAGGAGGGCGATACCGGCCGCTTCAAGCCGAGGCTGCTATTGAACACGCTGCTCGACGGGCTGGTGTTCCTCGTCGCGCTGCCGGTGTTCGAAATGATCGATCATGCCCAGGTCACGGGTACGTTGCCGGTGCTGTTCCGCCTGCCGTGAAGGCCGCAGATTCATTGCATTCCGGCCCCGCGCAGGTGTTGCGCATTGCAGCACGAGCGAGTATATAGCCGCGTCCAAGAACCGCCCGGCAGGGCATGCCGTGGCGGTTTCATTTGCTTTTCGGGCTTTGGTCGGCCTGAAAACAACAACATAGGGACTTCGAAGCGCCCCGGCGCCGAGGAAGCCCCAACAAGGAGTAGCAAAATGCCCAAGATGAAGACCAAATCTGCTGCCAAGAAGCGGTTCAAGGTTACCGCGACTGGCAAGGTCCTGGCGGCTGCAGCTGGCAAGCGCCACGGCATGATCAAGCGCACCAACAAGTTCATTCGCGATGCCCGCGGCACGATGGTTCTCGCTGAGCCGGATGCCAAGAAGGTCATCAAGAATTTTCTGCCGAACGGCCTCTGAGCCGACGGCCTGGACAGCGTTTTAAGGAGATCATGACATGGCACGCGTCAAAAGGGGCGTAACCGCCCACGCCAAGCACAAGAAGGTTCTCGCCCAGGCCAAGGGTTTCTACGGCCGCCGCAAGAACACCATCCGCATTGCCAAGCAGGCGGTGGAGAAGTCGAAGCAGTACGCTTACCGCGACCGCAAGAACCGCAAGCGCAACTTCCGCGCCCTGTGGGTCCAGCGCATCAACGCCGCGGTTCGCGAGCACGGCCTGACCTACGGCCGCTTCATCGACGGTCTGAACAAGGCCAACATCGAGATCGATCGCAAGATCCTCTCCGACATGGCAATCCATGAGCCGCAGGCATTCGCCGCGCTCGTGGCCAAGGCCAAGGTTGCTCTTGAGTACCTCAAGAACACCACCCCGAATGCTTTTGAAAGCGCTGTTGCTTAACCAGCGCCTTCCCAAGCATCACTGACTTGATTTGGGAAACCCGCGCTGGCACGGCTGGCGCGGGTTTTTCTTTTGCAGCAACGAAGGGCCTTAGGGCCGCAACGGATCTGGACCATGAGCGATCTTGAAACTCTCGAACAATCGCTGCTGAGCGACATCGCTTCCGCCTCCGACGAGCAGGCGATCGAGGCAGTGCGCGTCGCAGCCCTCGGCAAGAAGGGCTCGGTCTCGGAAATGCTGAAGACCCTCGGCGCGATGAGCCCCGGGGAGCGCCAGACCAAGGGCCCGGCGATCAACGGCCTGAAGAACCGTGTCACCGATGCGCTCACCGCCCGCAAGAGCGAGTTGCGCGATGTCGCGATCACCGCGCGCCTTGCCTCCGAGAAGGTCGACGTCACCCTTCCAGTGCGCCAGTCGCCGGCCGAACGCGGCCGCATCCATCCGATCAGCCAGGTGATCGACGAGATCGCGGCGATCTTCGGCGACCTCGGCTTCTCGATCGCCGAAGGTCCCGACGTCGAGACCGACCATTACAACTTCACCGCGCTGAACTTCCCCGAGGGGCATCCGGCGCGCGAGATGCACGACACCTTCTTCTTCCCGCCCGACGCTAATGGCGAGCGCAAGCTTTTGCGCACCCATACCTCGCCGGTGCAGATCCGCACCATGGAGACGCAGAAGCCGCCGATCCGTATCGTCATTCCGGGCAAGACCTATCGCCAGGATTCGGACGCCACGCACTCGCCGATGTTCCATCAGGTCGAGGGCCTGGTCATCGACAAGACCGCCAACATCGCCAACATGAAGTGGGTGCTGGAGGAGTTCTGCAAGGCGTTCTTCGAGGTGCCCTCGGTCAAGATGCGCTTCCGCCCGTCCTTCTTCCCGTTCACCGAGCCGAGCCTCGAGGTCGACATCCAGTGCGACCGTTCGCGTCCCGGCGAAGTGCGCTTCGGCGAGGGCAACGACTGGATGGAGATCCTCGGCTGCGGCATGGTCCACCCCAACGTGCTGCGCCATGGCGGTCTCGATCCGGATGAGTACCAGGGCTTCGCCTGGGGCATGGGCATCGACCGCATCGCCATGCTGAAATACGGCATGCCCGACCTGCGCGCCTTCTTCGACGCCGATGTCCGCTGGCTGCAGCACTACGGCTTCCGCCCGCTCGACATGCCGACGTTGTTCGGTGGCCTGAGCGCATGATCGACGCTGCCGACCGATATGCCGGTGCGGTGACGTTTGCCTTCGGCGACAGCCCGGAGCTCGCCGACGAGCTTTTGGCGCTGGTGTTGTCGGGCAAGAAGACCGCGACTTGCGGCGCCTTGCGCGACTACGGCGGCGCCGAGCCGGTGCCCGAGGTCGGCCGCAGGGATGTCGTGCTCGACGGCCAGGGCCGGCGTGCTGCCGTCATCGAGACTGTTGAGGCGGTTCATCGTCGCTTCGATGAGGTCGATGCCGAATTTGCTGCCGCGGAAGGCGAAGGCGACCTGTCCTATGAATACTGGCGTGAGGCCCACGAGGCCTATTTCGCCCGCAACGGCGGCTTTTCGCCTGACATGATTTTGGTTTGTGAGCGGTTCCGCGTGGTGGAAGTGCTCGACCGCAACGACACGAAACGAGTGAACCCATGAAATTCACCCTCTCCTGGCTCAAGGATCACCTCGACACCGACGCTTCGCTCGATGAGATCGTCGAGCGCCTGACCTCGATCGGCCTCGAAGTCGAGTCCGTCGACGACAAGGCGGCGCTCAAGCCCTTCGTCATCGCCAAGGTGCTGACCGCGAGCCGTCACCCCGACGCCGACAAGCTGCAGGTGCTGACCGTCGACACCGGCACGGGCGCCCCCATCCAGGTCGTCTGCGGCGCGCCCAACGCGCGAGCCGGCCTTATCGGCGCCTTCGCCGCCCCCGGCACCTACGTGCCTGGCATCGACGTGACCCTGTCGGTCGGCAAGATCCGCGGCGTCGAGAGCCACGGCATGATGTGCTCCGAGCGCGAGCTGCAGCTGTCGGACGAGCATAACGGCATCATCGACCTGCCGGCCGATGCGCCCGTCGGCACGTCCTTCGCGGCCTACGCCTATCTCGACGACCCGATGATCGAGATCAACCTGACGCCGAACCGCCCCGACGCCACCAGCGTCCATGGCATCGCCCGCGACCTCGCCGCCTCCGGCCTCGGCACGCTCAAGGGCGGTGCCGTCGAAGCGATCAAGGGTGAAGGCGAGTGCCCGGTCAAGGTCTCGATCGAGGCGCCCGAGCTCTGCCCGGGCTTCGCCCTGCGTCTGGTGCGCGGCGTCAAGAATGGCCCCTCGCCCAAGTGGATGCAGCAGCGCCTGCTGGCCATCGGCCTGCGCCCCATCAACGCGCTGGTCGACATCACCAACTACGTCACCTTCGACCGCGGCCG
>MEEF01000020.1 GCA_001724355.1 Mesorhizobium sp. SCN 65-20 | reverse complement strand
AGCAGATTTTCGTCCATAGCTGCTTGAAAATTGTTCTGCGTATACGTGCTCTTGCTGACGGCCGATGAGGTGTCCTTGAAAATGCGTGTAACGCTGCCAAGGTCGTACTTCTTGCCTGCATAGCCGTAGGCTGCATAGGTAGATTTGTCGCCCGCCGCGTCGGGGCTTGGAGCAGCGCTGTAGGTGTTGGCGCCATCGGTTAGGACAATGATCACCTTGTCGTTGCCTCTCTGGCCGTCTTGCCGTCCCGTGGCGAAGGGTTCACCGCTTGACAGAGTGCGCCAGCCCCAAGCGACACCCTCCGGGACATTCGTGTTGCCGTCAGGCTGCATCGCGTTGATTGCGCTGTTGATGAGGGCCATGCCACCGGCGTTACTGACGTCGGTCAAGGGCGTGACCGCGGTTGTTGTGCAGGAGAAGTTGGGTCCGGCCCCGTTCTCGGCAGGGTCGGCCTCAAAGGGCTTGACCCGGAAGTACTTCCTCATGTCAGCCTGGCGTGTCGCTGTGACAGACTTGTCGTCGTTCCAATCGGTCCACCAGTTATTTCGATAGTTGTAGTCGGTGGTGTCTTTGAGGTCGAAGATGTTGTCGTCATCGAGATCGTGCCACAGGTGCCCAGCCTCGTCGGGCGCGAACGTAGGTACGAACAACGTCGCTGGATTAGCTTTTGATGCCGGAGTGTCGTCGTTGTTGTAAGGTGACGGTCGCGCTTCCACGCATCCTTGCCAGCTTGTGTATTGTTTGATGGTGTATTGATACGCGGGCTCAGTTGTGTAGCTGCTGCAGGTCGAGCCCGACTTCTTGCAGACCCGCCGCGAAGTGTTCGGTATCTTCTCTCGGTCAGCCTGAGCAAGCATGTCCTGATAGAGGCTGAAACGCGTAAGGATGCTGTTTTCGGTTTCGCCCCATCCACTCCCGCGCTTGCGCCAGACGCCACCAGTAAACTCGACGAAGCGTTCGCCGATTTGAGCGATGTCCGCGCTGGTCATCTTCGCCCTTGTCATCGTCGACCAGTCGAAATTCTCGTGATGGACCGGTGACAGGCCTTCAGTGTCGAGCCAAGGCATGTTGTCGGTTTCCGGCGCGATGTTGACCGTCGCGGCAAAGGGCACGAGGCTGAACCTGACAGGTTCGTCGATCTGCCTCATCGCAGCCGCCTGCGTCGCCATTGTTTCGACGAGTTGCGTCGATGCTGCTCTAAGGAGTTCGATACGCCTCTGTCGGGTACCCGTGCCGAGGTTTCTCATCGAGCCCGAATTATCGAGAACAAGCGCAACCTCGATCGTGTTCTGGAGGCGGACCGTCGATTTGACCAAGAAGCTCAGGTTGATGTCATCGCTTGTCTTGCCGAGCAGCGCGGCAGCCACGGGTAGGAAATACGGCTTGTATGTGAGTGTGGTTTCCATCTCCATAGCGCCGCCGCCGAATGTATTGTTCGGCAAGGTCACTGTCAGCGGAGCATTGGCCGGATTTACCGTGCCAAGGTTGGCAGTGTAGAACTTGGCGGCATATTCCTTGAGGAGTTCATCATTCTTGGCCGTGTTCGTAGGATCCATGGCCCCATCGAGCATACGTCGGGCGACTGCCATGTTGGCCGCATCCAGTGCATTGCGTACCACTTCGCGTTCTCGCGAAATCTCTGCATAGTCGATCGCCAGCGCCAGCGCGCCCATGATCGGCACCATCGCTGCCACGGTCATGAGGGCATAGTTGCCGCTGGTATCTTTCAGAAATTTGCGGATCATGGCTGTTTCCCCAAGCTCAGCTCGGGATAGTTCCACAAATCCCTAAAATTGCGGTTCCCAGAACGCCGAAAAAAACGTGGCCGCTTTTAATGCAGCATTCACCACAAGGCGCCTCACCGAGGGCATTTCTTGCACGCTGGCAAGGAGTTCTGAGCCCGGCTTTAGCGCCCGACATCCGGCTCGCCGCGAAAGCAGATGACATGCCGGGCCGGTTCGGATAATCCCGGGAGCGACTGGCCGACCGGCCAATTTCTCCCTTTTGGTTCGATCGAAGGATTAGCCATGGCGGGTTCGCCGCAATCAATCGCGTCGCTGGAAGCTCTGACCGGCCGCTACTCTGCCTTGCTTTGCGACGTCTGGGGCGTGGTGCACAACGGTGTCGATGCCTTTCCGGAAGCGGCGGCGGCGCTGCAGGCCGCCCGCGAGAAGGGCGTTGCAGTGGTTCTGATCACCAATGCCCCGCGCCCGCAGGCGGGGGTCATCGCGCAACTCGCGAGCCTCGGCGTGCCGGAGTCCGCCTGGGACCGCGTCGTCACCTCCGGTGACGTCACCCGCGACCTCATCCGCTCGGGCCCGCGCCGCATCTTCCACATCGGTCCGGATCGCGACCTGCCGATCTATGACGGCCTCGACGTGGAACTGGTCGAGGAATTCGAGGCATCGGCGGTCGTCTGCACCGGGCTCTTCGACGACGTGACCGAGACCCCGGACGACTATGCCGAAATGCTGCGGCGGCTGCGGGCGCGCAATTTGCCGTTCATCTGCGCCAATCCGGATATCGTCGTTGAGCGCGGCCACGAGCTGATCTGGTGCGCCGGCGCGCTTGCGCGTGACTACGGCCAGCTCGGCGGCCGCACGCTCGTATCGGGCAAGCCGCACCGGCCGATCTACGAGGTGGCGCTTCGCGCCGCGAGCGAGGTGCTCGGCCGCGAGGTGACGGCACGCGACGCGCTCGCCATTGGTGACGGCATGTTCACGGACGTGAAAGGCGCTGCCGACAACGGCATCGACGTGCTCTACGTGTCGGGGGGCATTCATGCCCGCGACTATGGCGATCCCAACTCTCCCGATCCCGCGCTTCTTGCCGCGTTCCTCGACAAGCACGGCTATTCGCCTGTCGCGACCATCCCGAGGCTTCGATAGGGCAGCGCGATGGGACAGGGATTTGTCCGAATTTCCGGTGAGGAAGCGCTGCCGCAGCGACTGCGCGGCGGCGTGGTGGCGATCGGCAATTTCGACGGCATCCATCGCGGCCATCAGGCAGTGCTCGAGCGGGCCCTCGATGAGGCGCGTCGCAGGGGCGTGCCGGCCCTGGTCCTGACCTTCGATCCGCATCCCCGCAAGGTGTTCCGGCCTGAAATCCCGCTGTTCGTGCTCACCCCGCCACACGTCAAGGCTCGCCTGATCGAGGCGCTGGGCTTCGCCGCGGTCGTGGAAAAGCCTTTTACGCGCGAGTTCTCCAGCCTTTCGGCCGAAGATTTCGTCACGAGTGTCCTCGAGGAACGCCTCGGCATCAGCCACGCGGTCACCGGTTTCGACTTCCATTTCGGCAAGAACAGGCAGGGCGGGCCGGCTTTTCTCATGGCTGCCGGCGAGCGCCACGGGTTTGGCGTGACCCTCGTCGATGCTTTCCGCGACGAGGGGACGGAAATCATATCGTCGAGCCGCATCCGCACCCTGCTGGCTGCGGGCGAGGCCGCGGAGGCGGCGGGCCTGCTCGGCTACCGCTACACGGTCGAGGCGGAAGTGGTCGGCGGAGCCAAGCTCGGCCGCACGCTGGGCTTTCCGACCGCCAACATGCGGCTGTCACCGGAAGCGGAACTCAAGGAGGGCATATATGCCGTCCGTTTCCGTCGCGCCGACGGCACGCTCCACGACGGCGTGGCGAGCTTCGGCCGCCGGCCGACCGTCGACGACAACGGCGCGCCGCTACTGGAGACTTTCGTTTTCGATTTCTCCGGCGATCTCTATGGCGAGATCGCCTCGGTCTCGTTCTTCGGCTACCTGCGCGGGGAGTTCAAGTTCGACAATCTCGACGCGCTCGTGGCCCAGATGAAGCGGGACGAAGCCGAGGCGAGGGCGCTGCTTTCGGGCGTGCGCCCCCTTTCGGAGCTGGACGCGGCGATCGCGTTCTAAAGCAATTTCCGTCCGGAAATTGCGTCTGAGACACTAGGCGTTCCGCAGGCCCAAGCCGAAGGCGATGTAGCTCGCGCCCTGGAAGATCAGGTCGATCGCCAGGAAGGCGCCGAGCACGATCAGGCTGTTGACGGGCCATCCAGCCGCGATGATCAGCCCGGCGAGCAGGGTCACAACGCCTGCGGCCACGATCCAGCCCCAACTGCCCAGAACCTGCCTGCCCTTGATGCCCATCCAGATGCGCATCAGGCCCGAGGCCACCAGGCTTGCCGCCAGGAACAGCGTCAGGATGGCTGAGGCGAGCAGCGGGTTGATGAAGGCCAGATAGCCTGCGACGACATAGAGTATGCCGCCGAGCAGCCAGAGGAAGAAGCTGCCCCAGGTCTTCACGCCAAAGGCATGGATGATCTCGATCACGCCGGCCACGATCATCAGCGAGCCGACGAAGAATACGGACGCTGCCGTCGCGATCATCAGGTTGCCGGCAGCGATGACGCCCAGCGCCATAACGGCGACGCCGAGCGCGACGAACCAGCCCCACTTCGATCGCATTTGTCCAATTTCGCCCCTGGGCAGTTGGTCGGAAAGAGCCATGATCCCGTCTCCTTGAAAGGTCTATGATCAACAACGGTGGCACCATGCCGTTACTGGAAGCTATCCCCACAGGACGAGTCGGTCCAGTGCCGGGCCAAATCGCCGGGCAAATAAACCTTTGTGACGACTGGAAAATTTAATTCAAACTTTACGTGCTTGGCTTCACACCCGCATGGCCCTAGCGAAGAAGTTGCAGGTGCGCGCGAGGTTGCAATGATCATATTTCCCCGTCTCCCCGGAGCAGTCGTAGCACTGGCTGCAGCCTCGGCCTCGGGTTCGGCGATCGCGGGTGAGGGGGCATTCGGCTGGATGTCGGGCGACTGGTACCTGACGGTCGGCGTGACCGGCATGGTCGCGCCCAGCTTCGAGGGTTCCAAGGAATACATGCTGAGCGCTCTGCCGCTCGTTTCGCTCGGCAAGGCCGGGCCCGAGGCTCGCTTCGCCTCTCGCAACGACAATATCTCTCTTGGGTTGATCGACGACGGCGAAGTGCGCGCCGGCCTCGTCGGCAAGATCATCTTCGGGCGCGATTCCGAGGACGAGATCGAAGGGCTGAGCGATGTCGACTGGGGCGCCGAAGCCGGCGGGTTCTTCGAATTCTACCCGACCGACTGGATGCGTGCCCGCGCCGAAGTCCGGCAGGGCATACGCTCTCACAGCGGCGTCGTCGCCGATCTCGCGATCGACGCGTTCTACGACGTTACCCCCGGGGTTCGCCTGTCGGGCGGGCCGCGCGTGTCATTTGCGACTGCCGACTTCTTCGATACCTATTATGGCGTGAACGCTGAGGAGGCAGCGGCATCCGGCCTCGGCGAGTACGATCCCGGCAGCGGCATCGAGTCGACTGGTGTCGGCGGAGCGGTGACATGGAAGGCCACCGACAGGGTCACGGCAAGCGTCTTCGCCGAATATGCACGACTGATGGGACCGGCAGCGGATTCCACCATCGTCAAGGAGCGCGGCTCTCCCGACCAGGTGACCGTCGGCCTCTCAACCACCTATCGCTTCGACTTCAACCTTTGATATCTAGCGATTTTGGTCCTTTATTCCGCGCTCCGCCTCCGCTAAAAGCGCGGCCATGAGGTTTCTCGCGCCCGTCTTCGCGATTGCTATACGAATTACGGGCCCGGCCTTCCGGGCGGTCTGAGGCTGTCCGAAAGTCCGGGACGATTTTGCCTGCGCGCCGCATGGCGCATTTCCAGATCATTACAGCATAGGCCCATGGCAATTTTGCCGGGCGAGGCAATGGCAAGACAGATGACCGATACGTCCGAAAAGATCGACTATTCCAAGACCCTCTACCTGCCGCAGACGGAGTTTCCGATGCGCGCCGGCCTGCCCGAGAAGGAACCGCTGACGGTCGCCCGCTGGCAGAAGATGAACCTCTACAAGCGCTTGCGCGAAAGCGCTGCCGGCCGCGAGAAGTATGTGCTGCACGACGGCCCGCCCTATGCCAACGGCAACATCCACATCGGCCACGCGCTGAACAAGATCCTCAAGGACGTCATCACCCGCTCGTTCCAGATGCGCGGCTACGACTCGAACTACGTGCCGGGCTGGGACTGCCACGGCCTGCCGATCGAGTGGAAGATCGAGGAGAAGTATCGCGCCGCCGGCAAGAACAAGGACGAGGTCGAGATCAACGAGTTCCGCAAGGAATGCCGCGAATTCGCCGCCGGCTGGATCGGCGTCCAGTCCGAGGAATTCAAGCGTCTGGGCGTCATCGGTGATTTCGAGAATCCCTATACGACCATGAACTTCCACGCGGAGGCTCGTATCGCAGGCGAACTGCTCAAGTTCGCCATGTCGGGCCAGCTCTACCGTGGTTCCAAGCCGGTCATGTGGTCGGTGGTCGAGCGCACTGCACTTGCCGAGGCCGAAGTCGAATACCAGGACTACGAGAGCGACACGATCTGGGTGAAATTCCCCGTGGCCTCGGGGTCGGACACACTGGCTGGTGCCCATGTCGTCATCTGGACGACCACGCCCTGGACCATCCCCGGCAACCGCGCTGTCAACTACTCGCCCCGCGTCGGCTATGGTCTCTACGAAGTGACCGCCGCCGAGAATGATTTTGGCCCGCAAGCAGGCGAAAAGCTGATCTTTGCCGAAGCACTTGCCGAAGAGGCTGCAGCCAAGGCCAAGGTCACGTTGAATCTGCTTCGCAGTGTGCCAGGCGAAGAGCTTGGAAGTCTTACGCTTTCCCATCCGTTCGAAGGCTTTGGCGGCGGCTATGAGTTCGCCGTTCCGATGCTCGCAGGCGATCATGTCACCGACGATGCCGGCACCGGTTTCGTGCATACGTCGCCAAGCCATGGCCGTGAGGATTTCGACGCCTGGATGGATGCCGTTGCCGAACTGGAAAAGCGTGGCATCGACACCCAGCTGCCATTTCCGGTCGATGACGCAGGCTATTATACCAAGGACGCGCCGGGCTTCGGCCCGGATCGCGAGGGCGGACCTGCGCGCGTCATCGACGATCACGGCAAGAAGGGTGACGCCAACAAGGCCGTCATCGACGAACTGATCAAGCGAGGCGCTCTGTTCGCGCGCGGCCGCCTCAAGCACAGCTACCCGCACAGCTGGCGCTCGAAGAAGCCGATCATCTTCCGCAACACGCCGCAGTGGTTCGTCTACATGGACAAGCAACTCGGCGACGGCACCACATTGCGCAGCCGCGCGCTGCAGGCCATCGACGACACCCGCTTCGTGCCTGCCGCCGGCCAGACCCGCCTGCGCTCGATGATCGAGGAGCGCCCGGACTGGGTGCTGTCGCGTCAGCGCGCCTGGGGCGTGCCGATCGCCATCTTCGCGGACGCCGACGGCAACGTTCTCAGGGACGAGGCGGTCAATGCCCGCATCGTCGAAGCCTTCGAGAAGGAGGGCGCCGACGCCTGGTTCGCCAAGGGCGCGCGTGAGCGTTTCCTGGGCTCGCGCGCCAACGAGGCGTGGACTCAGGTGATGGATATCCTCGACGTCTGGTTCGACTCAGGCTCGACGCATGTGTTCACGCTGGAAGACCGTCCGGACATGAAGTGGCCGGCCGACGTCTACCTCGAAGGCTCGGACCAGCATCGCGGCTGGTTCCACTCGTCGCTGCTCGAAAGCTGCGGCACGCGTGGCCGCGCGCCCTACAACACGGTCGTCACCCATGGCTTCACCATGGACGAGGAAGGCCGCAAGATGTCGAAGTCGCTCGGCAACACGGTCGTGCCGCAGGACGTCATGAAGCAGTCGGGCGCCGACATCCTGCGCCTATGGGTCATGACCACCGATTATTGGGAAGACCAGCGCCTCGGCAAGAACGTGCTGCAGACCAACATCGACGCCTACCGCAAGCTGCGCAACACCATCCGCTGGATGCTCGGCACTCTCGCGCATGACGAGGGTGAGGAAGTGGCGCTGGCCGAGATGCCGGAACTGGAGCGGTTGATGCTGCACCGGCTGTCCGAGCTGGATGCGCTAGTCCGCAAGGGTTATGACGATTTCGAGTTCAAGCGCATCACCCGTGCGCTTATCGACTTCATGGTCGTCGAGCTCTCGGCCTTCTACTTCGACATCCGCAAGGACGTGCTCTACTGCGACGCGCCGTCGAGCGTGCGCCGCAAGGCCGCCGTCCATGTCGTCCGCGAGCTGTTCAACTGCCTGGTCAAGTGGCTGGCGCCGATGCTGCCCTTCACCACCGAAGAGGCGTGGCTCGAGCGTCATCCTGAGGTCGAGTCGGTGCACCTCGAGCAGTTCCCCGACGTGCCGGCTGCCTGGCGCGACGAGGCTCTGGCCGAGAAGTGGCGCAAGATCCGCCAGGTGCGCAGCGTGGTGACGGGCGCGCTCGAACTGGAGCGTGCCAAGAAGACCATCGGTTCGTCGCTGGAGGCCGTGCCCGTCGTATACATGACCGATGCGGTGCTGGAAGAGGCCCTCGACGGTATCGACCTGGCCGAGATCAGCATCACCAGCGATCTGGTCATCTCGCATGATGACGTTCCGGCCGATGCGTTCGCCTTGCGCGAGGTTCCCGGCGTGGCTGTGGTCGTGGAGAAGGCGGACGGCCGCGGGCTGGTGAAGTGCGCCCGTTCTTGGCGCTACACCGATGACGTGGGCTCGGATGCGGCCTTCCCGGACGTCTCCGCCCGTGACGCAGCGGCACTGCACGAACTTCAGGGGCTGGGACGTCTCCAGTAAGTTGTGCGAATGCAACGACCGGTGGGCTATCTCGTTCCGGTCGTTGCTCTTGACGGACCGTTAAGGTAAAACCGCGAAACTTCGGCAGACAAATTATCGCCGAATTTTCGTCGGATTGAACGAAACGGATAGGGGCCCGGTTCTTTCCGGCAGGTAGCGAGAGGCGTTCGAGTGAAAATCTTTGGCATGAAGGACCGCATCAGCGCGCGCGCAGCTATGTTTGCGTCGCTCGCCGTTTCCGGTCTTGCGCTGTCGGGCTGCATGAGCTCGCCGACCTACGGCACCAACAAGTCATCGGGTGAGCAGTTGGCGGGTGACCTGACCACCATGTTCTCGATGAAGCCGAAGACCAACAACATCGACTACAAGCCGCGTCCCGAGCTGGTGAAGCCGAAGGCCGGCCAGGCCGCCTTGCCTGCGCCTCAGGACAACATCGTGACGACCGCGAGCGCCCAGTGGCCCGAATCGCCCGAGGCGCGCCGCGCCCGCATCCGCGACAACGCCACCAAGAACCGCGACAACCCCAATTTTGAGCCGGAAGTCGTCAACGACATGGCCTCGCTGTCGGGCCCGGACATGAGCACGTGGACCCCAGAGCAGCGCAAGGCCGAGCTGGAGCGCCGCCTGCGCGAGAACAAGCAGGGCAGCGCCACCACGCGCAAGTATCTCAGCGAGCCGCCGCTCACGTACCGTGAAGCGTCTGCCTCAGCACCGCAGGACGAACTCGGCGAGGATGAGTACAAGAAGGAACGCGCGCGCAAGAAGGCTGCCAAGCAAGGCAGCAGCTGGTGGCCGTTCTGATCCGACCTGCAAGTGCAGACTGACCGAACGCCCTGACTGGTTCAGGGCGTTGTCGTTTTCGGAGGTGTCTAGTCCTCGCGCCGGTCCTTGAAGAAGCCCTTGAGCATCTCGGCAGCGCGTGTCTCGCCGATGCCCGCGTAGACGTCGGGTGCGTGATGGCAGGTGGGGGAGGCGTAGAAGCGGACGCCGCTGACCACTGCGCCGCCCTTGTCGTCGGCGGCGCCGAAATAGAGCCGGCGCAGGCGGGCAAAGGCAATCGCAGCAGCGCACATCGTGCAGGGTTCGAGCGTCACATAGAGGTCGAGCCGGGTGAGCCGCTCCTGGCCGAGCTTGGCGGAGGCTTCGCGGATCGCCAGTATCTCGGCGTGTGCTGTGGCATCGTTGAGTTCACGGGTGCGGTTGCCGGCGCGGGCGACGATATCTGTGCCGCGCACGATCACTGCGCCGATCGGAACCTCGCCGCGTTCGGCAGCAGCCTCCGCCTCCGCGAAGGCCTGCGCCATGAAGTCCGGTCGTTTCACGGCCTAACCATCCTGTTACCTCTCGCTAACCCCTTAGCTTCCTGTTATCTAGCCGCCGAAAAGGGCAAAGGCCACTATGGACGACGATCGTAAGAAATCCCCGCGCAAAGGCGGCAAACCGGGCGGCGCTGGCAGCCGCGACGCGGGACCCCGGAAATTCGGCAAGCCGAGCGGCGAAGGTGGCGCAAAGCCCTTCGTCAAGAAGCCGTATGCCAAGCGCGCCGAAGGCGCGGAGGGCGGCGACCGGCCGTTCCGCAAGGGTCCGCGCCCCGAAGGCAAGCCGTTCGAGAAGCGCGAACGCTCTTTCGGCGACAAGCCATATCGTCCGCGCGACGGCGAAGCGCGTGCAGAGGGCGGCGACCGTCCGTTCCGCAAGGGCCCGCGCCCCGAAGGCAAGCCCTTCGAGAAGCGCGAAGGCGGCCGTTCATTCGGTGGCGACAAGCCCTACCGTCCGCGTCCCGCCGAAGGCGGCGAGCGTCCGAACCGTGAGTTCCGTCCGCGCGACGGCGAAGCGCGTGCAGAGGGCGGCGACCGTCCGTTCCGCAAGGGCCCGCGCCCGGAAGGCAAGCCTTACGAGAAGCGCGAAGGCGGCCGTTCGTTCGGTGGCGACAAGCCGTATCGTTCGCGTCCTGCAGAAGGCGGCGAGCGCCCGCACCGTGAGTTCCGTCCGCGTGACGGGGAGGCGCGTGCCGAGGGCGGCGACCGTCCGTTCCGCAAGGGGCCGCGTCCCGAGGGCAAGCCTTTCGAAAAGCGTCCTTACGGCGACAAGCCTTACCGTCCTCGTGCCGAGGGTAGCGAAGGCGGCGAGCGCCCGCGCCGCGAGTTCCGCAGCGAAGAGGGCGGCGACCGTCCGTTCCGCAAGGGCCCGCGCCCCGAAGGCAAGCCGTTCGAGAAGCGCGAGCGCACGTTTGGCGACAAGCCGCGCCCCGGCAAGCCTTTCGCGCGCAAGCCTGAGGAGGCGGCCGAGCCGGGCGAGCGCATCGCCAAGCGGCTGGCTCGTGCGGGCATCGCCTCGCGCCGTGACGCCGAGGAACTGATCGCCGCAGGTCGCATCAGGGTCAACGGCCAGGTGCTGTCGTCGCCGGCGTTCAACGTCATGCCGGACGATGTCATCCACCTCGACGGCACCGAGATTCCGCCGATCGAGCGCACGCGCCTGTTCCTGTTCCACAAGCCGGCCGGCGTGGTCACGACCAACCGCGACCCGGAAGGCCGCAAGACGGTGTTCGACGTGTTGCCCGCGGAACTGCCGCGGCTGATGACCATCGGCCGTCTGGACATCAACACCGAAGGCCTGCTGCTTCTCACCAATGACGGCGGCCTGTCGCGCGTGCTCGAACTGCCGGCCACCGGCTGGCTGCGCCGCTATCGCGTGCGGGTCCACGGCAAGGTGGAGCAGAAGCAGTTGGACGAGCTCAAGGACGGCATCGCCGTCGATGGCGTGTTCTACGGCTCGATCGAGGCGACGCTCGACCGCGAGCAAGGCACCAACGCCTGGATCACCATCGGCCTGCGCGAGGGCAAGAACCGCGAGGTCAAGAATATCCTTGGCGCGCTCGGCCTCGAGGTGAACCGCCTGATCCGCATCTCCTACGGCCCGTTCCAGCTCGGCGAGCTGCCGGAGGGCCATGTCCAGGAGATCAAGGGCAAGATGCTGCGCGACCAGCTCGGCGAGCGTCTGGTCGAGGAGTCGGGCGCCAACTTCGACGCCGACATCGTCAAGCCGTTCTCGAACAAGCCGACCGCCCGGCGCGAGGAGCGTCGCGAAGACGATGCGCCGCGTACGCCGCGCGCCGCGCGCCTCGACATCGGCGAGGGCGGCCTCATCAAGAACCGCAAGCGCGACCGCGAACGCCATCGCGAGGATGTTCTCGGCCGCCTGTCGACCGAGCGCCCCAGCTTCGGCGACAAGCCCAGGTTTGGCGATAAGCCGCGCTTCGGGGACAAGCCGAAGTTCGGTGACAAGCCCAAGTTTGGAGACAAGCCGAAGTTCGGTGGCAAGAAGGGGGACGACCGCGAGAAGAAGCCCTTCGAGACGCCGGGCGCGCGCAAGGCCAATGTCTGGATGGCGCCGGGCGCTCGCCCGCAAGGCGCGAACAAGGGCGACAAGCCAGGCTTCGACAAGCCACGCGGTGACCGCCCGGCCGGCGGCGCTCCGCGAGGCGGCAAGCCGGGTCCGCGCAAGGGACGTGGCTGATGCGCGTAGTCGGCGGTGACCTGCGCGGCCGGGCATTGGCCACGCCGCGCGATCACGCCATTCGCCCGACCACGGATCGGGCGCGCGAGGCCGTCTTCAACGTGCTGGCGCATCGCTTCGCCGACAGGCTCGAGGGCGCCCGCGTGCTCGATCTCTTCGCGGGCACCGGTGCGCTGGGCATAGAAGCGCTGTCCCGCGGCGCTTCCTATTGCGTCTTCATCGAGGAATCGGCGGAAGGGCGCGGATTGATCCGCACCAATGTCGAGAGCTTCGGGCTGACCGGGCGTACCAAGATCTTCCGGCGCGATGCGACTGGCCTCGGCGAGGCCGGAACCATGGCGCCGTTCGGCCTGGTCTTCGCAGACCCGCCCTATGGCAAGGGTCTTGGGGAACTGGCGCTGCGTTCGGCCCGCGCCGGCGGCTGGCTTGCGCCGGGCGCGCTCTGCGTCGTCGAGGAGACTGCCTCGGTCGCCTTCGAACCGGGGCCGGGCTTCACCGTTCTGGACGAACGATCCTATGGCGAGACCGTGGTCCGCTTCATCGAGGCCGCATAGCGCCCGACTGCTGCCGCTTTCCGCAGCAAAGATTACGAACAATTCACTTCCCGGCGCCTTGCCGCGCCGCATATAACGCGGCGCGTCCACATTCAGAGGCTGTCGATGATTTTGGGACTTCTTCGGGCGAAGCGCTCGCTGCCGGCGGTGCTGGCGCTGGTTCTATCCGCGGCTGCTCCGGCCTTGGCCGACGTGCCGGGCAAGGAGTGGAGCGTTTCCAGTTTCAGCCTCGACAATGGAATGCAGGTGGTCGTCATTCCCGACCATCGCGCGCCGATCGTCACCCACATGGTGTGGTACAAGGTCGGCAGTGCGGACGAGCCGCCCGGAAAGTCGGGCATCGCCCATTTCTTCGAGCATCTGATGTTCAAAGGCACTGCCAACCATAAGGCCGGGGAGTTCGGCCAGAAGGTGGCCGAGATCGGCGGCAACGAGAACGCCTTCACGACCTACGACTATACGGCCTATCACCAGACGGTAACGCCGAGCGCCCTCGAGACGATGATGACGTTCGAGGCCGACCGGATGCGCAACCTGGTGCTGACCGATGCCGTGATCGGCCCCGAGCGCGACGTCATCCTCGAGGAACGCCGCTCGCGCATCGAGAACAATCCCGGAGCCCTGCTCAACGAGGAGGTCGACGCGACCCTGTTCCAGAACGAGCCCTACCGCATCCCGGTCATCGGCTGGATGCACGAGATCGAGCAGCTCAACCGCGTCGATGCGACCGCCTTCTACGACCGCTACTATGCGCCGAACAACGCGATCCTCGTTGTCGCCGGCGACGTCGAGCCGGACAGGGTCAAGGAACTGGCGGAAAAGACCTACGGCAAGATCGCTCGCGGCCCGGACCTGCCGCCGCGCATCCGCCCCAAGGAGCCCGAGCAGAACACCAAGCGCACGGTCGAGATGACGGATGCGCGGGTCAGCGTCCCCAGCTTCTCGAAGGCGTGGGTCGTGCCGTCCTACCAGACGGCCAAGCCCGGCGAGGCGGAGGCGCTCGATTTGCTTTCCGAGATACTCGGCGGCGGCAACCGCAGCCGCCTCTACCAGGAGCTCGTGGTCAAGCAGGGGATCGCATCCTCGGCGGGTGCATATTTCGAGGGCACGATGGTCGACGACACCAGCTTCACCGTCTACGGCGCGCCGCGGGGCGAGGCCGGACTGCAGCAGGTCGAGGATGCCGTGGATGTGGAGATCCGCCGCATCATCAAGGACGGCGTGACGGCCGACGAACTCGAGAAGGCGAAGAACCGCTTCGTCCGCAGCATGATCTTTGCCCGCGACAACCAGGCGAGCATGGCCAACATCTATGGCAGCACGCTGGCCACGGGTGGAAGCGTGGCGGACGTGGAACAATGGCCCGACCGGATTCGTGCCGTGACGCCCGACCAGATCAAGGACGCGGCCGCCAAGTATCTCAATCCAGATCGCTCCGTTGCAGGCTACCTGCTTCCGGCGCAATCCACGCAGAAGTGACGCGACGATGGCTATGATGGCAATGCGCTCCCGGATGCGTCTTTCGTTCGCCACGGCGACGCTGGCGCTGGTTTTCCTGGTTCTGCCGGCCGTGGTTGCGGCTCGCGCCGAGGTCAAGATCCAGGAGGTGAAGTCCGACAAGGGCATCACCGCCTGGCTGGTCGAGGATTACTCGGTGCCGATCGTCGCGGTCCGCTTCCTCTTCGATGGCGGAAGCTCGCAGGACCCAGCCGGCAAGGAGGGGCTCGCCAATCTGATGACCGGGCTCTTCGACGAGGGGGCCGGTGATCTCGACAGCGACGCGTTCCAGAACAGGCTGGACGAAGCCGGCGCCGAGATGGGCTTCAGCGAGAGCAATGATGCCGTCGGCGGGGCCATGCGCATGCTCGCCGACGAGCAGGACGAGGCGTTCGAGCTGCTGAAACTGGCGGTCGAGAAGCCGCGGTTCGACCAGGCTCCGATCGACCGCATCCGGTCGCAGATCGTTGCCGGCATCGTGGCCAATGCACGCGACCCCGAAACGGAAGCCTCGCGCAAATGGGCCGAGGCGATCTATGGCGAGCACCCCTATGCAAGGCCGGACCAGGGCACGGAAAAGTCGCTTGGCACCATCGCTGCCGACGATCTCCGCGCCTTCCACAAGTCGAATTTCGCGCGCGACAACCTGCATGTGGCGGTCGTCGGTGCCATAGACGCAGAGACGCTCAAGAAGCGGCTGGACCAGGTCTTCGGCGACCTGCCGGAGAAGTCGGAGATGCGGAAGGTCGAGCGGGTCGAGCCCAAGCTCGGCCAGACGCTGCAGATAGAATATCCGCTGCCCCAGACATCGCTGCAGCTCGTCTATCCCGGCGTGCCGCGCGACGCGCCCGACTTCCTTGCCGCGGCGCTCATGGAGCAAATACTGGGCGGCGGAACGTTCTCGTCGCGGCTGTTCGATGAAGTGCGCGAGAAGCGCGGCCTCGCCTATAGCGTAAGCTCGGCCCTCATCAACCAGGAGCATTCCTCCTCGCTGATCATCGGCACCGCGACGCGGTCGGATCGCGCCGCAGAGACCCTCGCGGTTGTTCGCGACGTGGTGCGCAAGATGGCGGAGGAGGGGCCGACGGCGGAGGAGCTCGAGGCGGCGAAGAAATACATGCTCGGGGCCTACGCCATCAACAACCTCGATTCGTCGCGTGCGATCGCCAACACGCTCGTCGATCTTCAGACCGACGAACTCGGCATCGACTACATGCAGCGCCGCATCGACCTCATCAGCGCGGTCACGCTCGACCAGGTCAAGGCCGTGGCGCAGAAGCTGCTTTCGGTCGAGCCGGCGGTGATGATCCTTGGGCCCAAGCTGGATGGGGGCAAGGGATGAGCGCGACCTTCGCGCTCGCACTCGGCGGTGGCGGGGCGCGCGGTCTCGCCCACATCCATGTCATCGAAGCCCTCGACGAACTCGGCATCAAGCCCGTGGCCATCGCCGGCTCGTCGATCGGCGCTATCATGGGCGCTGGCATGGCGGCCGGCTTGAGCGGCCGCGAAATTCACGAACACGCGCGTTCGGTGCTGGGCCGCCCGGCGGAGGTGGCGAGCCGCATGTGGCGGGCGCGACCCGGGACGCTGTCCGAGATGGTCGAAAGCGGCATCCGCGTGACCCAGTTCAATGTCGAGCGCATCGTCAAGGCTTTCCTGCCCGAGGCCGTGCCTGGGACTTTCGAGGAGCTCAAGCTGCCGCTGAAGGTGACCGCAACCGACTTCTACGGCGGCTGCCAGGCTGTGTTCGAGCAGGGGGAACTGATCTCGGCGCTGGCCGCGTCTGCGGCGATCCCGGCGGTGTTCCGGCCGGTGACGCGCGGAAATACGCTCTACATCGACGGAGGCATCTACAATCCCGTGCCGTTCGATCTGCTCGACGGTCTTGCCGACTTCACCATCGCCATCGACGTCGTCGGTGTGCCCATGGAGAGCGATGCTCGGCGGCTCAATTCAATCGACCTGATGTTCGGCGCGACGCAGCTGATGATGCAGTCGATCACGGCCGGAAAACTCGCCCAGAGCCAGCCCGACATCTTCCTGAGGCCGCCCGTTTCGCGCTTCCGGGCGCTCGATTTCCTCAAGATCGACCAGGTGCTGGCGGAGACCGCAGCGCTCAAGGAAGAGCTGAAGCAGGCGGTGGACGAGATACTGCAATAGCCCGAGGTCACGGGCCTCACTGCAGCGTCGATGCTTTGCCCGTCGAGAAGGGCGACTGTGCAGCAGGCGGAGGGGGAGGCGCAGGCTCGTCCTGATGCATCGGCTCGTTGGCGATCGCCTTGACGACCCGGAAGCAGACGAGCATCGAAACGACGCCGAACAACACGGCCCCCAATCCCCAGCCCGCGATGACGCCTGTCGCCCCCCAATAGTGCGCACCGGCCCAGACGAACGGTATCACGCCCAGCGTCGAGCGGCCCCAGTTGAAGACGGTCGAATAGGTCGGATAGCCGAGGTTGTTGAAGGCTGCGCTGGACACGAAGATCGCGCCGTTGAAGAGGAAACTGCCGGCTGCGTAGAGGCAGAAGAACACGATGAGGTCGCGGGCGATGCCTTCTGCGCCGAAGATGCTGGCGATCGGGTTGGCGAAGATTGCAAGCAGCGCCCATACCGCCAGCACATAGGCGATGGTGAACAGCAGGCTGTCGCGCATCGTCGTGGTCAGGCGGTCGAATTTGCGCGCGCCATAGTTCTGCGCGAGGATCGGGCCGACGGCGCCCGAGAGCGCGAAGATCACGCCGAACGCCACGGGCACGAGCCTTCCGATGATCGCCCAGCCGGCTACGGCCTGGTCGCCGAAGGCGGCGATCTCGATGGTGACGTAGGCATTGCCCACGGGGGTGGCGATCTGGGTGAGCATCGCCGGGACGCCGATCGCAAAGAACGGCCGGACCGCCTCGCGCAGTCCCTTGAGATCGGGCAGGCGGATCAGCCCGTGCACCACATGCGCGCCATGCAGGCCAATGGCGAGCATGACGATGCGCGACAGCACGGTGGCGATGGCCGCTCCGTCCAGGCCGAGGCCGAATCCGAAGATGAACAGCGGATCGAAGATCGCCGCTGCTACGCCGCTTGCGAGTGTGACGTACATGGCCCGGCGCGCATCACCGACGCCGCGCAAGATGCCGGTCGTGCACATGCCGAGCGCCATGACGGGGAAGGACGGCATGACGATCTGCATGAAGCGCGTCGAGAGTTCGAGCGTCGGCCCGGTAGCACCGAGCAGAGCCAGCAACGGCCTGAGGAACGGAAAGGTCGCGATCGTGACGAGAAGGGTGGCGAGCGCCATGAAGACCATGGACGCGCCGCCCATCCGAGCCGCCTCGTCGCGTGCGCCGCGCCCGAGGCAGCGCGCGACGAGCGCGCCACAGGCGATGGTGAAGCCGATGGAAATTGAAACAGTGAAGAACAGCAGCGTCGCGGCAAAGCCGATGGCGGCTGCAAGTTCCTCCACGCCGAGCAGCGAGATGTAGAAGAGGTTGAGCGCGTCGACGATGAAGATGGCGATCAGGCCGACCGAGCCGGTCGCCGTCATCACGATCACGTGTCGCATCGTCGGGCCGGTCGTGAATTTCGCCGATACCGACATTTGGGCCTGATTGGGCATGCTTATTTCCCGATGATCCGGCCGCATGGCGCCGGACGGGTCGTTTGACCATGCGTCCGCCCATTGCACAAGCGGGTCGGGAACAATAGATGGGTGGGGAAGTCGCGACCATCGGGCGGCGAGCAACCGGATTACGCCAATGAACGAAACCAACGACGCCGCGAAACTGGCCGACAGGGTGGCGAGCCTCGTGGAGGCTGCCAAAAAGGCTGGGGCGGATGCCGCAGACGCAGTCGCAGTGCGCGGCCGCTCGACCAGCGTGTCGGTTCGCCTCGGCAAGGTCGAGGGCACCGAGTCCTCCGAGAGCGAGGACGTATCTCTCCGCGTCTTCGTCGGCCGCCGGGTGGCGAGCGTCTCGGCGACCGCAGCCTCGGATCCCAGGGTCCTGGCCGAACGGGCCGTGGCGATGGCCAAGGTTTCGCCTGAGGATCCGTTCCAGGGGCTGGCAGACGGTTCGCGGCTCGCCAAATCGCGGCCCGACCTCGACCTCTTTGACGACACTGTCGTCTCCGCAGAACGTCTGAAGGAGGATGCTCTTGCCGCCGAAGAAGCCGCGCTCGCCGTCCCGGGCGTGACCAATTCGTCGGGCGCCGGCGCCGGGGCAGGCCTCGGCGGGCTCGTGCTCGCGACCTCGCACGGTTTCGTCGGCCACTATGTCGGCTCGCGCTTCTCCCGCTCCGCAAGCGTTATCGCAGGCGAGGGGACCTCGATGGAGCGCGATTACGAATACTCATCCCGTCTGCATTTCGCTGATCTCGATCCTGCCGACGAGATCGGCAGGAAGGCCGGCGAGCGGGCGGTCAAGCGGCTCAACGCGCGAAAGGCCGCCACAGGTCCGGTCGACGTGGTCTTCGATCCGCGTGTGGCGCGCGGTATCGCCGGCCATCTGGCGGGCGCGATCAACGGCGCGTCGGTGGCGCGCAAGACCAGCTTCCTGCGCGACATGATGGGCAAGCAGGTGGCCTCCGCCGCGATCACGGCGATCGACGAACCGCTCAAGCGTCGCGGCCAGGCTTCGCGCCCCTTCGACGGCGAGGGCGTTGAAGGCGCGCTGTTGAAGATGGTCGACAAGGGCGTGCTCAATCACTGGTTCCTGTCCACCTCGGCGGCACGCGAGCTCGGCCTCGAAACCAATGGCCGCGGTGTCCGCGGCGGCTCCTCGGTCTCGCCCTCGTCGACCAACTTCTCGATCGAGCCGGGCGAGAAGTCGCCGGAAGAACTGATCCGGTCGCTGAAGAACGGCTTCTACGTAACCGAGGTCTTCGGACAGGGCGTGGATATGATCACCGGCGAATACAGCCGTGGCGCCTCCGGTTTCTGGATCGAAAACGGAGAGCTTGCCTGGCCGGTGTCGGAGGTGACGATCGCGTCCAACCTGAAGGACATGTTCCTGCGCATGGTGCCGGCGAGCGACCTCGACCGTAACTACGGCACGGCCGCGCCGACCCTGCTGATCGAAGGCATGACCCTTGCCGGAAACTGAGATCGCCGACAAAGCCGACATACTGGCCGACCTCGAGCTGCTGCGTGATGCGGCCGCCGAGGCCGGGCGCATAGCCATGGGCTACTTCCGCCAAAGCCCGGAAGTCTGGTTCAAGGGCGGCAATTCGCCCGTCAGCGAGGCCGACTATGCGGCCGACCATTATCTGCGCGAGACGCTGACCGCTGCCCGCCCGGATTATGGCTGGCTCTCAGAGGAGACGGCCGACAATCTCGACCGGCTGGGCGCGCGACGGACTTTCGTGGTCGATCCGATCGACGGCACGCGCGGCTTCGTCGATGGCAAGACGGCATGGTGCGTGAGCGCTGCCGTCGTCGAGGACGGACGCACGCTGGCGGGTGTGCTGGATTGCCCGGCGCGCAGCGAGGTCTATTGGGCGGTCGTTGGCGGTTGCGCCTTCCTCAACGGCGCGCCGATCGCGGTGCGCAAGCCCAGCGGACGGTTGCGCATCGCCGGTCCCAAGCCGATGATCGATGCGCTGCCCGAGGAATGGCAGCAGCAACTCGACCGCGAGGCCTACATTCCCTCGCTTGCCTATCGCGTCGCCATGATCGCAAGCGGTGCGCTCGATGCAACCTTCGTGAAGCCGAATGCGCACGATTGGGACATTGCCGCGGCGCAACTGATCCTGGCCGAAGCGGGCGGCAGGCTGCTCGACCGCAGCGGCAACACGCCGGCTTTCGCCGGGCGCAATATCTCCCACGGCGCGCTCGTTGCCGGAAGCGGCCCCTTGCTTGACGCGATGTCGGTCGTTCTTTCAGGTCTCGACGGGCAATAGCGTCGGAAAGTGTTCCAAAACGGTCCGCATTGGTCTAGATCAGGCGGACCCCATAGATGATGAATCAAGGACTGAGATGGCCGAAGAAGACGGTAAGAAGCAGCTTTTGCATCTGGTGTTCGGCGGCGAGCTGAAGCACCTCGGCGGCACCGAGTTCCGCGATCTCGACGCGCTCGACATCGTGGGCATCTACCCCGACTACAAGTCGGCGGAACTGGCCTGGAAAGCCAAGGCCCAGGCGAGTGTGGACAATGCGCACATGCGCTATTTCGTGGTCCACCTTCACCGGTTGCTGGAGCCCGACACGAAGGCTGCCGGTCAGAACTGATGGAGCAGTCCCGCATGGCGTCGCCGGCCGCACGGCCGACGGCGAAAAGGAAGCGCGCCAAAGCGACGCCAAAGAATTTCTGGCGCCGCATCCGCGAGCCTTTGGCCAAGTCGCGCTTTGCAAAGGGCGCGATCGCCAGCCTGTTCGCCGGTGCCATGCGCTTCGTCAAGCTGACCAACCCTTTCGTGAAGGGGTCGTTCGAGCTTGCCGGTGGCAGCTATTTGGACAGCGAGCCGCTGATCGTCGGCCTGTGGCACGGGCAGCATCTGCTCGCCCCGGCGATCTACCCGAGCCACCGTGAGATGGTGGCCATGGTGTCGCGCAGCGCCGACGCCGAACTAAATGCCCTGGTGATAAACAAGTTCGGCATCGAGGCCGTGCGCGGATCGGGCGGCCGGCAGACCAAGAGCAAGCTGGAAAAAGGCGGTGCCACTGCGCTTATCGCCCTGAAAAAGGCGCTCGACGCCGGCAAGAACGTTTGCATGATCGCTGACATTCCTCATGGCACGCCCCGTGACGCGGGCATGGGAATCATCCTTCTCGCACGGCTTTCTGGCCGGCCGATTGCGCCTGCGGCCATCGCCACCAGCCGCCGCACCGTGCTGGAGAAGACCTGGGACAAGACGACGATCAATCTGCCCTTCGGCCGCTGCGCGGTCTACGTCGCGCCCCTGATCGAGGTCGCCGCCGATGCCGACGACGACGAGATGGAACGCAAGAGGCAGGAACTCACCGCGGCAATCGACCATGCCACCGAGCAGGCCTATCGCATGGTGGATGGCGCAAAATGAGTGAACGCTGGGCTCGAGCCGTTCTGAAGGCCTACCGCTACGCGGGCGCCTGCGCCTATCCGATGGTCGGCGGCTACGTCGCCTGGCGGGCATCCAAGGGCAAGGAGGATCGCAATCGCCGCCGCGAACGCTATGGCGTCGCCGGGCGCGAACGGCCGGATGGCCCGTTAATCTGGTTCCACGCAGCGAGCGTAGGCGAGACCATCGCCGTGGTGCCGCTGATCGAGAGCATCCTCGCCTACGGCATCAACATCGTCCTGACCACCGGCACCGTCACCTCGGCGCAGGTGGCGGAGGAGCGCCTGGGCGGGCGCGTCATCCATCAATATGTGCCCCTCGACTTGAAACCGGCCGTCAGCCGCTTCCTCGACCACTGGCATCCGGACCTCGCGATCATCGCCGAGTCCGAAATATGGCCGATGACCATCCTCGAACTCGGTGCACGCCGCGTGCCGCAGATCCTGGTCAACGGCCGGCTGTCGGACCGTTCGTTCAAGTCATGGAAGAAACGCGCCTACATCGCCGAAGCGCTGTTCGAGAACATGGCCCATGTCATCGCCCAGTCCGAAGTGGACGGCGAGCGCTTCCGCGCGCTCGGCGCCCGCCCGGTCACGGTGTCCGGCAATCTGAAGGTCGATACCGCGCCGCCACCGGTCGACGAGCGCGCGCTGCACATGATCCAGCGCCAGATAGGACGCCGGCCCACCTGGGCGGCGGTCTCGACCCATGACGGCGAGGAAGTGGCCGCCGCCGAAGTGCATGCGATGCTGCGCAACCGGCATCGCGGGCTCATGACCATCATCGTGCCGCGCCATCCCGGGCGTGCGGAGGCAATCGCCGCAGACCTGACCAGCATGGGGCTCAAGGTGGCCCGCCGCAGCACCGGCGACCGCATCATGCCCGACACCGACATCCTGCTCGGCGACACGATCGGCGAAATGGGTCTCTACCTGCGCCTGACCGAGATCGCCTTCGTCGGCCGCTCGATGACTTCGGAAGGCGGGCAGAACCCGCTCGAGCCGGCGATGCTGGACACGGCGGTGCTGGCCGGCCGCAACGTCCAGAACTTCCGCGACACCTACCAGCGGCTCATCGACCGCGGTGGTGCCAAGATCGTGCGCGACCGCGACATGCTGGCGGGGGCGGTCAACTTCCTCTTGAGCAACGAGATCGCGCGCCACGACATGATGGCGGCGGGGGCATCCACCGTCGAGGAGATGCGCGGCGCGCTATCGCGCACGCTCAAGGCTCTCGAACCGTTCATCCACCCACTCATCGTGCAATCGCGCCTTAAGGGCGCGGGCGGGAGGTAGCAACTGGCCAGCGAAGCGCCTCCTTTCTGGTGGGAAAAGCCGGACTGGCGTGCTTACGCACTCTACCCGGCCTCGTCGCTCTATGCCTTCGTCGCAGGACGGCGCATGAAATCCGCCCGCCGCGAGAAGATCGATGCGCCGGTGCTGTGCGTCGGCAATTTCACCGTCGGCGGTACCGGCAAGACCCCGATCGCCATCGCGCTCGCCAATCAGGCCAAGCGTATGGGTCTCGTTCCGGGTTTCCTGTCGCGCGGGCATGGCGGCAACTTCTCCGAGCCGCATGTGGTCGACAGTGGCCACGACAGCGCCAAGCACGTCGGCGACGAGCCTCTGCTGCTGGCCGAACACGCCCCTGTCGCCGTGTCTCCCAACCGCGCCGCCGGCGCGCGTCTGCTGCTCGAGCGCGGCTGCAATTTCCTGATCATGGATGACGGCTTCCAAAGCGCGCGCATCCACATCGACTATGCGCTGGTGGTGGTCGATGCGCGTTTCGGCCTCGGCAACGGGCATGTCATTCCCGCCGGCCCCATGCGGGCGCGGCTGATCGACCAGTTGAGGTTCGCCGACGCCGTCTTGCGCATGGGCGAGGGCGAGACGGCCGATGCGGCGGTGCGGCAGGCTGCCCGCGCCGGCAAGCCGATCTTTGCCGCATCTGTTCGCCCGCGCGCCAGGCAGAATCTCGCCGGGCGCCGCTTCCTGGCTTTCGCCGGCATCGGCCATCCGGAGAAGTTCTTCGACACCGTGACGAGGGCAGGCGGGACGGTGGTGCTCGCCCACGCTTTCCCCGACCATCACTTCTATCTCGCCGACGAGCTGGAAGACCTGACCAAGGCCGCTCGCGCCGGAGAGCTCGAGCTGGTGACGACGACCAAGGACGCGGCGCGGCTGCGCCACGGCGCGGCGCCGCAGGAGTTCCTGGACCACCTCAGCGTCCTGGAGATCGAAGTCGATTTCGAGATCGAGCATACGGCCGAGCGCATCATCGACGAGACGCTCGACGCCTGGAAACGCCGCAAGGTAGGCGGCTGACACCCAGGAGCAGCGGGCATTCTGACGAATGCAATTCTGCCGCTCCGCTTGTTTTTCCTAGTCGCAATAATGCCTTAGCGGCGCTTGCGCAGGTCGGGGTTCATCTCGATCTCGCGCGCCAGTGAAACCGCCGCGTCGCGATAGGGTTCCTGGCGGGCGACGCTCCAGTATTTGAGCTCGTCGAGAGGAATGGACTCCGCGGTGACCGCGCAGCGGACGAAGGAGCCGGGGCTGGTCACCTGGAAATCGCCGTCGAGATAGCGGATGCGGGCTTCACGCGCGCCGGGGCCTTCGAAACGATTCATCATGGGTTCAGCTTCCTGGTGCCGATCCTCGGGGGCGAGCGTCGGCGGGGTCTTAGAAATCTACAGTCTTTTTGGCCCTTTCAGAAGGGCATGTGCCCGGCTTTTACGGTCACAGAATGCCGGAGGTCAAGCTCAGGCCCGATGGAGCGCTTGCCGCTCGATCGTCTTTGCTCAGCGTCGGCCGAACAGCTTCTCGATGTCGGCGAGCTTGAGTTCGATGTAGGTCGGGCGCCCGTGGTTGCAGGTGCCCGATCCGGGCGTCGCCTCCATCTGGCGCAGCAGCGCGTTCATCTCTTCCGGCCTGAGCCTGCGTCCGGAGCGCACCGAGCCGTGGCAGGCCATGGTGGCGGCGATCGCGTGCAGCCGCTCCTTGAGGGTATCCGCCGTGTCGCTGTCGGCGATCTCGTCGGCGAGGTCGCGCACCAACTGGGCGACGTCGGTTTCGCCAAGCATGGCGGGTGTCTCGCGCACCGCGACAGCCCCCGGGCCGAAGCGTTCGACGCCGAGGCCGAAGCAGGCCAGCGTCTCCGAATGCACCGCCAGCCGCTCGGCGTCTTCTTCCGGAAGGTCGACGATTTCAGGGAGCAATAGCATCTGCGAGGGAATCGGGCGCGAATTCAGCGCGTTTTTCAGCGCCTCGTAGACCAACCGCTCGTGTGCGGCGTGCTGGTCGACGATGACGAGAGAATCCCTGGTCTGCGCGACGATGTAGTTCTCGTGCACCTGGGCGCGGGCCGCGCCCAATTCCGTCTGCAGCAGCGCCTCGACCACCTCCGCCTGGCCGGCGCGGGCATCGGCGCTGTGCAGCGGCCCGGCGTCGAAGCTCGCCTGCACTGCCTCGGCGAAGCCCGTGTCGAGCGGCCGGAACGGCGAGTGCGCGACATCGTAGTCGGCGGTAGGCGCACCGCGGAAGTCGGACCGGTAGCCCCCCGAGGGTGAGGTGCGGAAGTCGCCGCCGAAGTCAGCCGAAGGCGCGGCGCGGAACTCCGGATTGTAGCTGCGGTGGTTGGCCGAAGGGCCGGGATGCGCATAGGTTGGCCCGCCGGGGCGGAAGGCGCTCATCATCGCCTGCGTGCCGGTCGTCGCGGGCCTGATGCCGGCATTGGCCAGCGCCTGGCGGATGGCACCGACGATCAGCCCGCGCACCAGCCCCGGGTCGCGGAAGCGCACATCGGCCTTGGCCGGATGCACGTTGACGTCGACATAGGCCGGGTCGAGTGTCAGGAACAGCACCGTCACCGCATGGCGGTCGCGCGGCAGAACGTCGGCATAGGCGCCGCGGATCGCAGAGGCGATCAGCTTGTCGCGCACCGGGCGGCCGTTGACATAGGCATATTGCTGCAGTGCGTTGGCGCGCGTGTAGGACGGGATCGACACATGGCCTTCGAGGCGCACGCTCTCGCGCGCGGCATCGATGGCGATCGAATTGTCGGGGAAGTCCGATCCCATGACCTGGGCGATGCGGCCAAGCCTGCCCTCGGTGTCGCCGCCGGTGGCCGATAGCTCCAGGGTCGAGCGGTCGGTGCCCGACAGGGTGAAGCGCACCGCCGGAAATGCGATCGCGATGCGCTTCAGCGTGTCGGCGATGGCCGTCGCTTCGGCGCGTTCGGTCTTCATGAATTTGAGCCGGGCAGGGGTGGCGAAGAACAGGTCGCGCACCTCGACGGTCGTGCCGCGATTGCTCGGCGCCGGCCGCACCGAGGCGACTCGGCCGCCTTCGACCGATATCTCGGCGCCGCTGTCGGCGGCCTTGGTGCGGGAGCGGATGGTCAGCCGCGACACCGAACCGATGGACGGCAAAGCCTCGCCGCGGAAGCCGAGTGAGCGGATGTCGTGGATGTCCGCTTCGAGCTTGGACGTGCAATGGCGCGAGATTGCCAGCGCAAGTTCTTCCTCCGGCATGCCGGAGCCGTCGTCGACGACGCGGATCAGCCCGAGCCCGCCGGCGGCGGTTGCCACCTCGATGCGGCCGGCCCCGGCGTCGAGCGCGTTCTCGACCAGTTCCTTGACCACGCTGGCCGGCCGTTCGACGACCTCGCCGGCGGCGATCTGGTTGATCATCGTTTCGGAAAGCTGGCGAATGGGCATCCGGCGACTATAGCGGGATTCGGTTGCGCTGGGACAGGGACATTGCATCGAATGGTCTTCGCGGATCGGCCCCTCATCCCCCCGCCGGACCTTCTCCCCGTGAGAGACGGGGAGAAGGGGCAAACGGAGGCGTTGCGGCCAGCCTTCTTCTCCCCGTCATTACGGGGAGAAGGTCCGGCAGGGGATGAGCGGCGGCGCAACGACAGACGAGCGGCAGCGCCGCTCACGCCTGCGCCGCCAGCCAATCGCGCACCTTTTCGGCACTTTCCGTCAGTGGCCTGTTCCTCGGCCACGCCACGTGAAAACCCTTGTTCGTCGTCATCACGTGGTACGATAGCCTGACCAGTAGCCCCGCCGCGATCAGCCGGTCGGTGAGGTGGCGCCAGCCGAGCGCGATGCCCTGGCCCTCCATGACCGCCTGGATGACGAGCACGTAGTCGTTGATGACCAGCCCGCGCTTGGCCACCGCACCGTTGAGGCCGGCTGATTGGAACCATTCGTTCCAGGTGGCGGCCGGGCGATAGGGTTCTTCAAGATGGATCAGGTGGTGAAGGGTGATCTCCGCCGGCGTCTGCGGCGTGCCGGCGCGCGCCAGATAGGCCGGTCCAGCGACGGGATAGATCTCCTCGTCGGCAATCGGCAAGAGCTCGTAGTCGGGCCAGTCGGCGGCGTCGCCGCCGCGGATGCCTAGTGGAATGCCCTCGGCGATGAGATCGAGGTCGCGGTCGGCGGTCTGGATGCGCAGGTCGATGCCGGGCAGGTCGTCGCGGAATTTTTGCAGCCGCGGCATCATCCAGAACGAGGCGAAGGCAGTCGAAGCCGACAGCGTCACATGCATGCCGCCGGCCCGTGCCCTCAGTTCCTCCGCCGATTTGCGGATATGCGACAGGCCGAGCGTCACGTCGGCGAGGAAGCGCTCCCCAGCCTCGGTCAACACCACCTGCCGGTGGCGGCGCTGGAAGAGCTTGGCGCCGAGCTGGTCCTCCAGGCCGCGGACGGCATAGGAGACGGCTGCCTGGGTCATGCCGAGCTCGCGGCCGGCGGCGGTGAAGCTCGCCAGCCGGCCGGCGGCTTCGAAGACGATCAGGCTGCCGGCGGAGGGCAGCAGGTGACGCAGGCTTTGCATAAGTCATGCTTATGCAAATGATGAGGATTTTCAAGCGTCACAGCATCAGATCCAAAGGCTAGCTTCATGCTGGAACGATTTGGAGCCTGACATGAGCGTCGCCACCGCCGAAGCCCCCAGCGAGCCAGCCAAGCGCCGCGAGCGCGGCGGCCGCAACGCCCGTCGCGAGCAGCGCTCGCACGGGCCAGAGGCACATGGCCGGCCCTATATCGTCAGAAACATCCCGACCTACGACATCCTGTCCGAGGAGAACCTGGTCCGCATCGAAGCGACCGCCGACAGGATCCTCGCCGAGATCGGCATCGAGTTCCGTGACGATCCGGCGGCACTCGACCACTGGCGTCGGGCAGGAGCCACGGTCGAGGGCGTACTGGTCAAGTTCGAACCCGGCCTGCTGCGCGAAGTGCTGAAGACGGCACCTTCGACCTTCACGCAACACGCGAGAAATCCCGAACGCTCGGTCGAGATCGGCGGCAGAAACGTGGTGTTTTCGCCGGCCTATGGCTCGCCCTTCGTCATGGATCTCGACAAAGGCCGCCGCTACGGCACCATCGAGGACTTCCGCAACTTCGTGAAGCTGGCGCAGTCCTCGCCGTGGCTGCATCACTCCGGCGGCACGATCTGCGAACCGGTCGATGTGCCGGTCAACAAGCGCCATCTCGACATGGTCTACAGCCATATCCGCTATTCCGACCGCGCCTTCATGGGCTCAGTCACCTCGGAGAGCCGCGCGGAAGATTCCATCGACATGGCCCGCATCGTCTTCGGCGAAGATTTCACTGATAGGAACTGCGTCATCCTCGGCAACGTCAACGTCAACTCGCCGCTGGTCTGGGACGCCACCATGACCACGGCGCTGCGCGCTTATGCCCGCGCCAACCAGGCGGCGGTGATCGTGCCCTTCATATTGGGCGGCGCCATGGGGCCGGTGACCAACGCCGGCGCGATCGCCCAGTCGCTGGCCGAGACCATGGCCGGCTGCGCCCTGACCCAGCTCGAACGGCCCGGCGCGCCCGTCATCTTCGGCAATTTCCTGTCGTCCATGTCGCTGCGGTCGGGCTCGCCGACCTTCGGCACGCCGGAACCGGCCATCGGCTCGATGGTCATCGGGCAGCTGGCGCGGCGGCTCAACCTGCCGCTGCGCTGCTCCGGCAATTTCACCACCTCCAAGCTGCCCGACGCCCACGCCATGAACGAAGGCACCATGTCTATGCTGGCCGCCGTGCATTGCGGCGCGAACTTCATCCTGCATTCCGCTGGTTTCCTCGACGGACTGTTGTCCATGTCCTACGAGAAGTTCGTCATGGACGCTGACTTCTGCGGCGCGCTGCACACCTATCTCGACGGCGTCAAGATCGATGACAACCAGCTGGCGCTTGACGCCTTCCGCGAGGTCGGGCCTGGCAATCACTTCTTCGGCTGCGCCCACACCATGGCGAACTACGAGACGGCATTCTGGGATTCGGCCATCGCCGACAACGAGCCCTACGAGAAATGGGAGGCCGCAGGCTCGGTCGACGCCGCCAGCCGCGCCAACAAGCGCTGGAAGACGATGCTCGCCGAATACGAGGCGCCACCGCTCGACCCCGGCATCGACGAGGCGCTGCGGGAGTACATGACGCGCAAGAAGGCGTCGATGGAGGACGCTTGGTATTGAGGGCAGGTGCGGCGTATGCTTCTCTGTCCGTTGAGAGGCGATGGACATGACCAAACTTCTTGAACAGGCTCTGGAGGCGGCCCGCAAGCTCTCCAAAGATGATCAGGACGAAATTGCGCTGGCGATATTCGAACTGGTCGGTTCGGGAAGCGCAGCGCCCGTTCGGCTTTCGGCTGAGGAGCGGTCAGCGATAGAGCGCTCGCGGCAGGCTGCCGGTCGCGGCGAATTCGCCTCGGGGGAAGAAGTCAGGGACGTCTGGGCAAAGTACGGCGCATGAGGCTGCGCTACACGCGTCCGGCACTGTCGGACCTTGCCGACATACTTGATCATATTGCCACCGAATCGCCATCTGCCGCGCGGAAGGTCGCACGGCGTCTCAAGGCGATCACCGATTTGCTGCTGCGTCACCCCGAGGTGGGGCGCCCGACTGATGAAGAGGGCATCAGGCGGATCAACGCGAGGCCTTTTCCGTACCTCGTCTTCTACGAGCATATCGGCGACGAGATCGTTGTCCACGCTGTGAGACACGGAGCGCGTGATCCGGCTGATATGCCCGGATCGGACTCATGATGCGAACGGCGATAGGAGAAACCTCGTCAGCCGCGCCCACGATAGGGCGCCACACCCGTGTCGGGCAGCCACGAGCCCTCGGGCGGGGTGCCGGTCTGCCAGAACACGTCGATCGGGATGCCGCCGCGCGGATACCAGTAGCCGGCGATGCGCAGCCACAAGGGCTTGGTCGCCTCGACGACCCGGCGGCCGATCATCACCGTGCAATCCTCGTGGAAAGCGCCGTGATTGCGGAACGACACCATGAAGAGCTTGAGCGACTTGGATTCGACCAGCAGCCTGTCCGGTGCGTAGTCGATGACGATGTGGGCGAAATCGGGCTGGCCGGTCACCGGGCAGAGCGAGGTGAATTCCGGGCAGGTGAAGCGCACGATGGCCGGCGGGCCGTCGACGCGACCGTAGGGTACGGTTTCGAGCACTGCGGCCTCCGGCGAGGCCGGCGTCTCCACCTTCGTGCCGAGCTGGGTGAGGGTGTCGGTGATGGTCATGGGGCGGCTCTTAGGGCTGCTCTGGCTCAATGCTGCCGCGCCGCGGTGCGCGAAACTCGACGGCCAGATCTTTGGTGGCGCTTATTAGCGCGCGATAATGCAGGAAGGCAATGACAAGTACCGACCCGCTGCTCCAGCCGTTCCAACTCAAGCACCTGACGCTCAAGAACCGCGTCATGTCGACCAGCCACGAGCCGGCTTATTCCGAGGACGGCATGCCCAAGGAGCGCTACCGGCTCTACCATGCCGAGAAGGCCAAGGGCGGCATGGCGCTGACCATGACGGCGGGCTCGGCCGTCGTGTCGCGCGACAGTCCGGCCGCGTTCGGTAACCTTCATGCCTATGACGACGCCATCGTGCCCTGGCTGGCCGAACTCGCCGACGCCTGCCACGAGCACGACTGCAAGGTGATGATCCAGCTCACCCACCTTGGCCGCCGCACCAACTGGAACAAGGCTGACTGGCTTCCGGTGTTGAGCGCCTCGCCGGTGCGCGAGGCTGCGCATCGCACATTTCCCAAGACCGCCGAGGACTGGGACCTCGACCGCGTCGTCGCCGACTATGCTTCCGCCGCCCAACGCATGCAGGCGGCGGGGCTCGACGGTATCGAGTTCGAGGCCTACGGCCACCTGATGGACGGGTTCTGGTCGCCGGCAACCAACCAGCGCGACGACGAGCATGGTGGGGCGCTCGACAATCGCCTGCGCTTCACCTGGCGCGTGCTCGACGCGGTGCGTGCGGCGGTGGGGCCGGAGTTCATCGTCGGCATCCGCATGGTCGCCGACGAGGACATGGACAAGGGGCTGTCGAAAGAGGAAGGCATCGAGATCGCCCGGCGCCTGGCCTCGTCCGGCACGATCGACTTCCTCAATGTCATCCGCGGCCATATCGACACCGATGCCGCCCTGACCAAGGTCATCCCGCTGCACGGCATGCGGTCCTCGCCGCATCTGGACTTTGCCGGTGAGGTGAGGGCGGCAACGAAGTTCCCGGTCTTCCACGCCGCGCGCATTTCCGACGTCGCCACCGCACGCCACGCGATCGCCACCGGCAAGCTCGACATGGTGGGCATGACGCGCGCGCACATCGCCGATCCGCACATCACCAAGAAAGTGATGGCGGGCGAGGAGCACCGCATCAGGCCGTGCGTGGGCGCCACCTATTGTCTCGACCGCATCTACGAAGGCGGCGGCGCGCTCTGCATCCACAACGCGGCAACCGGCCGCGAGGCGACGATCCCGCATGTGATCTCCAGGACCGATGGGCCGCTGCGCAACATCGTCGTGGTCGGCGCCGGTGCCGCCGGCCTCGAGGCGGCGCGGGTGCTTGCCGAGCGTGGGCACAAGGTGACCGTGCTCGAGGCTTCGAGCCAGGCCGGCGGCCAGGTGCGGCTCGCCGCCCAGAACCCGCGCCGGCGCGAGTTGATCGGTATCGTCGACTGGCGGCTGGCTGAACTCGAGCGCCTCGGCGTCGAGATCCGCTACGACATCTGGGCGGGCAGGGATGACGTGCTGGCGTACGAGCCGGATGCGGTGGTGATCGCCACCGGCGGCCTGCCGCAGAACCCGCCGCTCGATGCCGGCGACGATCTGGTGACGTCGAGTTGGGATATCATAGCCGGCAGCGTCAAGCCGGCCGAGAACGTGCTGCTCTACGACGACAATGGCGGCCACCAGGGCATGACCGCGGCCGAACTGATCGGCAAGGCCGGCGCGAGGCTCGAACTGGTTTCGCCCGAGCGCTTCTTCGCGCCCGAGATCGGCGGCATGAACCACGTGCCCTACATGGAAGCCTTCCACCGCGCAGGCGTGAAGATCACCATCAACACCCGGGTCAAGTCGGTCCGTCGCGACGGCAATCAGCTTGTCGCTACGCTGTCGTCCGATTTCGCCGAGGGCTGGAGCGAGGAGCGCCGCGTCGACCAGGTGGTGGTCGAGCACGGTACGTTGCCGCTCGACGATCTCTATCTAGAGCTCAGGCCGTTGTCGAAGAACGGCGGCGCGATCGACTACGAGCGCCTCGTCAATGGCGGGGAGATTTTCCCGGAGAAGAATCCGGGCGGCCGTTTCCTGCTGCTGCGCATCGGCGACGCGGTGCAGGCCCGCAACATCCATGCCGCCATCTATGACGGCATCAGGTTCGGCCTCAGGATCTGAGCGGCTGGCCAGCCACTTCGCCGGACAGCCAGCGGATGAATTCGCGCAGGCCCGGCCTGTCCTCGCCGCCGGGCCGAAAAGCCAGGCGATAGGGAAATTCGCCGGCGATGCGGTTGGGCGAGGCCATCACCAGGCGGCCGCCGGCGAGTTCGCGCTCGGCCAGCACCTCCGGCACGAGCGCCACGCCGAGGCCCGCCACCGCGGCCTCGACGACCATGGAGAACTGCTCGAAGCGGTGACCGCGCAGGGTGGTGCGCGGGTCGATGCCGGCGGCCTGGAACCATTGCAGCCAGAGCGTCGGCCGCGTCGACTGCTGCAGGAGCGGCAGCGCGGCAAGCTCCGCGTCGTCAAGGGCGGCGCGCCCGTCGAGCAGGGCAGGCGAGGCGACCACGACGAGCTCCTCGTCGAACAGCCGGACGATGCCAGGCTGTTCGGTCTCGGCCGGGCCGCGCTGGATCGCAGCGTCGAAGGTTTCTGTTTCGAGATCGACCGTTTCCAGCCGCACCGCGAGATCGATGGCGACATGCGGGTGGGCGGCATGGAAGCTGGCCAGCCTGGGGATGAGCCAGCGGTCGGCCAATGTCGGCAGCACCGCGATGCTCAACACGTCGGACTGGCCGCCGAAGGCCATGGTGCGCACGGCAGCCTCGTGCAGGCTGTCGAGGACCGCCTCGGCGTCTCTAGCGAAGCGCCGGCCGGCATCGGAAAGCGCCAGCCGCTGCCGCACGCGATGGAACAGCGCCACACCAAGCCGGTCCTCGAGTTGGCCGATGGAACGGCTGACCGAACTCTGCGTCAATCCGAGCTGATCGGCGGCGCGAATTGTCGTGCCGTAGCGGGCGCAGGCACGGAAGGCCTCAAGCTCTGAAATTGTCGGCACATAGCTGCGTCGCATCGTCGGTCTCTATTTCGAGTTTATCGAATATACGCATAAACCTTGCGAGATTACTTGTTAGCGAAAAGTGCCGAAGCGGTCTAGGATGGCGAGAAATCACCCATTCTCCGGAGGAACCATGAGCGCATCCACACCGGCAGGCGGCGGCAGCTTTGTCTGGGCCGACCCCTTCCTGATCGAAGACCAACTGACCGAGGACGAGCGCATGGTGCGCGATGGCGCCGCAGCCTTCGCCGCCGACAAGCTCGCCCCGCGCATCGAGGAAGCCTATCTCGACGAGAAGACCGATCCGGCGATCTTCCGCGAAATGGGCGAGGCCGGCCTGCTTGGCATCACCGTTCCCGAGGAGTATGGCGGCCTTGGCGCCGGCTACGTGACCTACGGACTCGTGGCGCGCGAGGTCGAGCGCATCGATTCGGGCTACCGCTCGATGATGTCAGTGCAGTCGTCGCTGGTCATGTACCCGATCTACGCCTACGGCTCGGAGGAGCAGCGCAAGAAGTACCTGCCGAAGCTCGCCTCGGGCGAATGGATCGGCTGCTTCGGCCTGACCGAGCCGGACGCAGGTTCCGACCCGGGCGGCATGAAGACCCGCGCCGAGAAGACCGCCAACGGCTACAGGATCAGCGGCTCGAAGATGTGGATCTCGAACGCGCCGATCGCCGACGTGTTCGTCGTCTGGGCGAAGTCCACCGCGCATGACAACCAGATTCGCGGTTTCGTGCTCGAAAAGGGCATGAAGGGCCTTTCCGCGCCGAAGATCGGTGGCAAGCTGTCGCTGCGCGCCTCGATCACGGGCGAAATCGTCATGGAAGGCGTCGAAGTCGGCGAAGACGCGCTGCTGCCGAATGTCTGGGGCCTCAAGGGCCCGTTCGGCTGCCTCAACCGCGCCCGCTACGGCATTTCCTGGGGCGTCATGGGTGCGGCCGAGGATTGCTGGCACCGCGCCCGCCAGTATGGCCTCGACCGCAAGCAGTTCGGAAAGCCGCTCGCCGGCACCCAGCTCTACCAGAAGAAGCTCGCCGACATGCAGGCCGAGATCGCGCTCGGTCTTCAGGGCTCGCTTCGCGTCGGCCGCCTGATGGACGAGCACAAGTTCGCGCCCGAGATGATCTCGATCGTCAAGCGCAACAACTGCGGCAAGGCGCTCGACATCGCCCGCATCGCCCGCGACATGCACGGCGGCAACGGCATCCAGATCGGCTACCACGTCATGCGCCATGCGCAGAACCTGGAGACGGTCAACACCTACGAAGGCACGCACGACGTGCATGCGCTCATCCTGGGCCGCGCCCAGACCGGCCTGCAGGCTTTCTTCTAAGCCAGACGTCTCACCTCTTGCTTGCGGCCGCGGTGGTTCACCGCGGCCGTTTGCTTTTTGTCTTTCGTTTCGGCCCAGTCTTGGTGCGTATGAGTTCGTATTCACTGCGAATTGTTTCAGCTTGTTGAAACACTGGCCGCGCTCCCCGGCTTCAAACGGTTACACGGCGCAATTAACTCCCTGGGCGTCCGGCGCTTTTCAGTCGCACACGCATGGCATGGGGGAAATTCGGTGACTGCACAGACCAAGATCGAAAATGTCGGCCAGGTGCTCTGGTTTGGCGACAATCTAATGACGATCCGTGTGCCGGCGAGCGCTGGAAACGACCAGATCAGCATCATCGAATGCCGCATGCCGCAGGGCGAGTCGACGCCCTTGCACGTCAATCTCAGCGAGGACGAGATCATCCACATACTCGAGGGTACGATGCGCTTTCGCGTCGACGGCAAGGTGTTCCTCGCCCATGCCGGTCAGACCGTGATGGCCCCCAAGGGCATCCCACACACCTTCAAGGTCGAATCTCCCGATGGCGCCACCTGCCTGATCGTCACCCAGGGCGGGGATTTCGAGCAGATGGTTCGGCAGATGAGTGTGCCGGCGCAGAGCGCCGGTCTTCCTCCCAGGTCCGAAAGGACGCCGGAAACCGCCAGGCGGTTTTTCGACACCTGCGCCCGCAACAACATTCAGATCATCGGCGCCCCCCTCAACTGAGCGCCGGTGACGGGCTGGACGGGTGCGGGGGCGTGTCCGTCCAGCCATCATTTCAGGCATGGCAGGCAAAGATCGGTTCCCCGAATGCGTCGGGGTCGACATCGAGGCCAAGGCCAGGGCCTTCCGGAATGCGCATGACGCCATCGGCGATCGCGAATGTGCCCCGCGCGTTGGACACCGTCACCCAGTTGTGGAAGTCGACGGTGTGCTGCCGCAAATTCTCCGGCGTCGACAGCAGCAGGCCCGAATAGGCGGCCGTGTCGATCTGGGCGCCGCCCGTGTCCTCGATCGTGATCTTCAGGTTCCTGGCTATCGCAATGTCGCGAATGAGCTTTGCCTTCGTCAGGCCGCCGACGCGCGCCAGCTTGATGGTGATGCCGTCCACCAGCCCGTCCGAGATCGCGCGCAGCAGCGCGTCGGCGCCGTCAATGGTCTCGTCGAGCACGAGCGGCCGGTCCGTCGCGCGGCGAACGGCGAGATTTTCCTCATAGCTCGCGCAAGGCTGCTCCAGCACGTAGTCGAACTGCCTCGTCGCCATCAGGAAGCGCCTGGTCTCGGCGGTGCCCCAACTCGCATTGGCGTCGCAGAACAGCACCGTTCCGCCGGGCACGGCGGACCTGACCGCCTCGAAACGGGCGACGTCCTCGTCGACGTCGAGGCCGATCTTGACCTGCAGGCGGCGGTAGCCTTCGGCGATGTATTTTTCGGCGCGGGCCGCCATGGCGTCCGGGGCCTGTTGGGCGATGGACCGATAAAGCGGCAGGCTCGATCCCTCGGCCCCGCCGCTCATCGCGGCGAGCGTCGATCCGCAGCGCCGTCCGGCAAGGTCCCACAGGGCCATGTCGATCGCGGATTTCGCGTAAGGGTGGCCCTTGAGCAGCAGATCCATGCGCCGGTTCAGGGCCTCGATGCCCGACGCGTCGCATCCGATGAGTTGCGGTGCCAGTTCCTGCATCGCCTCCCGCGCGCCGGCCGCGAAGGCCGGGTCGTAGAAACTGCCCAGCGGAGCCATCTCGCCATAGCCGCGATTGCCGTCGCGGGACGTGACTTCGATAATGGTGGAGTCGAAGCCCTCCGCGCTGCGCCCGCCGGAGCAGCGATAGGTCCCGTCCCGGAACGGCTGCCATTGGCGGAAGATGCGGATGCTGGAAATGCTCGCTTCGGCCATGATTGTTCCCCCGCTGCTACGATCGCGCGCCGTGCGACCTTAACCCGAGGAGCCCGCGGCGCGAGGCGAGGGAAGCGGCGCATCGGCGCGTCGTTATCCTGACAGTGCCTGGCAGTCCGGTCGATCGGCGCCGTCGGCGCCTGAGTTTCGGATGTGGCGCAGTTATGTTTCCTATTGCTGATACGTACTTTCGGTTGCGCCGAACTCGAACGGATACCTCATGCCTTTAGATCGGGTGCCGACGCGGCACGGAACGTCGCGGGTTCATTCGAGAAGGGAAACCTAGTGACCATTCATCAGAAAACCGAGAATGCCGGCGAACTCTTCTGGTTCAACGGCACGCTTGCGACGATCCGGCTCTCGGCCAAGGCCGGCGTGGACAACATCAGCGTCATAGAGCACCTGATGCCTTACGGCGCGTCGCCGCCCTTGCACATTCACCGCAACGAGGACGAAGTGTTCCATATTCTCGACGGCGTCATGCGCTTCAACGTCGCCGGCAAGGACATCATCGCGCATGCGGGGCAGACGGTGATGGCGCCGAAGGGGATCGTCCACAGCTTCCGCGTCGAATCCACGGGCGGTGCGCGCTGCCTTACCGTCACGACAGGCAGCGACTTCGAGCAACTGGTACGGCAGGCAGGCATGCCGGCACCCGCGGCAAAGATGCCGCCGCATGAGGAGCCCACGCCTGAGATGATCGCGGCTCTTACCGAGGCCTGCGCCAAAAACGGCATCGACATCGTCGGCGCGCCGCTGAGCTGAGCGTACCGAACGATCCTGAACGTGCCGGACGGGTGGTGCTCCACGCGTCCGGCTCGTCGTAATTTTGATGGCTTTTCGCCTTGCCTCAGACGAAACTCGCTTCGGTGTCCTCTCAATCGGACGGCAAGACATGAGCCAAGCTTTTCTCTCCCATCTCGCTTCCGAGCTGGAAGCCCTGAAATCGGCCGGCCTCTACAAGTCCGAGCGCGTGATCACGTCCACCCAGTCGGCCGAGATCGAGGTGGCCGGCGAGAAGGTGCTGAATTTCTGCGCCAACAATTATCTCGGCCTCGCCGACAGCCATGAATTGCGTGATGCGGCCAAGGCGGCACTCGACCGCTACGGCTACGGCATGGCCTCGGTGCGCTTCATCTGCGGCACGCAGGAGGAGCACAAGGAACTCGAGGCGCGGATTTCCGCCTTCTTGGGCATGGAAGACACGATCCTCTATTCGTCCTGCTTCGACGCCAATGCGGGCCTGTTCGAAACGCTGCTGAGTGAAGAGGACGCCATCATTTCCGATGCGCTGAACCATGCCTCGATCATCGACGGCGTGCGCTTGTCCAAGGCAAAGCGCTTCCGCTATGCCAACAACGACATGGCGGCGCTGGAGGAGGAACTCAAGAAGGCGGAGGGCAGCCGTTTCAAGCTGATCGCCACAGACGGCGTCTTCTCTATGGACGGGATCATCGCCAACCTCGAGGGCGTCTGCGATCTCGCCGAGAAATACGGGGCGATGGTCATGGTCGACGACAGCCATGCGGTCGGCTTCGTCGGCAAGCACGGGCGCGGCACCCCGGAGCATTGCGGTGTCGAGGGCCGGGTGGACATCATCACCGGCACGCTCGGCAAGGCTCTGGGCGGCGCCTCGGGCGGATACACCTCCGGCAAGCGCGAGATGGTCGACTGGCTGCGGCAGCGCTCGCGCCCCTACCTGTTCTCCAACACCCTGGCTCCCTCCATCGCCGGCGCCTCCATCAAGGTGCTCGACATGATCGCCTCGGGCGGTGACTTGCGCGAAAGGCTCTATGCCAATGCGGCGCGGTTCCGGTCGGGCATGGGCAAGCTAGGCTTCACACTCGCCGGCGCCGATCATCCGATCATCCCGGTGATGCTGGGAGACGCGGCCCTCGCGCAGGAAATGGCGGCGCGCATGCTCAAGCGCGGCATCTATGTGATCGGCTTCTCGTTCCCGGTGGTGCCAAAGGGGCAGGCGCGCATCCGCACGCAGATGTCGGCTGCCCATTCGGCCGCCGACATCGATCGGGCGGTCGCCGCCTTCGGCGAGGTCGGGCGTGAGCTGGGCGTGATTTCCTGAAGCCGCGAAAGCGATTCTGGATCAAGGGATTCGGAGGAAAAGACGATGTCGAACATGATGCGGGCGCTGGTGAAGGCCAAGGCCGAGCCGGGGATCTGGATGGAAGAGGTCCCCATACCCGAGATCGGCACCAACGACGTGCTGATCAAGGTTCGCAAGTCGGCGATCTGCGGCACCGACGTCCACATCTACAACTGGGACCAGTGGGCCCAGAAGACCGTGCCGGTGCCGATGGTGACCGGCCACGAGTTCGTCGGAACCGTGGCCGATTTCGGCGCCGGGGTGAAGGACTACAAGGTTGGCCAGCGCGTCTCGGGCGAGGGGCACATCGTCTGCGGCCATTGCCGCAACTGCCGCGCCGGGCGAGGTCACCTTTGCCGCAACACGCTTGGTGTCGGCGTCAACCGGCCCGGGTCGTTCGCCGAATATGTGGCGATCCCCGAGCACAATGTCGTGCCGATCCCTGATGACGTGCCGGACGAGGTGGCGGCGATCTTCGATCCGCTCGGCAATGCCGTGCACACCGCGTTGTCCTTCGATCTGGTCGGCGAGGACGTTCTCGTGACCGGCGCCGGACCGATCGGCATCATGGGCGCGCTGGTCGCCCAGTGCGTGGGCGCACGCAAAGTGGTGATCACCGACATCAACCCGACGCGCCTTGCGCTGGCAAGGAAACTCGGCGTCCACCACGTCGTCGACGCCTCGAAGGAGAAACTGGTCGACGTCATGCGCGACGAGGGCATGACCGAAGGCTTCGACGTCGGCCTCGAAATGTCGGGTTCAGCGGCGGCCTTCCGCGACATGATCGAGACGATGAACAACGGCGGCAAGATCGCCATCCTGGGCATCGCGCCGACCGGTTTCGAGATCGACTGGAACAAGGTCATCTTCAAGATGCTGCACCTCAAGGGCATCTACGGCCGCGAGATGTTCGAGACCTGGTACAAGATGATCGCCCTGGTGCAGGGGCCGCTCGACGTCACCGGCCTCATCACCCATCGGATCGGTATAGACGACTACCAGGCCGGTTTCGACGCCATGCGCAGCGGCAATTCCGGCAAGGTGGTGATGGATTGGTGATTAGGAAAGTTTTTTCACTGTAGGGCGAATTTTCGAACAAACCTGCGTTGCCAGGCAAAGCGCTGATTTGCTATCCAGACGGGCCTTTCGTTGGGGAACGACGTTGCGCCACCACATTCGCACCCTCACAGCCCGCCATGAGCCCAAGGGGCACTTCGTCTCGCACCTGAAGTCGGGGTCGGGCGCGGTGGTCGGCATGGCCACGATCGGCGGACTGGCTTCCTTCACCGGCATTCCCATGCTGATTGCGCCGCTCGGCGCGACGGCCGTGCTCATGTTCGGCCAGCCGGCGAGCCCGCTGGCCCAGCCCGCGAATGTCTTTGCCGGTTATCTCATCGCGACGCTGATCGGCGTTGCGGCAGCGCTGGCCTTTCCGGGACTGTGGGAGGTGTCGGCCGTGGCCGTCGGGCTCTCCATCGCGCTGATGCTGATGTTCCGCGTCACCCATCCGCCGGCGGGCGCGATCCCCCTTGTCGCCACCGCGTCGCCCGACAGGGGCGTCATGCTGTTCGTGATCGTGCTGGTTGGCTGCCTCAGCCTTCTGGCACTCGCCATCCTGCATCACTGGATCCCGCCACGCGTGCAGTATCCGCGCCGGGCCGAATAGCTTGCCCTGGTGGTCAAGTCGCTGCGGTCAAGCATATTGCTTGCCCGCGTTGCCTTCGATAGGTAGGACACCTCACCGAGCGGTTCGGAGCGTCCGAGTGGAGTTCAAACTCTCGCTCCTCCCGAACATCAAGCCTGGATTGGAGAGCGGTTCATAGTGGGTCGCATTGGCGAAATCGAATTCGAACGCCGCTATCCAGCAGCGAAGGCTATGGAGGCCGTTTGCTCCCAACGCGCCCACTGAAAGCGGTTAAGCGGCTGTTGTCGTCGAGTCTTAGCTCGATCCGAAGACTGCACGACAAGCGATCATCGTCCGTTATTGGCAGCCCTTTCAAGCGGGTGCATGCGGCCAGGACGACGGAGTCGCTGCTTGATCCGCGCCCGTTCTTGCTACTCGTCACGCATGATTGCTCGCGAACGAGTGCACCGGTGATGTGTTTGAACCTCGCTCGCGAGCTAGCAAAGCGCCAAGATTTGCGTCTGCTGATTGTCGCAATCGAGGGAGGGGAACTGGAAGCCGATTTCGCCAGCCTCGCAACATTTCATGTTCTGGATGAAGACCATTCATCCACCAACCCGGAAACTGCGTTGCGAACATTGATCGCAGGATTGGATATGCCTGTATGGTCGGCAATATGTCATACGGTCGTCTGCGCTGGGTTGGTAGAGTTGCTGGACAACGAGAGGATTCCCGTTGTTGATCTCGCGCATGAACTCCCGACTGATATAGCGCAGCATTTCGGGCGCGATCGATCGGCATGATTGATAGTCGCGCACAGCATGTCGTCTATGAATCTTCATGCGTGGACATGCGGATTGTTCATGCCTTCAGTGTCGGCGCTGCAAGAGCACGGGCCGCTTCCAAAGGTCACTATTTGCCTCCCCGCTGGCCACATGACCAAGCAGCAATGCGCGATCACGTCGAACGGGAAACCCGTTGCGACGGTGAGTCTGACCGCGATCCTCTGCACCGTCCCCGTGCTTGCCGGGGGGCGAATTGTGTGGTGCCTTATTTGGATGTGTCCGGAATGGTAGGGGCTGTGATTGGCCTGAGTAAACTGGGAGAGTCGGGAGTGCGTGGTTTCGCAGACCGGTGCAGTGTGGAGGCATTTGCAGCGCGGATGTTTGGGGTGCTGTTGACTACTCCTTCGACCGGCGGCCCTGCTGTTTAGGACCAGGAGAAGCCATGAGACTTGTTTCCGTAGTTATCCCGTCGTTCAATCATGCAAGGTATGTGCGGCGTGCAGTTCGCTCCGTCATCGAGCAGAGTTACGCGGACCTGGAACTGATTATCATCGACGATGGCTCCTCGGATGGTAGTGAAGCGCTGATACGCGAAGCCATCTCGGACCATCGCGGTCGACGGATAGAGTTTCATGTGCAAGCCAATGCTGGCGCTCATCAGGCAATTATGCGCGGGCTTTCCCTGGCCCGCGGAGACGTTCTGACGATCCTCAATTCCGACGATTTCTACGAGCCTGCGCGTATCGAGCGTTTGATGCGCGCTGTGCCGAGCACCGGAAATTTCATTGCTTTCAGCAAAGTGCGGTTGATTGACGACAACAATCATACCCTTCCAGCGGACGCGCCGCTCCA
>MEEF01000019.1 GCA_001724355.1 Mesorhizobium sp. SCN 65-20 | reverse complement strand
TACGGGCCAGTATGCTGCGCCCGAAGCCGATTGATCGGATGTCGCAATCCGGAGAGCATTTGCTGCGACGGGCGGGCAATCTGCCCATGCCAACAACTGGAGGGGCTGATGGATACACACAAGGGATCGTGTTTGTGCGGCGCCGTGCGCTTCGTCGCGAGAGGGCCGCTGCGCGGCGTGGTCTATTGTCATTGTAGCCAATGCAGGAAGCAGAGCGGGCACTATTATGCGGCGACGAACGTCGACGACGACATGGTCGAGGTCGAAGGACGCGAACACATCACCTGGTTCGAGGCATCGGACTTCGCCAAGCGAGGCTTCTGCAGCCGCTGCGGTTCGGTGATGTTCTGGAAGCCAAATGACGACACCTATGTCTCGATCCTTGCGGGCTCGTTCGACGATGCCTCGTCGCTGACCGGACTCTGCCACATATTCGTGGCCGACAAGGCGAGCTACTACGAAATCGCCGACGACCTGCCGCAGTTCGAGCGGTCGTCTCCAGACATCAAGGTCCTGGGAGACTGAACGACATCCGGATCTTCGTTCACATTCGTTGAACGCTTCGTTGCATGGCGGCGCACTGCCGCCGAGGGGAGAGCAAGCGTATATTTCAGGCAAGGAGAATGAACATGACCTCGTTGCCCACATTATTCGTTTCGCATGGCGGCCCCGACATCGTGCTCGCCGATACCGAGGCCCGGCATTACCTGGAAACCGTCTCGACCTTGATGCCAAGGCCGAAGGCAATCGTGATCGTCTCGGCCCATTTCGAGACTGACGGCGTCGCGGTCGTCACCGACCCCAAGCCCGGGATGATCTACGATTTCGGTGGCTTCGCGCCCGAACTCTACAGGATGGTCTATCCCGCAAAGGGCGAACCGGCGCTCGCCGAGCGCGTGTTCGGCATGCTGGAAGCGGCCGGGCTCAACCCCCACACTTATGAAAAGCGCGGCTACGACCATGGTACGTGGACGCCGCTGATGCTCGCATTTCCGGATGCCGGCATCCCCATCGTTCAGGTGTCGATCGATCCCACGCGCGACGCGGCCTGGCACTACGCGATCGGCAAGGCGCTCGCGCCCTTGCGCGAAGAGGGCATCCTGCTGATCGGCTCGGGCCACATCACGCACAATCTGCGGGCCTATTTCACCACCATCAGGCGCGGAGCCGAGCCGGATCCGGTCCTTGCAGGCAAGGTGCACGCGTTCACGGAGTGGTTCGAGGAACGGCTCGCTGCAGGTGATCGCGACGCGTTGCTGCATTGGAAGGAAAGGGCTCCGTACCCTGCGGAGAACCATCCGACTGACGAGCACCTGATGCCGATCTTCTTCGCGCTGGGTGCTGCGGGCGAGGCAGGCAAGGGCCGGCGCGTGCACAATTCGGTAGATCACGGCTTCTTCGCCAACGATTCCTATCTGTTCGACTGACGGCCAAGCCGCTACATGATGCCCCTTTGATCGTATTGAAAGGGAATTTCATGGAGCGGCTGGTCAAGGCTTTCCAGAATTCGGTGCGCGCCTTCTCCAGGCTGATGCGCACCGAAGCGGCATTCCAGCAGGAGGTCATGCTGCTGATCGCAGCCATCCCCCTTGGCTGGTTCATTGCCGAGAGCTGGAGCGGCTATGCGCTATTGATCGGGTCGATCCTGTTCCTGATGACCGTCGAAGTGCTGAACACCGGCATCGAGGCAGCCTGCGATGCCGTCAGCCGCGAGTTCAACATCGACATCCAACTGGCCAAGGACTGCGGCTCGCTCGCCGTGCTGATCTCCATCCTGATCACCCTCGGCATCTGGGGCATCGCCATCGTCGAGCGCCTGACGGGCCTTTCCATCTAACCGGCGCCTTCCTACATGTCGGTCACCAAAGGAGACCGACATGGCCGATCAAGCCGCAGAGCACCACCTCGAGAGGCGCGGGGGCCTTCCCGAAGACCTGCGCTGGCTCGTGACCAAGTACCCTCGCGAGGATTGGCAGTCGCACGACAACGTCCACGGCATGGCGTCGATGTGGCTGCAGCGGCACGACATGTTCCGCGAATTGGGTGGGAAGCTGACCGCCGGCATCGGCGACTATCGCGAGGGGAGGCTCGACGCCCATGGTTTCGCCCGATGGTTCGCGCCGCGCCTGAACTTTTTCCTCGGCAATCTCGACGGCCATCACAACGTCGAGGATCATCATTACTTCCCGGTCTTTGCCGAAGCCGAGACGCGTCTGAAACGCGGCTTCGAGATACTCGACGCCGACCATCATCTCATCCATGAAGCGCTGGAAATGAATGCGGAAGCGGCGAACGCATTCCTCCGCACGCTGAGCGAAGACGCGGACAAGCAGCGTTTCGCGGCCGATTCCTATGCGGACGAGAACGCGCGGCTCATCGCCATGCTGACCCGGCATCTCGACGACGAGGAAGACCTGATCATCCCGCTCATCCTGGATCGCGGCGACCGCGCCCTCGGCATCGACTGAGCTATTCGGGCGGTTCCTTCCTCGCAACGTGGCGCGCGAGCAGCCAGGCTGCCACAGCGACCACCACGCCAATTCCCAGGCCGATGAACAGGCGATGATGGGTTTTCATCGCTTCGCCCAGGAGATGTTCGGCTCCGAGCCCGAATACGTAGCCGAGGCTCACGAAAATGCCGGCCCACACCAGTGCCGACAGCGCGTTGAGCGCGATGAAAAGCAGGACCGGAATGTTGGACAGGCCGGCTGCGATGCCGCCGACCAGCCGCATACCGTAGATGTAGCGGTTGCCGAGCACGAACAGATTGGGGTGCGCCTGCACCATCCTGTAGGCATGGCTGAAGCCGGGACGTCTGCGCATCAGGCGGACCCACTTGTTGCCGGAAAAGCGCCTACCGAGAAGGAAGAAGAGGTTGTCGCCGAAGAACGCGCCCAGGAATGCGGCGGTGAAGGCTTGCCAGGGGGCGAACACCTGCTGATGGGCGAAGAAACCGCCGAGAATGGCCACGCTCTCGCCTTCGGCCATGCAGCCGACGAATACGGCCAGAAGGCCGTAGCGCTCGACGAGATAGTGGATCGTGTCGCTCATTGGGCGGGCGATTTACCTCCGCCCGCATCGATCATGCGCGCGATCTGCTCTGACAGGGCGTCGACGCGCTCACGCAGGTGAATGATCTCCTGGAAGCGGATCTCGTCGAGTTTTTCGTGCAGCGCCATGATCTCGATTTCGGCCTTCAGGTTCACGGCATAGTCGTGCGCTGCGTCGATTCGGTCGCGCTCGGCCTGGCGGTTTTGCGACATCATGATGATCGGTGCCTGGATGGCTGCGATCATCGACAGCACCAGGTTGAGGAAGATGAACGGGTAGGGGTCGAACGAATCCCGCCCCAGAAGCCATGCGTTCAGCAACGTCCAGACCACGAGGAATCCCAGGAATGCCAGGATGAAGCCCCAGGAGCCGCCGACCCGGGCCAGCGAGTCGGCAAGGCGGTCGCCCATGCCTTCGCGGTCGGCGACGCTTTCGTTGACGTTGCGCGACACCGTCTTCCGATCGATGGCACTTTGCAGCACCTTGTGCTCGACCTCGCTGAGGTGCTCGTGCTTCCGGGGCAACCACCGGTGAGCCAAATCCGCCACTGTCTTGTTCATGTTCCGCTCCGCGGTGAAGGCGCCTGCTTGGCAGCCACAGAATCCTTATACAAAGATGGTGTCTTGCGGCGCCACAATGCGGGACGGAGGAGGCACCATGCGGGATTTCGCCAAAATCAGGGCGCGCGCAGCCGAGCGCAAGGGCGGCGAGGCCGTGCTTTCCTCCTTGCTGGGGCCGGTTGCCGACAACCGGGCGCTCGCCAAGGTGCCCGACGACCGTATCCTGTCGACGATGGCGGAGCGTGTCTTTGCGGCTGGTTTCGTCTGGCGGGTGATCGAGCAGAAATGGCCTGGCTTCGAGGAGGCCTTCCTCGGCTTCGAGCCGAAGCGCCTGCTGTTCCAGCCCGACGACTTCTGGCACGAACTGGCTTCCGACAGCCGCATCGTCCGCAATCCGCAGAAGATCAGGTCGGTTCGTGACAACGCAGCTTTCGTCGAGCAAGTCTCCAAGGAACATGGAGGCTTCGGCAAGTTCCTCGCGGAATGGCCGGCCGACGATCAGGTAGGGCTCACCGCCTATCTCGGCAAGCACGGCAGCAGGCTCGGCGGCAATACCGGTCAATACCTGCTGCGCTGGCTCGGCTGGGATACCTTCATCCTGTCGCGGGACATGATCCTGGCGTTGCGCGATGCCGGGCTGGACATCGGGGAGGCGGCATCGTCGAAGAAGGATCTCGCCAGGATACAATGGCAGATCAACGAATGGGCTGCGGCCACCGGGCTGCCCAGGGCGCATATTTCGCGCATCCTGTCGATGTCGGTCGGCGTCAATCGCCCCGCCGACGAACTCCGCGCCTATATGGACGAATGATGGTCCAATCGTTCGGCATTGCCCGACCCGTGCACGCAGGCTAGACCGCTGACATGACGAAAAAATCTCCGCCCGACATTCTCCGAATCGCCGTCGCGCAGCTCAATCCGACGGTTGGCGACATCGCTGGCAATCTGGCCAAGGCGCGCGAGGCGAGGGCGGATGCCGCTCGCCAGGGAGCGGACCTCGTGCTCTTCACCGAGCTGTTCATCGCGGGCTATCCGCCGGAGGACCTGGTGCTGAAGCCGGCCTTCGTGGCCGCCTGCGAACGGGCTGCCGAGGATTTCGCCAAGGATACGGCCGACGGCGGGCCCGGCGTCATCATCGGCGTGCCGCTCAAGCGCAAGAGCGGGCTGCACAACTCCATCGTCGTGGCGGATGGCGGCAAGATCATTGCCGAGCGCTTCAAGGTCGACCTGCCGAACTATGGCGAGTTCGACGAGAAGCGCGTCTTCCAGGCCGGACCTGACATGCCGGGGCCGATCAATTTCCGCGGCGTGCGGCTCGGCATTCCGATCTGCGAGGACATCTGGGGCGAGCTTGGCGTCTGCGAGACGCTGGCCGAAAGCGGCGCCGAAATCCTGCTCATGCCCAACGGCTCGCCCTACTACCGCGCCAAGATGGACGTGCGCCACCAGGTGGCGATCCGCCAGGTGATCGAGAGCGGGTTGCCGCTTCTCTACGCCAACCAGCTCGGCGGGCAGGACGAACTCGTCTTCGACGGCGCTTCCTTCGCCATCAATGCCGACCATTCGCTCGCCTTCCAGATGAGCCAGTTCGAGGAGGCAGTCGCCGTCACGACCTGGAAACGTGAGGCTGAGGGCTGGGCCTGTGTCGAAGGCCCGATGTCCAAGATCCCCGAGCGCGAGGAGGCCGACTATCGCGCCTGCATGCTCGGCTTGCGCGACTACGTCAACAAGAACGGTTTCAAGAACGTGGTGCTCGGCCTTTCCGGCGGCATCGACTCGGCGATCTGCGCGGCACTCGCAGTCGATGCGCTGGGCGAGGAGCGGCTGCGGGCGATCATGATGCCCTACCGCTACACGTCGTCGGACTCACTCAAGGACGCCGAGGACTGCGCCCGGGCGCTCGGCTGCCGATATGACATCGTGCCGATCCACGAGCCGGTCGACGGTTTTTCCCATGCGCTCACGCAACTCTTCGAGGGCACCAAGGAAGGTATCACCGAGGAGAACCTGCAGAGCCGTGCCCGCGGCACCATCCTCATGGCGGTGTCCAACAAGTTCGGCTCGATGGTGGTCACTACCGGCAACAAGAGCGAGATGTCGGTCGGCTATGCCACGCTTTATGGCGACATGAATGGGGGCTTCAATCCCATCAAGGACCTCTACAAGATGCAGGTCTATGCGCTGTCGCGCTGGCGCAACACGCATGTGCCGCCCGGCGCGCTCGGCCCGTCGGGCATCGTCATCCCGCAGAACATCATCGACAAGGCGCCTTCGGCCGAGCTTCGGCCCAACCAGACGGACCAGGATTCGCTGCCGCCCTATCCGGTGCTCGACGACATCCTCGAATGCCTGGTGGAGAACGAGATGGGGGTCGACGAGATCGTTGCGCGTGGGCATGACCGCGACCTTGTGCACCGTATCGAGCACCTGCTCTACATCGCCGAATACAAGCGCCGCCAGGCCGCTCCCGGCGTGAAGATCACCAAGAAGAATTTCGGGCGCGACCGCCGCTACCCGATCACCAATAAATTCAGGGACCGTGGATAAACGGCTGAAGCACAAGGCGTATCACTCTGGAGGCGGGCGCAATGGCCGAGGTCGAGATCAGTTTCGATAGGGCGCTGATCGATTTCGACAGGACGTCGGAGGTGATCAAGGCGAGCTATTGGGGCGAAGGCCGGAGCGACGACATCAATCGCCGCGCCTTTTCCAATTCGCTCTGCGTCGGCGCCTATCTCGACGGCGAGCAGGTGGGTTTCGCCTGCGTCATCACCGACTATGCCTGCTTCGCCTATGTCGCCGACGTCATCGTCTGGCCGGACCGGCGCGGTCTCGGCATTGGCAAGAAGCTGGTGACAGCCCTGCTTGCGCACCCTGATCTCGCGGATGTGAGCAGCTTTTCGCTGCGGACTGCGGACGCCCACAGCCTCTACGAGAAATTCGGCTTCGAAACGGCTACGGACGGCATGTTCATGCGCCTGGCGCGCAAGCCGGCTGCCTGACGCGGGTTTTTCGGACGCCGCCTGGCCTAGTGAGCCGTATAGGCGCCGTCGACCAGATGGTAGCTGCCGGTAATGAAGCTGGCCCGCTCGGAGAGCAGGAAGCAGACGAGTTCGGCGACTTCCTCGGGCGTGCCGCGCCGCCCCATCGGCTGCAACGCCTCCATGCGGCGCGAGTTCTCGCCGATCTTCTCCGACATGAGAGGCGTTTCGATCCAGCCCGGCCCGACCGCATTGATGCGCACGCCCAGCCGCGCATATTCGATCGCCGCGGCCTTGGTCAGTCCGACGACCCCGTGCTTGGCAGCCGTATAGGCGGAAGCCGTCGGCAGCGCGACCGAACCGAGGATCGACGCCATATTGACGATCGAGCCGGCGCCGCGTTCGCGCATGGCGGCGATCTCGTACTTCATGCAATGGAAGACGCCGTTCAGATTGATGTCTATCAGGCGGTGCCATTCGTCGACCGGAAAGTCGGCCGTCGGCCGCCGGGAGCCGGCGACACCCGCATTGTTGACGGCGAGGTCGAGCCCGCCGCATTTTTCCCGGCAGTAGTCCACCAGGCGCTCCACGGACGCAGCGTCGGCGACGTCCACGGCAAACTCGTGCGCCTTGCCGCCGTTGGCGCGTATCTCCTGGGCAATGTTGCGTGCCGCCTCGGCGTCGAGATCGCCGATCACCACCTCGGCACCCTCGCGGCCGAGTTGACGGCAGATGGCTGCGCCGATCCCGGAACCCCCGCCGGTTACGATCGCCACCTTGCCTTCAAACGCAGCCTGCATGTCACTCAACCTCGCGAAAACCAACCGTCGAAGGCGATTCGCCTTCGGTCGCAAGCTACGTCCGACACTCGCCCTTGCAAATCCTCGAAGATCAGGTGAATCTGATATGTGGGGGACATTTCTTGGCAGGTTGACATGGACAATCTCAGGATATCCCGCCGGGCGCTGATGCTGGCGGGCCTCGGAATGGCGGTCGGAGGCTGTATCCCGACCGGAAGGCCTACGCTTACCACCGGATTCGACCCGAAGACGTTCGACCCGGCGAGGGATCTTGATCCCCGCTTCAGGCGCCAGCAGGTGGACTTTTCCGGTCCCGATCAGGCCGGGACGATCGTCGTCAATACCTCGGAGCGTTTTCTGTACGCGGTCGAGCCCGGCGGCACGGCGATGCGCTACGGCGTCGGCGTCGGCGAGGAGGGCCTCAGCTTCAAGGGCACTGCCAAGATCGGCCGCAAGGCAGATTGGCCGTCATGGACGCCTACCGCCAGCATGATAGAGCGCAAGCCCCGACTGGCCCAGTATGCCGGCGGCGTTCCGGGCGGACCGAACAATCCCTTGGGCGCGCGGGCGATGTATCTCTACCAGGGCGGACAGGACACGATGTTCCGGGTGCATGGCACCAACGAGCCCTGGACGATCGGTACGGCGGTATCGAACGGCTGCATCCGCCTGACGAACGACGACATCATCGACCTCTATGACCGCACGCCTGTCGGCACGGTCGTGCGCGTTATCTAACGGTTAAGGATATGCGCGGTCGTGGCCCCCAACCTTACCATTGTGACAATCCAGTCACGATCTGTGTTCTTATTGCACTAGGCCTAAGGGCAATTCGCCGCTAACTTCTTTTTGCCCACAACCACTTGTGGTGCGCTGCCTTAGATACCTATTCCATCTCGGGGAAAGGATTGCTTATGAGCAAAGTTCTAATAGCAGTAGTTGCTGCATTGGCCGTAGTCAGCCTAAGTGGCTGCGGTACAATCGGCAAAGGGAAGGGTAAGGCTCCGCCACCTGCACCGGTAGAGACCGCACCTGCACCTGTATACAAGTAAGTCGTGACTTGGTCGGAAGCGCAGGGACCAAGTTGGTCTTTGCGCTTCCGGCTGAACTTGGCTGAAATTGATCGCTCAGCCGCATCTATTCTGGTCCGAATCAGCAGAAGGCGATTGCTCGCATAGCTGGTCGGACACAAACCGGGTTCGGGATTGGAACGCGGAAATGATTCCTACCTACAGCCGTCACCTCTTCGTCGCCGCGCTTCTGATGACCGTCGCGGCCTGCCAAACCGAAGACAAAGCCCCTCAGCCCCGTTACGTATCGAATTCCGCGGGGCGTGGCGCTGCAGCAACATTGCAGCCAGCATCTGCGGCCCAAGTCGACGCCAAGGCGTCGCCGTCGCCTCAGGACAATCGCTATTTCATCGAATTCCGCTCTCGTTATGCCTTGAGCTACGGCCATACCTATGTGGTGTTCGGCAAGCAGAACAAGGCCGGCGGGATGATCAGTCCGGAAGTCGCCGGTCTCCATCCCAAGTCGATGAGTGAAGTTCCCTACGTTCTGGGACATTTCGTGCCCGTGCCTGCCGAAACCGGCTGGAGCGATGGCGACCTCGAGGAGCAATACCGGTCGGCGAGCTGGCGGGTCATGTTGACCGAGGCGCAATACAGGGACGTCGTGGCCGAGATTCGCGAACTTCAGAAGACCTCACCGACCTGGCAGGCCGCCATATACAATTGCAACGCATTCGTGGCTGCAATCGCCCGCACCATGGGCTACAAGACGCCTCCTGTCCAAATTCGGCCACAGGAATTCGTAACCAAGCTGCGGGAAATGAATACGGGCTGATCGGCAGCGCTCGTCCGCTTCCTTCAGTTTCCTGCAACCGGGCAGCCGCGCAATCGCGGCTGCTGACTTGAAGAGCATATCCGTGCAAGCAATCGGCCAGGCCGTCTGGGTGCTGGGCATAGTCGCCTGGTACGTCATCCGCTACCCTTTCGAACGCCGGGCGCGACGCGTGAGGGTGGTCAACGACCAGCGATCGTTGACCGACAAGATCGGCCTTGCGTCCGCCCTGTTCGGCATGTCCGTGTTCCCGGTGATCTACCTGCTGACTGGTTTCCCGAAATTCGCCGACTATCCCGCAAAGGCCTGGGCGATTGTGCTTGGCGCCTTGGTGTTCGGCCTGGCGCTCTGGGTCTTCCGTCGCTCGCACAAGGAACTCGGCCGCAACTGGTCGATCTCGCTTGAGATTCGGGAGGAGCACAACCTGGTCAGCGGTGGGCCCTACGCGCTGGTCCGCCACCCGATGTACACGTCCTTCTTCCTGATGGCGGTTGGCCAGGCCCTGCTTCTGTCGAACTGGGTGGTTGGGCTGGTCGGCCTGGTCGGATTTGCCGTCCTCTTTTTCCTGCGTGTGGACAAGGAAGAGCATATGATGCTTGAAGTTTTCGGTCCGCAGTATCAGGCCTACATGGAGAGGACCAAGCGCATCATACCCTACGTCTACTAGGAGGAGGCGTCATGCGAGGCCGCGCCCTCAAGCTATCGGCGCCCCGACGCCTGGTCGGCGACCTCATGCATTTCTCCATGCGTGTCCCCCGAGTGACCGTGCAGCGGCAGATGAACATCGCTCCGCTGCTCAGGGCGAGGAAGGCGCAAGAGACCCGGTCTTCGTGGACCGCGATCTTCCTGAAGGGATATGCGTTGCTCGGACAGGAGACGCCGGACCTGAGGCGTGCATATGTCAAGCTGCCCTGGCCGCATCTCTATGAGTATCCGATGACGGTGGCGTCGATAGCGCATGAGCGCGAGTACGAGGGCGAACAGGCCGTCCTGCTCAGCACCATCAAGGCGCCGGAGCGGATCGGTATCCCCGAAATCGAGGCGAACATTCTGGCTGCCCGGACTGTGCCGGTTGACCACGTCAAGGAATTCAGGCGCGCTCTGAAAATGGCACGCGTTCCGTCTCTGCTGAGGCGGCTGTCGATGTGGCTGGGACTGAACATTGGCCGGCAGCGCGGCAACTATTTCGGTACCTTCCAGCTTTCCGTCTATTCCGGGCTTGGGGCCGAATCGCTCAATCCGCTGACGCCGCTCACGTCGCTCCTCAACTACGGCCCCATAGGCGATGACGGTTCGGTGACCGTCCGCATCCACTACGATCACAGGGTGATGGACGGGGCTAACGTGGCGCGGGCGCTGCAGAAATTCGAAAACATCCTCAACGGTGCGGTCGCCGATGAAGTGGCGGGCCTTGCACGACGAGCTCCTTCCGGGGCGACGGCTCCAGGAACGGCAACATGAATTCAGGGAATACCTCGCGGCCGGCGGTTGTGGTGACCGGGGCGTCGCGCGGCATAGGGCGCGCAATTGCCGGCATCGCGGCGAGCGAGGGGCACACGGTCGTGCTCGTTGCGCGATCCTCGGAGGATCTTGCGGCCGCGGCCGAGCAGATGCGCAGCGCAGGTGGGGAGGTTTTCACCCTTGCGCTCGACGTCGTCGCCGATGATGCGCCGTTCCAGATCGAGCAGTATCTCGCGGGGCAGGGCTTGACCTGCGAAGTCCTGGTCAACAGCGCCGGCTACGGTCTGAGAGGGGCAGCGTGGGATCTTTCCCCCGACAAGCAGATGGGCCTGGTCGACCTGAACGTGCGGGCACTTACGCGAATGACCTTGCACTTCCTGCCGGCCATGGTGGCGCGCAAACGGGGCGGCGTGATCAATCTCAGCTCGGTGGCGGGGTTCACGCCCGGACCCTACATGGCGCTTTATTACGCCAGCAAAGGATTCGTGCGCTCGTTTTCCGAGGCATTGCACCAGGAGGTCCGTTACACCGGCGTGACGGTTACCTGCGCGGCGCCGGGCCCGGTGAAGACCGAGTTCCTCGAGATCGCGGGCGCCAACCGTGTCCCGCTCTTCAACCTCTTGCCCAAGACCAGCAGCGCCAAAGTCGCAGAGCGTGCGTGGCGCGGCTTCAAGCAGGGCCGCCGCCTTGTGGTGCCGAGCATTGGAGCGAGGCTGACCATATTGGCGACAAGCCTGCTGCCCTCGGCGATGTTGCTTCCACTGATTGCAAGGCTACAGATCAGCGGCAACGATCCTTGTCCCTGCGGATCGGGCAAGAAATACAAGAAGTGTTGCGGGGCCAGGCGTTGGAGCTTGTTTAGTCGTTCCTGACCAGCGCGAACGAGCAGCGGCCATTTGCGTTTCGGGGCCTGAACATCTCGCCTGAAGCCATTGTGCCGATTGTGCTTTGGGCCCATGGCTATTTAGCGATTGGTGCCTCGACGATCTCGCGGCGGTCGTAGACGTGATCGACGATGCCCCACTCCTTCGCTTCCTCTGCGGTGAAGAAGAAGTCGCGGTCGAGAACCCGCGCCACCTCCTCCTCGGTCCGTCCGCAATGCTCTGCATAGAGCCTCGTCATCCGTCGCTTGAGCTTGAGGATGTCCTCGGCGTGGCGCTCGATGTCGGAGGCCTGGCCGCGGAAGCCGCCCGAAGGCTGGTGCAGGATGACGCTCGAGTTCGGCAGGGCGATGCGTCGGCCCGGTTCGCCGGCGGCAAGCAGGAATGACCCCATCGAGCCTGCGGTGCCCATGCATAAGGTCGACACGGGGCTGCGAATGAAGCGCATCGTGTCGTAGATGGCAAAGCCACTCGTCACCACTCCGCCCGGAGAGTTGATGTAGAAGGAAATCTCGCGGTTCGGATTCTCGGATTCGAGAAACAGCAACTGCGCGCAGATGAGCGAGGCGGACTGGTCGTTGACTTCTCCGTTGAGGAAGACGATCCGCTCCCGCAGCAGCCGCGAGAATATGTCGAAGGAGCGTTCGCCGCGGGGCGATTGCTCCACGACCACGGGGACGAGTTGCATCGTGTCGCGCATGCGCGAGTTCCTTTCCGATGATGAAGTGGGATTTGGGGCTAGGCGGCGCGCGCCATGACCGGCGGGCTGTTCGAATTGGCCGCGGCAGTCCTTGCGCTGCTCTCGAAGCTGTGAGTGAGGCGGAACCACGTCCCGCCGCCGGGCTGCGCCGCCAGATCGAAGGTCACCAGCGATTCGGCCTCGCTGCCGTTCCGATCGGTCCAGGCGTAGCGAACGCGGGAGTAGGGCAGCGCTTCCACGATTCTGTAGGCAGGACCAGGCTCGGCGCTGCGATCGGCATGCGCCGGCACGTCGAGCCAGGCCGAAACCAGTTCGGGCACCGTGAGAGCGCGCCAGACCTTTTCAGGCGCGGCTTCGAGCTCGCATTCGACGACGACGGCGTCGCCCCTGTCCTCGGCTTCTGCAAGATCGGTCATTGGTCCATCTCCTTGAGCAGGGTCTTCAGCCGTTCGACGCGCACCGGCCAGAAAGCGCGATAGCGGGCGAGCCAGTCGAACAGCGGATTGAGGCCGTCTGGGTTGACGCTGTAGTTCACGTGCCGCCCGGCGCGCTCCTCGTTGATCAGGCCGGCGCTACGCAACACGGCTATGTGCTGCGAGACGGCCGGCTGCGAGATGTCCAGCCCTTCGCGCAGTTCGGAAGCGTTCTTTCGGCCGGCGAGCAGGCGCTCGAGCACGGCGCGGCGGGTCGGGTCGGCGAGGGCGCGAAAGAGGTCAGTTTCATCCATGGTTTGAGATAAGCATAGACTTATCTGTTGCGCAAGTCGTGGCTCACCAAAAATCGTCGACATGCTGGCACAACCGGTTTCGGACCAGCGCGGGCTTGGCTAAGCAAAAGAGCTCAGTTATAAGCAGATCCTTCGCGGTCGTTAGCAGGGAGGTCTGAATGCCAGAGTATGACATGTCCTCCCGGGGTTCGCGCCGAGGTCATTGACCTCGCGGACCGCCCTCGGCGTCTCTTTTCCCTGACGCTGCAACATCGCGACTTCCTGATTTCGTAAGAATTATTCGTCGCGCCTTTGGACATTCTTTCTTCGAGGATGGCGTCGTCTGCGGCGCCTCAATGGGACCATGACTCGTTTTCGTCTTGATCTGCGCGGCGGCGCTTTCCGCAGCGTTCTCGGATTCTCCGCAAAGCACTGGCGCCGGCAGCCCGTGCGGCTTGCATTCATTTCTGCGAGTGTGCTCGCATCGACCCTGGCGGACGTGCTTACGCCCTTTTACGCTGGGCGGCTGATCGACGCTGTCGCCAGCGGTGCCGGTACCGATGCCTTGGCCTGGAATGCGGCGATGGCTGCATTCCTCGCCTTGCTTGCGCTCGCGACGGGGTCGTTGGTGTTCCGTCACCTTGCGTTCACTGGCATCATCGACCTTACGCTCAAGATGATGTCCGACATCGCCGCGGACGCATTTCACCGCGTGCAGCGCTTCTCCACTGACTGGCACGCAAACAGCTTTGCCGGCTCAACGGTGCGCAAGGTGACGCGCGGAATGTGGGCACTTGACCTGCTCAACGACACCATCCTTTTGGCGCTCCTGCCGTCGGTGGTGATGCTCGTCGGCTCGTCCCTGCTGCTTGGATGGCAATGGCCGTTGATGGGGCTCATCATCGCGGCGGGATCGCTGGTGTTCATCGCCCAGACTGTGCTGATGTCGCTGGGCTTTGTCGCGCCTGCGGCCAGCCTCGCCAACCGCTGGGACACGCGGCTCGGCGGCTCGCTTGCGGACGCTGTGAGCTGCAACTCGGTGGTCAAGGCTTTCGGCGCCGAAGAGCGCGAGGAGGCGCGGCTTGCCAAGGTCCTCGGCAAGTGGCGCCACAGGACGGCGCGTACCTGGATGCGCGGAACCATCAACGGCACGTCGCAGAACGTGACGCTGGCACTGCTGCGCGCCGCGATCATCGGCTTCGCGCTGCTCCTGTGGTCGAGCGGGCAGGCGGGCGCGGGCGACATCGCCTTCGTGCTCACCTCGTTCTTCCTGCTGCAGGGCTACCTGCGCGACGTCGGCATGCACATCCGCAACCTGCAGCGGTCTGTCAACGACATGGAGGAACTGGTTGATATCGAAAGCCAGCCGCTCGGCGTTGCCGACGCGCGCGGAGCGAAGCCGATCGCCATTCGTGACGGCGGCATAGAGTTCGACCACGTGACGTTCCACTATGGTAGCCACTCGGTGCCGCTCTATCGGGACTTCTCCGTGTCGATCCGGCCGGGCGAGCGCGTCGGACTGGTGGGCCATTCCGGCTCGGGCAAGACGACCTTCGTCAAGCTCATCCAGCGCCTATACGACGTGAGCGATGGACACATCCTGATCGACGGGCAGGACATCTCGCAGGCAACGCAAGCCTCGCTGCGCTCGCAGATCGCGATCGTGCAGCAGGAACCGATCCTGTTCCATAGGTCGTTGGCCGAGAACATCGCCTATGCGCGGCCGGGCGCCAGCCAGGCCGAGATCGAGGAGGCCGCGAGGCTCGCCAGCGCCCATGACTTCATCCAGCGGCTGCCCAAGGGCTACGGCACGCTGGTGGGCGAACGGGGTGTCAAGCTGTCGGGCGGTGAGCGCCAGCGCGTGGCCATTGCGCGGGCCTTCCTGGCCGATGCGCCGATCCTGATACTCGACGAGGCCACGTCGAGCCTCGATTCGGAGTCGGAGGTCCTGATCCAGAAGGCGATGGAACGCCTGATGGTGGGGCGCACCACGCTGATCATCGCACACCGTCTGTCGACGGTGCGCGCGCTCGACCGGCTGCTCGTCTTCGACCGCGGCAAGATCGTCGAGGAGGGCAGGCACGAGGCCCTGGTCAGGCTGGAGAACGGTATCTACCGACGCCTGTTCGAGCGCCAGGCGTTGGAGCTGACGAAGGGGCTGGTATGACCCCGATTGGGCCGCCTTTGGGCGGCCCAACTTCCTTTCTTGCGAGGGATGCTCTATTTCTCGTTGCGAGGAGCGGGGGCGCTGCCTTGTCAACGCAAAAGCCATCCGCTACGCCCCGATCATGACAGTCACGGTTCGCTTCGCCCCTTCGCCCACTGGCCGCATCCATATCGGCAATGCGCGCACGGCGCTTTTCAACTGGCTATTCGCCCTCAAGCACGGGGGCCGGTTCGTCCAACGTTTCGACGACACCGACCTCGAGCGCTCGCGGCAGGAATATGCCGATTCCATCCTCTACGATCTGCATTGGCTCGGCATCTTCCCCGACCAGACCGAGTACCAGTCCAGGCGCTTCTCCAGCTACGACGCGGCGGTGGAGAAGCTGAAGGCGGCCGGCCTTCTCTATCCCTGCTACGAGACCAGCGAGGAGCTCGAGCTGCGGCGCAAGGTGCGGCGCACACGCGGCATGCCGCCGGTCTATGGCCGCGAGGCGTTGAAACTCACCGAGGAGGAGCGCTCCGCCCACGAGCAAGAGGGCCGCAGGCCGCACTGGCGCTTCCTCTTGCCGAACTTCAGTTCTGATCCCTTCGAAACGCAGCGCACCGAAGTGCACTGGAACGATCTCGTGCGCGGCGAGGAAACGGTTGATCTCGCCTCCCTGTCGGATCCGGTGCTGGTGCGCGAGGACGGCACCTATCTCTATACGCTTCCGTCGGTCGTCGACGACATCGAGATGGGGATCACGCATGTCATTCGCGGCGACGACCACGTCACCAACACCGGCGTGCAGATCGCGCTGTTCAAGGCTCTCGGCGCCGAACCGCCGGCGTTCGGGCATCACAACCTGCTGACGACCTCATCGGGCGAGGGCTTGTCCAAGCGCACCGGGGCGCTGTCGATCGAAAGCCTGCGCGAGAGCGGCATCGAGCCGATGTCGGTGGCGTCCCTTGCCGTGCTGGTGGGCACGTCAGAGAACGTGACGGCCATGCATGATCTCACTGAGCTCGCCGGCAAATTCGATCCCGCCGCCACCTCCAAGTCGGCCGCGAAGTTCGATCCCGACGAGTTGCTAGTGCTCAACCGTGCACTGTTGCACCAGATGCCGTTCGCCGAAGCCCGCGACCGGCTCATTCTGCTCGGCGTCAACGGTGAGAAGGCGGAGCCGTTCTGGACCGCGGTCCGCGGCAACCTCGACAGGCTGTCGGATGCGGTTTCGTGGTGGCGCGTCCTGCGCGAGGGCCCCGAGGCGCCGGTCGAAATGTCCGACGAAGACAGGGAATTCGTCGGCCAGGCCTTCGACCTGTTGCCCGAGGAGCCCTGGGACGGGAACGTCTGGAAGGACTGGACGGCGGCGGTGCGCAAGGCGACCGGCCGCAAGGGCAAGGCGCTGTTCATGCCGCTCAGGCTCGCGATCACGGGGCTGGAGTCGGGCCCGGAACTCGCAGATCTGTTGCCTCTTGTGGGTCGGGAAGGAATTTTGGCCCGACGACCCTGACCTTCCGATTGGGGTCAGGGGGAACTGCGGCCGGGACGGGTCCCGGCTGTCCGGCGGTCACGGCCTGGTCGCCGGCAGGGTCCTTGAGCGGTTTGCCGTCGCCGGCGATGATGGAAAAGTTCCGGTTCTGGCCGCCTGCGGTGCAACCGCATTGCTGCGTCTGCGACGCATCCAGGCGCTTGTAGTCATAAGCGGTGGGCAAGTCCCGATAGGGCGCACCACTCCGTGCCGAAACCATGTCTTCCTGCCCCTCGCCCTGGGCGCGGTGGTAGAACAGCTCGACATCGGCGCCCGGGCAACGCGCCTTGCAGCTTTTCTGGTCCCGCTCGAAGTCGGACAGCGAGGCGGCGTTCGACATCGGATAGAAATAGCCGTCGCAGGTGCGCACGCACAGCGTACGGTAGTCGCCGCCGCCGGGCTGCTGCGCGTTTCTTCCGACGACGATGCGCTTGGGGTAGCGGACGGCTGCGCTGTTTTCGTCCGGGGTCTCGGCGGTCCCGATCGCGTTCGGGATCAACTCGTCGAAAAGGTCGTCGCCGCTCTCCTCGTTGACGGAGGCTTCGGTGCGGCACTCATTGGCCTCGATCGCGTCGAGCAATCTGGCCCTTTGCCGCTCGGTGCGGCGAATCTGGCGGGGATCAAGCCCGCCCTCCAGGTCCTCGAGATTGCTCAGCATCTCATCGATCTTCGCATTCAGCGAAGCGCATTGGGCGATCATTTCGCCTGTTATCGCGCGACCGCAGCCGAGCTCGGCGGCCCGCTCGCGGGCAAGGTCGATCTGGTCGCGCTGCGTTTCGGCGGCGATCCCGTACTCGTCCGTGTCCGAATCATCCGGCAGGAGGGCGAGTTCGGTCTCGAGCTGCTGGCAGAGGCGGGAAGGGGCAGCCTCGATCTCGGCCGACTGCATGCCCAGCGCAACTATGGCCAGGGCCGCGAATGCGCCCACCCTAGCCAGTTGCTTCCTTCCGTCTCGCCCAAACATGCCGCCAGCCGCTTCGCTGCCACCAGGCCGCTATCGCCGATTTAACCGATCGTCGGCGGTCGTTGCAACTCAGGCGGATGCCAGTGCCCGCTGCGACGCCTCGACGACGGCAAGTGCCGTCATGTTGACGATGCCGCGCGAGGTGACCGACGGGGTCAGGATGTGAGCAGGCTGCGCGGTGCCGAGCAGGATCGGGCCGACATGCAGCGCATCCATCATGGTCTTGACCGTGGTCAGCGCGATGTTCGCCGCGTCGAGGTTCGGGAAGACCAGCAGGTTGGCTTCGCCCTTGAGCGTGGAATGCGGATACACGCGCTGGCGCAACACCTCCGAAAGTGCTGAATCGCCATGCATTTCGCCATCGCTGGCAAGCTCCGGTGCGATCCGCTTCAGGATGTGTGCTGCTTCGCGCATCTTGAGCGCGCTCGGGGATTCGCGCGAGCCGAAATTCGAATGCGAGACGAGTGCTGCCTTCGGCTCGATGCCGAAGCGGCGGATTTCGTGTGCGGCCAGCACCGTCATCTCGGCAATCTCTTCGGCAGTCGGATCGATCGTCACATAGGTGTCGGTGAAGAACAGCACGCCGCGCTGGGTGATCAGCATCGACAAGGCGGAGAGGTCCCGGTCGTTGACGCCGTCGCGCACGCCGACGATCAACTGGACGTTGCGCAGGTGGCGCTCGAAGCGGCCTTCGAGCCCGCAGATCATGGCGTCGGCATCGCCGCGCTTCAGCGCGATGGCGGCGATCACCGTGTTGTTGGTGCGCACCATGGTGCGCGCAGCCTCAGGGGTGATGCCGCGGCGGCCACCGAGTTCGATCAGGTGCTCGACATAGTGGCGGTAGCGCGGATCGTCCTCGGGATTGATGACTTCGAAGTCGATGCCCGGCCGGATGCGCAGCCCGTAGCGCTTCAGGCGCACCTCGATGACGTGGGGGCGACCGATGAGGATAGGCTTCGCCAGCCCTTCTTCGAGCACGACCTGCGCCGCGCGCAGCACGCGCTCGTCCTCGCCTTCGGCATAGATGACCCGCTGCGAAGTCGCCTGCTTGGCGTTCGAGAAGATCGGCTTCATCACCAGGCCGGAGCGGAAGACGAAGCGGTTGAGCTTGTCCATATAGGCTGCGAAGTCGGTGATCGGACGGCTTGCGACACCCGTATCGCAGGCAGCCTTGGCGACGGCCGGAGCGATGCGCAGGATAAGGCGCGGATCGAAGGGCGAAGGGATCAGGAAGTCGGGGCCGAAGGTCGGCGTCTCGCCGGAATAGGCGCGCGCCGCGACATCCGACGGCTCCTCACGGGCCAGTGCTGCGATCGCGCGCACCGCGGCCATCTTCATCTCCTCGTTGATGGCGCGCGCGCCGCAATCGAGCGCGCCGCGGAAGATGTACGGGAAGCAGAGCACGTTGTTGACCTGGTTCGGGAAGTCCGAGCGTCCGGTGCAGATCATCGCGTCGGGGCGGGCAGCGCGTGCCTCGTCCGGCATGATCTCGGGCTTCGGATTGGCGAGCGCCAGGATCAGCGGCCTTTCGGCCATCTCGCTGAGCAGTTCGGGCTTCAGCACGCCGGCGGCGGACAGCCCGAGGAACACGTCGGTGCCGCCGATCACGTCGGCGAGGGATCGGGCGTTGGTGTCCTTGACGTAAGGGTCCTTCCAGCGGTCCATTTCCTCGGTGCGGCCCTTGTAGGCGACGCCGTAGCGGTCGGTGACCCAGATGTTCTCGACCTTGGCGCCGAGCGCGACCAGCAGGTTGAGGCAAGCGATCGCGGCAGCGCCAGCGCCGGAGGTGACGATCTTGACGTCCTCGATGTTCTTGCCGGCAAGCTCGAGGCCGTTGAGAATGGCAGCCGCCACGATGATGGCCGTGCCATGCTGGTCGTCGTGGAAGACGGGAATTTCCATCCTGGCCTTGAGCTGTTCCTCGACCTCGAAGCACTCCGGCGCCTTGATGTCTTCGAGGTTGATGCCGCCGAAGGTGGGCTCCAGCGCTGCGATCGTCTCGACCATCTGGCCGATTTCAGGCGCGTCGATCTCGATGTCGAACACGTCGATGCCGGCAAACTTCTTGAACAGGACCGCCTTGCCTTCCATGACGGGCTTCGAGGCCAGCGGGCCGATGTTGCCGAGGCCGAGCACGGCCGTGCCGTTCGAGATCACCGCCACGAGGTTGGCGCGCCCGGTATAGTCAGCGGCAGTGGCCGGGTCGTCCTTGATGGCAAGGCATGGCGCGGCCACGCCGGGCGAATAGGCCAGCGCCAGGTCGCGCTGGTTGCCCAGCGGCTTGGTGGCCTGGATCTCGAGCTTTCCGGGGATGGGGTTCTTGTGGAAGAACAGCGCAGCCTGGTCCAGGTCCGAAGGTGCTTCCTTCTTGTTGTCGTTCCCGGCCATGTCCCGCTCCTTAGAATCCTAATACAAATGCCGTTATTAGCACGGCCGCCGAGTTTTTCGATGCGACAACGGGCGGCGGCGCGTTGAAGGACTTTCAAGCGCTGGAACCGCAATCATTCCAGCTGTTTGCCATGAGGTGCTGATACCGCGAATCAGACCCGCCGAGGGTCAGAAGGCGCTGACATATAGCCCGCCGTCGACCGGAATGTTCTGGCCGGTCATGTATCCCGCATGCGCCGAGCAGAGGAATGCGCAAATCTGCCCGAATTCCTCCGGCGTGCCGAGCCTTCCCGCCGGGATTTCGTGACTGAGGCGCGCCCGCCTCGCGGCACCTTCCGCCGGATCCTCGATGCTGCCGGGTTCGTGCGGCCCGCGCAGGCGGTCTGTGTCGAGCTTGCCAGGAAGCATGTTGTTGATGGTCACGTTGCGGTTCGCCACCGTGCGCGCAACGCCCGCCAGGAACGCCGTCAGCCCGGCGCGGGCGCCCGAAGACAGGTCGAGGCCGACCAGCGGCGTGTAGACCGACAGCGAGGTGATGTTGACGATCCGGCCGAAGCCGCGCGCGGCCATGCCGTCGATCACCGCCGTGATCAGTTCGATCGGCGTGACCATGTTCTGGGTGACGCCTTCGAGGATCTTGGCGCGGTCGAGCTCGCGGAAGTCGCGCAGCGGCGGCCCGCCGTTGTTGTTGACCAGGATATCGGGCTCGGGGCAGGCGGCGAGCAGTGCCTTCTGGACTGCGGGGTCGGACACGTCGCCGACGATTTCCGTCACTTTCACGCCGTAGCGCTGGCGGATCTCGGTGGCGGTGCGGCCGAGCGCGCCGGCGTCGCGGCCGTTGAGATAGAGTTCGCAGCCCGCCTCGGCGAGTGCCATTGCGCAGCCTTTGCCGAGACCCCGGCTCGACGCGCAAACGATGGCCTTCTTGTCCCGGATGCCGAGATCCATGTGAATGTCTCCTGTCGGTGATCACCCACCCTAGGACCGCCGCGCGGCCGCCGCAACCGTCATACGGCTGTTGCATGAATCTGGGCATAGCGAGCGCGACAGCAACGGGTCGAATGCCATGTCCGGCGCACGCAAGTTCCGCACGCTCTTCATCTCCGACGTCCATCTCGGATCGAAGGCCGCGAAGGCGGAATACCTGATCGACTTCCTTCGCCACCACGAGGCGGAGCGCATGTTCCTCGTCGGCGACATCGTCGACGGCTGGCGGCTTCGCCGTGCCTGGCACTGGCCGCAGACGCACAACGACGTGATCCAGAAGCTGCTGCGGCAAGCGCGCAAGGGCACCGAGATCACCTACATAGCGGGCAACCACGACGAGTTCGCCCGCATGTTCCAGGGCGTCCATTTCGGCGGCATCGTCGTCGCCGACCGCGCCATCCATGAAGGCGCCGACGGACGCCGCTTCCTGGTCATCCATGGCGACCAGTTCGATGCTGTGGTCCAGAACGCCCGCTGGCTCGCCTATCTCGGGGATTTCGCCTACGACGTGGCAATGGCGGCCAATCGGGTCGTGGCGCGGTTCCGCAGAACCTTCGGCATGCCCTATTGGTCGTTCTCGTCCTGGGCCAAGGTGAAGGTCAAGCAGGCGGTGAACTTCATCGGCGAGTTCCAGCGCGTGCTGACCGAGGAGGCGCGGCGCTCGGAGGTCGACGGAGTCATCTGCGGCCACATCCATCATCCCGCGATCGAGAAGTTCGACGGCACCGACTACATCAACACCGGTGACTGGGTGGAGAACTGCACGGCGGTCGCGGAGAATTTCGACGGCAGCTTCGTCATCCTGCATTGGCCGCATGTGCACGCCGGCAAGCTGCTCGGCGAGCCCTTCGTGCCGATGATCATCGAGGCGCCTCGCATCGAAAAAGCCGCTTGAACGATATCCCGCATGGACACGGGCAATAAGGTCCCGCGTCGCTGGCACGATGGGCCAGCTCATGCCGGCATCTGCGCCGACCACTTGAGGCGTCGGCCCGCATGCCGGCGGGGTGAGCGGCTCGGGGCCAACGATCTGGCCGATCACGGCACTCCGCAGCGTGGCCGGCAAGGCTCCCGGCATGTGGCCCAATCCGTACCGAGCCATCCGGAACAGCGGCTTTCGTGGCGCACGGGCTCGTGGTAAGGGAGCAGGCAAATCGGTGAGGCTTGCTTGGTTCGGGTCTGCACCCGGACCGAATGCCCGCCATGACGCTTCCGCCACTCACGCCAGAACAGCAGGTCAAGCCGCGCCGCTTCGAGCTGCGCATCTCGCTGCTCTTCGCCGCGCTTTTCGTGCCGATGGGCGTGCATCTGCCGTATTTCCCGCTCTGGCTCGAGGCCAAGGGCTTCGATCCCGAACAGATCGCCGTCATCCTCTCGGCGCCGATGTTCCTGCGCGTCATCACCACGCCTCTGATCACGGCGATGGCCGATCGCGCGAAGGACCGTGCCAACGTATTCATCTTCCTGGCGGCCTCGGCACTGCTCCTGTCGCTCGGCTACTTCCTCGAGCCGACCTATCTCATCGTGCTCGCGGTTTCGCTCGGGCTATCGGTGGTCTGGACGCCGCACTCGCCGATCGCCGACTCGCTGGCGCTGTCCGGGGTTCGCCGTTTCGGTTCCGACTATGCGGCGATGCGCATCTGGGGTTCCATCGCCTTTCTCGCGGGCAGCCTCGGCGCTGGCTTCATCCTGTCGCTGACCGGAGCCGGCGCAGTGCCGGCGATCATCTCGATCGGCCTTCTGGGCTGCTTCCTGATGTCGTTCATCACGCCACAATTGGGCAAGCCGAGGCGGGCCTCGCCGCTGTCGGCAACCGACATGCACCAGGCGGTGCCCAAGCTGTTCAACCGCTATTTCCTGCTCATGGCCGCCGGTACCGGCGTGATCATCGCCAGCCACGGCTTCCTCTACGGCTTCGTGTCGATCTACTGGAAGTCGCTCGGCATCAGCGAAACGGTCGTCGGCCTGCTCTGGAGCTGGGGCGTGGCGGCCGAAATCCTGATGTTCATGCTGTTCACGCGGCTGTTCGGCAGGCATTCGACTGTATTCGTCCTCATCCTCGCCGGCGTCGGCGCCATCATCCGCTGGGTCGCCTATCCGTTGATCTGGCCGCTCGGGTTTGGCGTGAGCGGGTTCTTCGCCGTCCAGAGCCTGCATGCGTTCTCGACCGCGCTGGTCCTGATCGGCGTGCAGAAGCTGATCGCCGAATCAGTGCCCGAGGAGCGCACCGGGGCGGCACAGGGCATCGCCTATTTCACCAATGGCATGTCGATGGCCGTCGTCACGCTCCTGTCGGGCCCGCTCTACGAGCGGTTCGGGGCAGGTGGCTTCTATTTCATGGCCGGCGTCGCAGCCTTCGCCATCTTGCTGGTGCTTGCCGCTGCGCGTTCAGCCCCACAGCTCGGGCAGCGGCGGCGAGACCATTGAACCCTGGTAGAGCAGGCCCGGCTCGCGGTCGCGCGCCAGAAGCAGCGGACCGTCAAGGTCGACGAACTCCGCGCCTTGGGCGAGCAGGACGGCCGGCGCCATGGCCAGCGACGTTCCCACCATGCAGCCGACCATGACCTGGAAGCCGAGCTCGCGGGCGCGGTCGCGCAATTCGATCGCGGCGGTCAGTCCGCCCGATTTGTCCAGCTTGATGTTGACGGCGTCGTAGCGGCCTCTGAGCTTCTCCAGGTCCGCCGCGACGTGCACGCTTTCATCCGCGCATACCGGCACCGGGTGCGGAATGCGGGCGAGGATGTCGTCCGCACCAGCAGGGAGGGGCTGTTCGATCAGCGCGATTCCAAGCTCGGCTGCCGCCGCGAGATTCTGCGCGATGTTGTCGTTGGTCCAGCCCTCGTTTGCATCGAGGATGATGCGGCTTTGCGGGGCAGCCGTTGTTACCGCGCGGATGCGGGCTAAGTCGTTGTCGCCGCCGATCTTGACCTTCAGCAGCGGTCGCCCTGAGTTGGCGCGCGCCTGCGCCGCCATCGCTTCCGGCTCGCCGAGCGAAATCGTGTAGGCGGTTTCGAGCGCCACTGGGTGGGAGGGAGCGAGCCTTGCATGAATGCGCATGCCGCTCGCCTTCGCTTCAAGGTCCCACAGCGCGCAGTCGACGGCATTGCGCGCTGCGCCGGCCGGCATGAGGGTGAGGAGGTCGGTTCTCGAGGCCCCTGCCTCGATGGCTTGCCGGGCACCCTCGATCGCGTTGCGCACGCTGTCCATCGTCTCGCCGTAGCGCTTGTAGGGGACGCATTCGCCACGGCCGGCATGGCCTGATTCGGCAATCGTGCAGACAATGACCTCGGCCTCGGTCTTCGATCCGCGCGAAATCGTGAATGCTCCGGCAATCGGGAAGGTCTCCGAGGCGACCGAAAGGACACGCGACATGAAAAACTGCTCCGTCTGGCATCGGGCGTAGGTGTCGCAAATCGACATGCCGGACCCGGCGCGTTAAGTAGTGTGCCATGTTGACCATCGGCAAACGGGAAGCAAGCGGCGGGGCGGCCGGCGACAGCAACCACCGACCGCAGGTTGCGGTGGCGGAGCGCGACGGTGTGCTGGCCTGCGTCTTCTCGGGCATCTGGACGACCCGTACCGTCGCCCTTGTCGATGCCGACATGCGCAAGATCGAAGCGCGCAGCGGCTTCCGGACGCTTGCCCTCGACCTGTCGGGAATCGACAAGATGGACACAGCGGGTGCCTGGGTCATCGACCGACTGGTCTGCGCCAACGAAAGGCGGGGTACAGAAGTCCGCATGGAGGGCCGCGGCGAGGCTGCCGACATCCTGCTTGGCGCGGTCGGCGAGGCGGTGCGCCGCGAGGGCGACGGATACCACGCAGCGTCGCAGCCCAACATAGTCATCCGCGCGCTCGAAGCCGTCGGGCGGCGCGTCTACGAGATGCGCGACGACTTCCTCTCGAGCATGAACATCCTGGGCGCCACCATACGTGGCGCACAGTTGAAGCTCGGCCGGGGACATGCGGTAAATCCCGCGGCCATCTTCCACCAGATCGACCGCATGGGCGTTGGGGCGATCCCGGTGGTCGTACTCATGTCCGCGATCGTTGGCGCCATCGTCGCCCAGCAGGGCGCGTTCCAGCTCAGCTACTTCGGCGCTGATATCTTCGTGGTCGACCTGATCGGCGTGCTGGTTCTGCGCGAACTGGGCGTGCTGATGACGGCCATCATGATCGCAGGTCGCTCAGGCAGCGCGATCACGGCCGAGATCGGTTCCATGAAGATGCGCGAGGAGGTGGACGCGCTGACCGTCATCGGCCTCAACCCGATCGGCGTGCTGGTGTTCCCGCGGCTCGTGGCGCTGGTCGTCGGCCTGCCGTGCCTCGCTGTGATCGCCAATTTCGCAGCGCTCGGGGGCGGGATGCTGACGGCGTGGCTGTATTCCGACATCCCGCCGGCGGCATTCATCGAACGCCTGCGCGTCGCCATCGATCTCAGCACCATCTTCGCCGGCCTGATCAAGGCACCGTTCATGGCGCTCATCATCGGAACCATAGCGTCGGTGGAGGGATTGAAGGTCGGCGGCAGCGCTGAGTCGCTTGGCCGTCACGTCACAGCGTCGGTGGTGAAAGCCATCTTCGTCGTCATCATCCTCGATGGCCTGTTCGCCATATTCTACGCAGCGATCGATTTCTGACATGGGCAGCAGAGCCAAAGCCGTTCACGCCGAGATCCACCATCCCGCGACCATTGGAGAGGTCATGCTCCAGGTGCGCGACCTGACGGTCGCGTTCGGCGACAACGTCATCCTCGACCGGCTGTCGCTCGACATCCGCCGTGGCGAGATCCTCGGTTTCGTCGGCGCGTCCGGCTCGGGCAAGTCGGTGCTGCTTCGCACCATCCTGGGCCTGATCCGCAAGCGCTCGGGCACGATCAAGCTGTTCGGCGTCGACCTGGAGAAGGCGAACGAGGTGGAGCGGCTGAGAATAGACATGCGCCTCGGCGTGCTGTTCCAGCACGGCGCATTGTTCTCCGCACTCACGGTTCTCGAGAATGTCCAGGTGCCGATGCGCGAGTATCTCGACCTGCCGCGCAAGCTGATGGACGAACTTGCCCGGCTCAAGATCGACCTGGTCGGCCTGCCGCCTGATGCCGCCGACAAGTATCCCTCCGAACTGTCCGGCGGCATGATCAAGCGCGCCGCACTTGCCCGGGCGCTGGCGCTCGATCCCGATATCGTCTTCCTGGATGAGCCGACCTCGGGGCTAGACCCGATTGGTGCGGCCGAGTTCGACGAACTGGTCGCACAGATGCGGGACACGATGGGACTGACCGTCTACATGGTCACGCACGACCTCGACAGCCTGTTTTCGGTGTGCGACCGCGTTGCGGTGCTCGGCGACAAGAAGGTGCTTGTCGAAGGAACGATCGACGACATGTTGAAGTCCGAGGAACCTTGGGTGAAGTCGTATTTCCGCGGAAAGCGCGCTCGCCAGCTTGATCTCGCCGCAAGAGCGTAGAATGGAATGATGTGATGGAGACCAGGGCCAATTACGTCGTTGTAGGCATCTTCACTCTGGTGGCCATCCTGGCCGCCTTTGCCTTCGTCTACTGGACGGCTGCCATCGGCGATCGCGGCGAAACGGCAATGCTGAGGGTGCGCATCCCGGGCTCCGCGTCTGGCCTGAGCCGCGGCAGCTTCGTGCTGTTCAACGGCGTCAAGGTCGGCGACGTGCGCCGCGTCTATCTCGACGTGACCAATCCGAGGGTGGCGATCGCGGATGCGGAGATCGACAGGCTGACCCCGATCACCCAGTCGACCCAGGCCGTCATCGGCCTTGCCGGCCTAACAGGCCAGGCGAACATCGAGCTCAAGGGCGCCGACGTCAACGAGCCCAATCTGCTCGACAAGGCCGAGGCCGATGGCACGACCGCAGAGATCGTGGCCAACCCATCGGCCGTGACCAACCTGCTGCAGACGGCCCAGGACATCTTCAAGCGCGCCGACACGGTGCTCAACAATCTGGAGGGCTTTACCAACGACGTCCGCGCTCCCCTGACCGAAACCGTCACCAACGCCCAGAAATTCTCCCAGTCTCTGGCGCGCAATGCTGACGGCGTCGACAAGTTCCTGGCAAGCGTCAGCGCGCTTTCGGAGGAGCTGTCGGGCGTGTCGGGCAAGCTCGACGGCACCATCCAGGCCGCAGAAGGCATCCTCAAGTCGGTCGACCAGGACAAGGTCAAAAGGATCGTAGCCAACATCGACACCTTCACCACGCGCCTGGGCGAGCAGAGCGACCAGATCGACGACATCGTGAAGGGCGTGAACACCGCTGTCGCCTCGATCAACGATTTCGCGAAGAAGACCGAGGCGACCCTCGGGAAGGTGGACGGCGTGCTCGAGGGCGTCGATGCGGAAACCGTGCGCGAGTCGCTCGCCAACATCCGTCAGGCCAGCGAAAACGCCAACAAGGTGGCGGCCGATATCGCGAAGGTCACCGAGAAGTTCGGCAACCGCGCCGAGGACATCGACCAGATCGTCACCGATGCAAAGGAACTCGCGTCGCGGCTGAACCAGGCCTCGGTTCGCGTCGACGGCGTGCTGGCCAAGGTCGACAACCTGCTCGGTACCGGCGAGGCGCAAGGGTTGATGTCGGATGCCAGCCAGACGCTCAAGGCCTTCAAGCAGGTCGCCGATAGGCTCAATGCCCGGATGGGGACCATCACCGACGGCCTCGCCCGGTTCTCGGGCCAGGGGCTGCGGGACGTCGAGGCGCTCGTCCAGGACAGCCGCCGGTCGGTCACCCGCATCGAGCAGGCGATCAGCGACCTGCAGCGCAATCCGCAGCGCATCATCACCGGCGGCGAGGGCACGGTGCGTGAATTCGACGGACGGGTGCGTCGTTGACATCGCGTGCCTGCCGCAGCATGACAGGGGGTGAGGGTGGTTCGCGCCATGCGCGAGTGAGTCTACCGGGGACAGCACGTGAAGGCTGCTAGATCGACAACGCTGCTCGTTGCGGCCATGGTGGCGCTGTCCGGTTGTACCTCACTGTTGGTGAGCACGCCGCCGCCGCTCGACACCTACGAACTCTCCGCGCCGACCGTACATGGCCGCAGCGGCCAGAGCCGGCGCCAGATACTCATCGCCGAGCCTTCGGCGCTCAAGGCGCTCGATGGCGAGCGTATCGTCATCAAGTCGGCCCCCGGATCGATCCAGTTCCTCAAGGGCGCGCAGTGGTCGGATCGCCTGCCGCGCATCGTCCAGGCGCGCCTCGCTGAAACCTTCCAGCGCGCGGGCGGTTTCGTCGGCGTCGGCAAGCCGGGTGAGGGCCTTGCGATCGACTACCAGGTCATCGTCGAGATCCGCAGCTTCGAGATTCTGGTGGCCGGCGGTGAGCGCGCCGACGTCGAGCTCTACGTCCGCCTGCTGAACGACCGCAACGGACAGGTTCGTGCCTCGCGCGTCTTTGCCTCGAATGTTCCGATCTCCGGTACCGGCAACGACGCCTATGTCGCCGCGCTGGACGCCGCCTTCGGGCAGGCAGCTTCCGACATCGTCAGGTGGACGGAATCGCTGATCTGACGGGTCGGCAAGCACGATGACGGGCGATCGACGCCCGAATTTCTTTTAGCGACTGATCTTTCGTAGTTCGTCGCGGCTCGATGTCGCTGGCGCGGTCGTGCTGCCGACTGAGCTCGGCATTGTTCGCACAAGGATGAAAACAAATGGGGCAGTAGGTTTTCCGCCTGCTGCCCCATCTTGATTCCTTGCTACCTCGGTGAAACCGGGAGCCCTACTTCAGGCGCCCCGCCGCATGCGCCAGCATGGTGTAGACCTTGCCCGTGTCCGAGGTCAGGTAGGTCTGGGTCATCATGTTGTCGCGGTCGTTGCGCGAGACGTCCTTCAGGAGCTTCTCGAAGTCGTCGCAGTAACGGTCCACGGCGGTGCGGAATTCGGCGTCGCCCTGGTACTTGCGGCGGATCTCGTCGAAGGTCTGCTGGCCCTTCAGCGTGTAGAGCCTGCGCGTGAACACGTCGCGCTCGCCGCGCCGGTAGCGGTTCCAGAGCTCGATCGACGCTTCGTGATCGATGGCCCGGGCAATGTCCACCGAGAGCGAGTTCAGGGACTCGACCACGTGCAGCGGCGACCGCTGGGCAGGCATTGCACGCGGTTCAGCCTGGCCCGCGGGACGGGCGGGCTGCTGCTCGCGCGATGCACCGGTCAGGAGGTCCCGAACCCAGCCGCCCTGCTGGCCACGATTAGCCGGCTCGCGAGCCGGCTGGGGCGGCGTTGCCGTTGCCGCTGCTGCCGCCGCCGGCCGCTCGACGTCGAGCGCGCCACGCAGGCTGCCGGTCACGGGGCTGAGCGGGATGTGCGGCTCGCGGGCCTCGGGCTGCGGAGCAGGGCGTCGCGGCTGGGGCGCGGCGCGCAGCGAGGCGTCCGAGACGTCCACGGTGCGGCCCGACTTGGCGACGATCGCCGACAGTTCCTTGAGCGCGTTGATCTGCTCGCTGACGGCCCGGCGGATGGCGGTGGTCGATTCCTTCGCCTCTTCCGGCATGTCGAGCACGCCCTTCTTGAGCTCGGCGCGAGTGCTTTCGAGCTCGGTCTTGATCGAGCCGGCCGTGCGGCGCATGTCCTCGGTGGCATCGGCGAAGCGCTTGGTGGCGGTTTCGACGACGTCGGCGATGGCCGCTCGGATCTTCTCGGCCGACGCCATGGTCTTGCCTTCGGCGCTTTCGAGCGTCTGGCCGACAAGGCGTTCGAAGGATTGCATCACGCGCTCGAGGTCCTCCGACTTCTTGACCAGGCCGACGGCCAGGTCTTCCAGCGAGGTCTGGCGTTCGAGCGTGTGCTCCAGGTTGTTCTGCGCGGAGGCGAGCAGGTTGGATGCGCTCGTCAGCAAGCGGCTGTGCTCGTCGAATTTGGTGGCGATCGAAGCCACCTCGCGCAACGTGCTCGACGAAAGGTCGGTCAGCCGGTTGGTGTTGGAGTCCACCAGCCGTGCGGCACTGGCGAAGGTCTGAGCGGCCTTCTCCGTGGTCGCGGAGAAGGTGTTGGTGCTGTTGGTCAGCCGGTCGTCGACATTCGCCAGGTTCTGCGACGCGCGTTCGACCAGTTCGCCGAGTTGCTGGCTCGACGTGCTCATGCGGCCGATGAGGTCCGCCACGCTTTCGGCGAGCGTCGACCGCGCGCCGTCCACAGCCGAAAGCGTTTCGGCGGTGCGGGTTGCGATTGCGTCTGCCAGCGCCGCATTCTCTGCACGCAGCTTCTCGGTCGCGCGGGCGGTCGCTTCTTCCATGCTGCGCTGGAGTTCGGAGCCGCTGTCGGCGAAACGGTCGACGAGCGGGCGGGCGGTTTCGTCGAGGATCTTGGCGATCTCGTTCGAGCGTTCCGCGAGCATGGCGTTGAGCTCGCGGGTGTTCGCGCCGATGTTGCGTGCCGCCTCGTTAGTGCTCTGGCCGATGTGCTGGCCGACCGCAGTAAACGTCTCGGCGATCACATTGGCGCGGGCGACCAACTGGGTTTCGGCCTGGGCGATCTGCTCGCCGAGCTTCTCGCCCATCGACTGCGCGCCGCGGGCGAGGCGGCTCTCAGCATCGGCCAGGTGCTCGCCGATACGGGTGGCGACGCCCTCTGCGCCAGCGGCAAGGCGGGCGTCGACGTTGTCGAGCGTCTCGTCGATCGCCTTGGCGCGGGCATCGAGATCCGCAGCAGTGCGGTGGGCACGGGCCACGACGCGCTGTTCGGTCTCGGTGAAGGCGTTGGCGATCTGCGCGGCATGATCGGTGATGGAGGTGGTGCTTGCTGCGATGCGATCGACAAGCTTTCCACCAGCGCCGTCGAACGCCTGGCTGACTTCTTCGGCCCGCCCGAGAAGCATCTCGGTCGTCTGGTCGACGCGGGCAGCGATGCGGCCGTCCACGTCCTCGAAGGCGCGGCCGACTTCGGCTGCGCGACCTGCCAGTGCCTCGGCGGTCTGCGACACGCGCGCTGCAAGCCGCTGGTCGGCCTCCTCGAAGTTGCGGACGATCTCGCTGGCGCGGCTGCCGAGGGTCGCGGAACTGTCGGCGACCCGCGCGGCGATCTGTTCGTCGGCAGCGTCGAAGATGCGGCTCAACTCGCCTGCACGGCTGCCCAGCGAATCGGCGCCTTCGGAGATGCGCGCTGCGAGCTTTTCGTCGGCCGCGTCGAAGATGCGGCTGAGTTCGCTTGCACGGCTGCCCAGCGAATCTGCGCCTTCGGCGATGCGTGCTGCGAGCGTTTCGTCGGCGGTATCGAAGATGCGTCCGAGTTCGGCCGCACGGGCGGCGAGCGCGTCGGCAGATTCGCCGATGCGCAGGCCCAGACGCTCGTCTGCGGAGTCGAAGTTGCGCAGGATGTCGTTGGCGCGGGACGAGAGCGATTCCGCCGTCTCGATGGCGCGGGCGATGAGCGAGCGGTCGGCGTGGTCGAAGGTGCGGGCGATCTCGCCGGCCTTCGCCGACAGCGTATCGGCCGTTTCCTCGGCGCGGGCGAGCAGCGAGTTCGAGGTTTCTGTGGCGCGAGCCGCGAGGCGGCTGTCGGCCTCGTCGAATGCGCGGCCGATATCCTCGGCGCGTGCCAGCAGGGCGTTCGACGTCTGCTCGGCACGCTCGGCGATGCGGCGATCGGCGTCAGTGAAGGCCTTGCCGGCCTCTTCATTGAGCGCTGCGGTGACTTCCATCACCTTCTCGCGCAGGGCACCGGCCACGTAGACGGCACTCTTTTCGAGCACGCCACGGACATTGTCGACGCCGACCGAAAGCGCGCGCTCCATGGTGCTGGTGCGTTCCTCGATGACGCCGGTCTGGCGCTGGAAGGCCTCCTCGATCTTCTGGATGTCGCCGGCAATGGCATCGGAAATGTCGACGCGCTTGGCTGCGATCTGATCGATGTGACCGGCGATGGCGAGGTCGATGTCGCGGCGGGCGTCGTCGAGCTTGCCGAGATCATCCTGCAGTGCGCGGGTGAGCGTGTCGCGACCTTCGGCGAGCCGGGCCACCTGGCCGGAGACGATGCCGTCGATCAGACCACGGCTGTCGTTGAGCATGGCGAGGTCTGCCTCGAGCGCCTTGGTCAGCGCATCGCGGCCCGCAGCCAGCTTGTCGACCTGGCCGATCATCATGCCATCGATCTTGGAGAGATCCGCTTCGAGTGCGCGGCGCAGGATGTCGCGGCCTTCGGCGAGCTTCTCGACCTGTCCGGCGACGAGTCCGTCGATGCCCGAGCGACCTTCGGCGAGCTTCGCCAGGTCTTCTTCCAGCGCCTTGGAGAGGGCGCCGCGCTCGGCCACCAGATTCTGGGCGTGTTGCGAGACGAGACCCCTGACGCTGTCGAGATCGGCCTCGAGCGAGCGAGCCAGCATGGCACGCTCCTCGGCAAGCTTTTCGGACTGCGAGGAGAGGGAACCCCGGATGGCATTGAGGTCGGCTTCGAGCGCGCGCTTGAGGATGTCGCGGCCCTCGGCGAGCTTCTCGACCTGGCCTGCGACGAGGCCGTCGATGCCGGCGCGGCTCTCGGCCAGCTTGGCGATGTCGTCCTCCAGCGCCCGCGAGAGTGCGCCGCGCTCCTGGGCCAGGGTCTCCGCATGCCCGGCAACCAGGCCCTTCACCTTTTCGAGGTCGGATTCCAGCGTGCGCGACAGCATGGACCGCTCTTCGGCCAGTTGCTCGGACTGCGCGGTGATCGCGCCGCGGATCGTGTTGAGGTCGGTTTCGAGCGCGCGCTTGAGGATGTCGCGGCCCTCGGCCAGCTTCTCGACCTGTCCGGCGACGAGGCCGTCGATGCTGGCGCGGCTGTCGGCCAGCTTGGCAAGGTCGGATTCCAGCGTCGTGGACAGCAGGGCGCGCTCGTTGGCGAGCTTGCCTGCGTGGTCCTCGATCAGGCCATGGACGCTGGCGATGTCGGACTCGAGGCTGCGCGACAGTTCGGCACGGTCCGCGGCCATCTTGGAGGAGTGGCCGTCGACGAGTGCCTTGATGCCGTCGAGATCGGTTTCGAGGGCCTTCGCCAGTATGGCGCGACCCTCGGCGATCTTCTCGACCTGTCCTGCGACCAGGCCGTCGATGCTGGCGCGGCTGTCGGCGAGCTTGTTGAGGTCTGCTTCCAGGGCGCGCGTAAGGATGCTGCGGCCCTCGGCCAGCTTGCCCACGTGGCCGGCGACCATTTCATCAATGTTCGTACGGGCTTGGACGAGCCTTTCAGAGTCTTCCACGAGCGCTTGGGCGAGCTGTTCGCGGCCTTGCGCGAGCTGCCTGAACTGGCTGCTGAGCGTGTCGTCGATGGCCTGGCGGGACTGCTCCAGCTTGCGCATGTCGTCGTCGAGGGCGCGAGAGATGAGGCCGCGGCCTTCCGCGAGCTTCTGCACCTGGAAGCCGACCGCCGCCTCGATGCTGGCGCGGCCCTCGGCAAACTTGCCGAGATCGTCCTTGAGGGCTGCGGCCATGCGGTCGCGTGCCTCTGAGAGCTTGCGAGTATGCTCGTCGACCGCCTGTTCGATGCCAACCCGCGCATCGGCGAGGCGCTGGATATCTCCGTCGAAGGCACTTGAGACCGTATGACGGGCCGCTTCCATGCGTCCGGCGAAATCGGTCGCGCGGGCCTCGAGCATGGTCGAGGTCGAGGTGATAATGTCGGCAAGGTCGGCGCTGATCTGCGTCTTGCCCTGGTCGATCATGGCCGACAGCGAGTCGCGGCCCTCGACGAAGGTCGTGGCGATCTCGCGGGCACGCTCGACCAGCGTCTCGTTGATCTGGCGGGCGCGCGCCTCGAGCGCGGCGTTGAGCTTGGCAGTTCCGGTGTCGAGCGCCTCGGCGCGGGTCTGGAACTCGCCGATCAGGGCCTGGCCGCGTTCGGCCAGGGTGCGCTCGATGCCCTGCAGGCTGGTTTCGAATTCGGCGTTGATCGTCTTGGCGGCGCCGCCTAGCAGCGAAACCATGCCCGAGGTGCGGTCATCGAGCATGTCGGTCAGCGAACGGGTCACCTCGTCGGTGCTCTGCGTCAGCTTGGCGATGCGCGTGTCGAGCAGGCTGGCGAAGGCCTCCCCGGAGGTCGATAGGCGGTCGCTGATCGTGTCCATGCGGCTGTCGATGGCATCGAACAGGCTCACGCCGCCCTCGTTGAGGCGGTCGATCAGGGTGTCGCCGGAATTGGTGATCGTCATCGACAGCTTGGTCGACGCGTTGAGGATGCTGTCGCGGATAATGTCGCTGGCCGAGCCCAGTTCGTCGCGGAGCGTCTCATGCGCACCGGCGATCGAGGAGCGTACGCGCTCGGCGTGCGAAACGACTGCCTCGCGCTCGCTGCCGAGTCCGTCGACCAGGGCGCGGATGCGGGCCGCGTTCTCCGAGTAGGATCGTTCGATCTGGCTGACTTCGGTGTGCACGAGGGTCTCGAGTTCGACAGCACGCGCGAGCGTGCGCTCGATGCCTTCGCCCATGGCGGCAACTTCGCGGCGGACGGCCTGGCCCACCATCATGACGCGGTCCTGCGCCATGTTCTCGGGTTCGGCGAGGCGGAAGGCGACCTCGGTCATCGACTGGGCGGCAATGCGCATTTCCTGCGCGCGGCGGACCATCGAGGCAAAGGCCCAGAACAGCGCGATCGGTACGGCGGTGGCTGTGGCGATAGCGAGCAGGCTAGGGCGCGCGAGAACGTCGTCGAACGAACGGATGTCCCAGATGCTGGGCGTGACGAGCCGGTCGGCCAGTGCAACGCCGCCGGCAGCCCAGGCGACCGAAACGAACCCGACCGCCCAATAGACGGTGCTGGATGCACGCCGGTTGAGGCTGTGCAGCAGGTTCTTGTAGTCCTTCTGGCGTTCGTCGTTGGCGGGCTTGAAGCCTTCCGGCTGCAGCGGAGCCTGCGGGGCGCTCCGGGTTTCGACCGGGCGCAATTCGGTCGGCGGCTCCGCGACAGGGTTCGCAGGGCGCACCGGAGCAGCCTCGGCCTTGGCCGCTGCGGCGGCCTTGTGATTGTTGCTCTCGCGCGCCAATTCCTCGGCCGCTTGCGAGATCTGCGCTTCGAGATCGTCCATGGAAGCAGCCATGTCGAGGCCGCCGTCGTCGGCATGCGCCAGATCGAAGTCGAGCGCTTCCTCGAGTTCCTTGGCAACGTCGATTTCGATGTTCTTGGTCGTTGTAGACTTCTTCGCCATGCCTTCGCTACCCTGTACTAACGACGCGGAATTGCTGGACTTTTTGTCCTATTTTTGTCCGCGTACGAGGCTTGTTATGGACCGCCCGTATCGTAGTGACACAATCGGGTAAAGAAAACCTGCATTCTCCCCGATGCGTAAAAGTTTAAATATAAGGTTAACGCTAGGCTCGCTCCGAAGCCCGGCGCCGCGGGATTCCGGGCTTCCTCGGGTTAACGGGTTATCCACATGCGGCCCATACGATGCCAACCCTGAGGCGAGTATCCAGCAGGGGTTAAATGGTAGCGCGCGAAACCCAATCCGGGGCATTCGACATGCCGGGCGGTGAGTCTTCGACCCGGTCGGGAGGGCGTCCCATCGACCTCGATCATCTGGCCCGCCAGTCGATGGGCGACCGTGATCTCGAACGCGAGGTGCTTGACCTCTTCATCCATCAGGCGGTCGCCGCGCGCGACCTCTACGGCGACGCGGACAGGGCGGAGCGTCTCAGGCTGGCACATGCGCTGAAGGGGTCGGCACGTGGTGTTGGCGCGTTCGGCATCGCGGACTGCGTCGCCGAATTGGAGAACCGGCCGGACGATGCCGCGCTGATCAGGCGTCTTTCCAGACTCATAGACGAAGTGCGCGACTTCGTGGCCGCGATCAATCGTTAGCCCTGTCGGGCTCCCGACAATGCGCGACGCAATGGCGCGGCTGTTGACTTGCACGGTGGAGTCATTATCTGCCGGGTGATTTCTGTCTGGAACGAGCATGACCAAGCTTACCTATATTACACATGACGGTACGCGCTTCGACGTCGAGGCCGAGAACGGCTCCACCGTTATGGAGAATGCGATCCGCAACGCCGTGCCCGGCATCGAGGCCGAGTGCGGCGGCGCCTGCGCCTGCGCGACCTGCCACGTCTATGTCGACGAGGAATGGATGCCGGCTGTTGGCGAGCCGGAAGCCATGGAAGAGGACATGCTCGACTTCGCCTACGAAGTTCGGCCGACCTCGCGGCTGTCCTGCCAGATCAAGGTCAGGGACGAACTCGACGGATTGGTAGTCACGGTTCCCGAGCGCCAGGGCTGACTGCTCTCTTGCTTGGCATGGCCCTCCGGGTCATGCACAGTCCTGGCCGGATTGGCGAGAGGCGAGTGTTGCCGTGGGCGAGATCACCAGAACCGACGTTCTCATCATAGGTGCCGGACCGATTGGCCTGTTCGCGGTGTTCGAACTCGGCCTGTTCGACATGCGCTGCCACCTGATCGACATTCTCGACAGGCCTGGCGGCCAATGCGCCGAACTTTATCCGGAAAAGCCGATCTACGACATTCCGGGCTATCCCGCCATCAATGCGCAGGAACTGGTCGACAAGCTTCTCCTGCAGATCGCGCCCTTCAAGCCGGACTTCACCTTCAACCGGATGGTGACGGCGCTGGAACGGATCGAAGATGGCGGCTTCCGCCTGACGACCGATGAAGGCGAGGTGTTCGAGGCGAAGGTCGTGGTCGTCGCTGCCGGCGGCGGATCGTTCCAGCCGAAGCGGCCGCCCATTCCGGGCATCGAGGCTTTCGAAGGCGCGAGCGTCCAATATTCGGTACGCCGGATGGAGGAGTTGCGAGGCCATGACGTGGTGATCGTCGGCGGCGGCGATTCCGCCCTCGACTGGACGCTCAACCTCCAGCCCGTCGCCAGGCGCGTCACGCTCGTGCACCGAAGGCCCGAATTCAGGGCCGCACCCGACAATGTGCGCAAGATGCACGAGCTGTGCGATGCCGGCGCAATCGATCTCGTCATTGGCCAGGTTTCGGGACTTGATGGAGAAGGCGGCGTCCTGCGCTCAATCAAGGTCAAGGGATCTGAAGGCGAGGTCGACGTGGCGTGCACGCGGCTGCTGCCGTTCTTCGGGCTGACCATGAAGCTCGGGCCGGTCGCGGACTGGGGCCTGAACCTTCACGAGAACCAGATCCCGGTCGATACCGAGAAGTTCGAGACATCCGAGCCGGGCATCTTCGCCATCGGCGACATCAATTGGTATCCCGGCAAACTGAAGCTGATCCTGTCGGGCTTCCATGAGGCTGCGCTCATGGCCCAGGCGGCCAAGCATGTCGTCAGCCCGAAGGAGCGGATCGTGTTCCAGTACACGACGTCATCGACCAGCCTGCACAAGAAGCTTGGCGTCGCAGACTAAAGTACCAGAACGCTGGGGCGGTCAGCCGCGCGATTTGGCGGCGTCGAGGCGCTCGATGCGATAGCGCAGCAGCCGGATGATCCGGCTCTCGAAATTGATCCCCTCGATGCGGTCGAATTGCTCCTGGGCACGGTCGTGGCGATACAGGATCTTGTCGCTCGTCGCCTTGGCCTTCGCTGCCGCTATCGCGCAGGTCTTCTGCCTGCTGATACCCTGAAGGGCTTGTTCCAGTTCGCGCGCGTGGTTCTTGGCGATCACCACGTGGCTCTCCTCGTGGCGCTTGATGTCGGAGGAAAGCGTTTCCCAGATCAGCTTCACGTCGGCGTCCGTCTTGCCCGTCTGGCGCCAGCGCGGCAGGATGACCTTGGCCTTGACGCTCACCTGGGCCGAGACGATCGAGCAGCCGCCTTTTCCCTCGGAGTAGCCGATGCGGGTCGTGAATTCCATCTGCGTGGCGCCAGGGTGCCGTCCGCCGGTACTCTTGACCTCGGGGCCGCGGCTCATCAACTGGCTCTCGATCTCGTCGAGCGTCCGTCCGGTGATCGTGAAGTAGCTGTAGGTCTTCGACACGGTGGCCGCTTGCGCGGGCAGGGAGGCGCCCGCGGCGATCAAGGTAGCTAGGAGGAGTTGCTTCATTAGTTGCCTCTTGGCCTACCTTGCGTTAGGGGCGTGGGCGGCGCAACGGAATTCGAAACGCGCCGCTGAATGTGACCGCCCGCGAGTTGACGCAGCAAGCGTTGATAATTCGTGATGGTCGACCCTCTGGAGTTTCTTTGTGGCGACGGCATGACCGGCAAGCGATGGCAACTGGCGCACGGGCGCCATGTCGAGTTCGGGGAGAGGTCGCTCGTCATGGGCATCCTCAACATCACGCCCGACAGTTTTTCCGACGGCGGCAGCTATGAGGCGCCCGGGCGGGCGCTCGAACAGGCGCAGCGCATGATCGACGAGGGAGCGCACATCATCGACGTCGGCGGGGAGTCGACGCGGCCGGGCGCGGCTGCCGTTTCCGCTGCTGAAGAGCAGGATCGCGTCCTGCCGATCATCGCCGCACTCGCTAGGGCGCGCGACGCCCTCATTTCGGTGGATACCTATCGCGAAGAGACGGCGCGGCTGGCGGTGCAGGCCGGCGCGCATATCGTCAACGACGTGTGGGGGCTGCAGCGCGAACCGGGTATAGCCCGCGTTGCTGCGGAGACCGGGGCAGGGCTCGTCATCATGCATACAGGCCGCGATCGCGACAAACTGCAGGACGTGATCGCCGACCAGTTCCTGTTCCTGCGCCGTTCGCTCGAAATTGCCAGTGAAGCGGGTGTGGCCGAGGGCCAGATCGTGCTCGACCCCGGCTTCGGCTTCGCCAAGGATGCGGATGAGAACCTCGATCTCATGGCGCGCTTCGGCGAACTGGAGCAGCTGGGATACCCGTGGCTGGCCGGCACGTCGCGCAAGCGGTTTGTAGGCCATGTCACCGGACGGGATGCCGCCGACCGCGATGCCGGCACTGCGGCCACGAGTGTCATTCTCCGTATGAAGGGCGCGCATGTCTTTCGCGTCCACAATGTCGCAATCAACGTCGACGCGCTGGCATTCGCCGATGCTATGCTCGCGCGCCAGACCAAACCATCGGGACGCTGACCCCCATGTACAAGATCCGCATGAAGAACTGCGCTTTCTTCGCCCGGCACGGCGTGCTGGACGAGGAAGAGACGCTCGGCCAGCGCTTCTATGTCGATGCCGAGCTGACCGTCGATCCGGACCGCCCGCTCGACCAGGACTCGATCAACAGCACGGTCGATTATGGTGTCGCCTTCGAGGTGATCGAGAAGATCATCACCGGGGAGCGCCGGTTCCTGATCGAGGCTCTCGCGCTGGAGGTGGGCAAGGCGCTCGCGCAGCGCTTCCCGCAGATCAAGCGGGCTGAGATCACGGTTCGCAAGCCCAACGCGCCGGTGCGCGGCGTCCTGGATTACGTAGAGGTGAACGTTGTCTGGCCTGCGTGAGGAGCGCGCCTTCCTCAGTCTGGGCGGCAATCTCGGCGATCCGGCGCAGTCCATGTCGGCGGCCTTGCACATGCTCGATGAAAGCGGAAGCACCCGCGTGGTGACCGTGTCGTCGCTGCATCGCACCCCGCCATGGGGAAAGGTCGACCAGCCGGATTTCCTCAACGTGACGGCCGAGGTTGCGACGACGCTCGCTCCGCTCGAACTGCTCGCCCTCTGCCTGGAGGTCGAACGCAAGCTCAAGCGCGTGCGGGTTGAGCGCTGGGGGCCGCGGCTGATCGATATCGACGTTCTTCTGCTCGGCAACAGCAACGTGAGCGACGTTGGGCTCGAGATTCCGCATCCGCGCATGCTCGACCGGGCCTTCGTGATGGTGCCGCTGGCCGAGATCGCGCCGGATCTCGTGCTGGTTGGCAGGACGGCCGCTCAATGGGCTGCCGACCTCGACAGTGCCGGGATCGAAAAACTCGATTCCGGGCGCGACTGGTGGCGCGAGCCCGGCGACAACCAACAATAAGCGGCCCTAGAGGCCCAGGACCGCTGCTATCTTTGGCGCGGCCTCGGTCCAGTCGTTGGCGACGATGATGTCGTCCGGCAGGGGCGGCAGCAGCCGGCGCATCTCGCTGTAGGCCATCAGGTTGAACAGGTGCGCGTCGGCGACCGACTCGCGCACCGAAACGAGGTTGCTTGGAATGTCGTCGACGAAGGCGACGGGGCGGCCGCCGTCGCCTCTCAGCAACCTCAGCGCCGGACCCTTGGCTGCTTCGGTCGTGAGCAGCGGGTAGGGGAAGCCCAGGGCATCGAGATGGAGCCGCCGCGTCTCGCGATGCCGGTGGGGCATTGCGGTGAGCATGACGATCTCGGCGCTTGCCGCAAGCTCGGCCACAGCCTCCACAGCGCCTTGTGCCCCGGTCTGCCAGTCGCGCTGGGCATGGAAGAAGGCGTCGAGCAACGCCCAGACCGCTTGCTGGTCCAGCGCTTCACCGGTCTTGCGGTCGATGATGTTGCCGGTGAGCCGGAACGACTTCAGCAGCAGCTCGAATCCGCGGGAATCGAGGAAGCGGATGAAGGGCGCCATGAACTCCAGCACCACCTCGTCGACGTCGAGCACGAGAAGCGGGCGGTTGTCGCGGGCGAGTTCGGCGATCTGCCGGGCGGTTTCCGGATCTAGGCTCATATGGAACGGTCGTGGTCGTCGTTGCCGAGCGGCAGGGCGCGGGCGGCCGCGCCGACTTCGCCTGGCGCAATGCCGGCCTCTTCGGCAAAGCGCAGCAGCGTCGGCTCGTGTGCCAATATGAACTGCAGGACGCCGGCGAGGAAGCCGGGCTCGGTCGCGGCAAGCCGGATCTGGTGCGGTTCGATACCGGTAATGGCCAGGAAGCGGGGCAGGAGCTCAGGATCGGCGGCGACGAAGCCGAGTGCCTGGATGGCGAGGGCTTCCGCAGCCTCCTGCCTCTGTCCGCCCTTTTGCAGTCGCATCGTTGGCCCTTCCATTGCGATAATCGAAGTAGCCGCTATGGGCCTGCACGGCAAGGCGCAACGATCCGTGATTGGCCGTGGCGTTTTACGTTTCGTAATGTTCTTGAGGTAACGTCGGATTCGGGGTTGGTGTGCGCGCCTGGGTGCGCATGTTGGTTGCTGCCGAATCGCGGCGTGCAATCCGGACGGGATTTCGATGGCTAAGAAAGTGATGATCGTCGAGGACAATGAGCTCAACATGAAGCTCTTCCGCGACCTCATCGAAGCGAGCGGTTATGAGACCGTGCGCACGCGCAACGGGCTGGAGGCGCTCGACCTCGCCCGCAGGCATCGTCCCGACCTGATCCTGATGGACATCCAGTTGCCGGAAGTGTCGGGACTCGAAGTCACCAAGTGGCTCAAGGAGGATGACGACCTCCATTCGATCCCGGTGATCGCAGTCACGGCCTTCGCGATGAAGGGGGACGAGGAGCGCATCCGCCAGGGAGGGTGCGAGGCCTATATTTCCAAGCCGATTTCAGTTCCACGGTTCATTGAAACGATAAAATCCTACCTCGGCGATGCCTGACGGGCGGTCGCCAGATGTCACAGGGTACTAGCAATGACTGCCCGCATCCTCGTAGTGGACGACATACCAGCGAATGCCAAGCTGCTCGAGGCGAGACTGACAGCCGAGTATTTCGAGGTTTCCACCGCCTTCAACGGTCTTGAAGCGATCGCCGCCTGCGAGGGCGGCAAGATCGACGTGGTCCTGCTCGACGTGATGATGCCCTCGATGGACGGGTTCGAGGTCTGCCGGCGCTTGAAGGCGGATCCTGCGACTGCGCATATCCCTGTGGTCATGGTCACGGCACTCGACCACATATCTGATCGGGTGCGCGGACTGGATGCGGGAGCGGACGATTTCCTTACCAAGCCGGTCAATGACCTCCAGCTGATGACGCGGGTGAAGAGCCTTGTCAGGCTCAAGGTCCTGACGGACGAGTTGCGCCTTCGCGCGGCAACGACCCACAACATCGGCGTGGCCGACCTTCTGTCGCGTCCCGATACTCTGCAGGAAAAGCTGCCGCACGTCTTGCTGGTCGACGAGCAGACGTCGTCGGCGGCCCATATCTGCGCGCTGCTCGACGGCGCGGCCGAGGTTGACCTTGCGATGGATCCTCAGTCCGGCGTCTTCCAGGCTGCCGAGGGCGGCTATGAGTGCATCCTGGTGTCGACCAACTTCACCGACTTCGATCCGCTGAGACTGTGCTCGCAACTGCGATCGCTCGACCGGACGCGGTCAGTGCCCATCGTCCTGCTCGTCGGGCCGAGGGACGACGAGCGCATCATCCGAGGCCTGGAACTCGGCATCAACGACTACCTGGTCAGGCCGCTCGACCGGCAGGAACTGCTTGCGCGCCTGCGCACCCAGGTTCGGCGCAAGCGCTACAACGACGAACTCCGGCAGAGCGTCAGCCAGAGCATCGAGATGGCGGTCACGGACGGGCTGACCGGGCTCCACAATCGCCGGTATCTCGACGGGCACATGCCGCGACTGTTCGAGCGGGCAGTGGCGCGGCGGCGGCCACTGTCGGTGCTCATCGCCGATCTGGACAGGTTCAAGCAGATCAACGACAGCTTCGGGCACGACGGTGGCGACGAGGTGCTGCGCGAATTCGCGCGGCGGCTGAGGAAAAGCGTTCGCGGCATTGATCTCGCTTGTCGATTCGGCGGCGAGGAGTTCGTGATCGTGATGCCGGACACGGACGGGGCATCCGCCGAAATCGTCGCGGAGCGAATCCGCAGGGAAGTGGCGAACGTACCGTTCGCGGTTGGCGAGCCGCGTGCCCAGGTTGCTGTCACCGTCAGCGTCGGTGTTTCGTCGCTGATGTTCGACGGCGACTCGGTCGCGCAACTGATGAAGCGTGCCGACATAGGCCTGTATGAGGCCAAGAAGGGCGGTCGCAACCGGGTGGTCGCGCGGGCAGCCTAGAGCCGACGCCTCCGAAAGGCCTAGACATTAAGCTGAACTGTTTACCTTAACCCAAGCGGCCCGCGAGGCTTGGTTAAGAAAGTGTTGATTTCCAAATAATCTTGCGCGACTGTGACCGCGAGAACAAGACGGACGCCGGCACGAGGAGCCAAGGCCGGAGGATCCGCCAGATACCCCATGATGCTCAGGTCCGCCGCATCTCCTGGGTCCGTGGGGTCGGCCGGTCGGCACTGGCACATAGTGGCCTCCTCGTACCGCTGCCAGATAGCCGACCGGCCCCCAAATTCAACATCCCCGCCGAGTTCAGTGCTGAAACGCACTTCTGCGCAGCTTGCGGCAACTCTTGTGCCTGAAAACGAAAACGCCGCCCGGAGGGCGGCGTTTCGGCGTTCGGGTGGAAACCAGATTACTTGATCTTGGTTTCCTTGAACTCGACGTGCTTCTTGGCGACCGGGTCGTACTTGCGGAACGACAGCTTCTCCGTCTTCGTGCGGCTGTTCTTGCTCGTCACGTAGAAG